>JARBUO010000021.1 GCA_029239605.1 Bacillota bacterium | reverse complement strand
TGTTCAGAACGTCGTTCTTGTAAAGGTCATCGAAGACAGAAACCTGATGCTGGTAAAAGGCGCGGTTCCCGGTGCTAAGGGTGGCTTGCTCCGCATTCAATACGCAGTTAAAGGTCAGGACAAATAGATAAAGACTTCAGAAAGGAGGAAGTAAAATGGCAAAAGTAACTATGCTGAACATGGCCGGAGCAGAAGCCGGTACCATCGAATTAAAAGATGAGATCTTTGGAATCGAAATAAATCAGTACGCTGTACATGAAGTTGTCAAGAACTATCTTGCAAATCAGAGACAGGGAACCCAGTCAGCCAAGACCAGAGCTGAAGTCAGAGGCGGCGGAAGAAAACCTTTCAGACAGAAGGGAACAGGACGTCACAGACAGGGAAGCTCAACGGATCCATCTCAGATCGGCGGCGGTATCGTATTCGCACCGAAACCGAGAGATTACAGATATACAGTATCCAAGAAATTAAAGAGACTTGCATTAAAGTCCGCTTTATCCTCAAAGGTGGAGGAAAAAGAAATTATCGTACTGGATTCCCTTTCCTTTGCTGAACCAAAGACAAAGGAAATGATCAAAGTACTGGCAAACGTAAAGGCTGCTAAAAAAGCCCTTATCGTAATGGCAGAAAAGGATGAAAACGTAATCAAGTCCGCTGCCAACATCCCCGGAGTTAGAACTGCTCTTGTAGGCACAATGAACGTATATGAGATCATCAACTATACAAGCTTCATCGTGACGAAAGATGCGATCAACAAGATTGAGGAGGTGTATGCATAATGACAACCGCCTACGACATTATTATTAAGCCGGTCATTTCCGAAAGATCCATGGACGACGCGGCTAATAAAAAATATACCTTCAAGGTTGCTACCAGCGCAAACAAAACTCAGGTAAAGCACGCACTGGAAGAAATCTTCGGAGTAGAAGTAGAAAAAGTAAACATTATGAATGTTCAAGGTAAAGTAAAGAGAATGGGAAAAAACGTGGGAAGAACGGCAGCATCCAAAAAAGCCATCGTAACCCTTACAGCAAAGAGTAAGGAAATCGAATTCTTCCAAGGTCTGTAAGGAGGGACGAAAGATATGGGAATTAAAAAGTATAATCCGACCACTCCTGGATTAAGAGGAATGACGGTTTCAACTTTTGAAGAAATCACAACAAGTACCCCGGAAAAGTCTCTTACGGTTACATTAAAGAAAAACGCGGGAAGAAACGTCCGTGGTAAGATCACCGTAAGACACAGAGGCGGCGGTACAAGACCAAAGTACAGAATCATCGATTTTAAGAGAACAAAAGATGGTATCCCTGGTAATGTAGCAACCATCGAGTACGATCCTAACAGAAGTGCAAATATCGCTCTGATCGTATATGCCGACGGAGAAAAAAGATATATCATCGCGCCAAACAAACTGAAGGTCGGCGATGTGCTCGTATCCGGACCGGATGCTGACATCAAGGTAGGAAATGCGCTTCCTGTAAAGAACATTCCCGTTGGTACAATCATCCACAACATCGAGCTTAAGCCTGGCAAGGGCGGACAGATGGTTCGTTCCGCAGGAAACGGCGCTCAGCTCATGGCGAAAGAAGGAAATTACGCATCCGTAAGACTTCCTTCCGGAGAAGTGAGAAGAATCCGAATCGAGTGCAGAGCTACCATCGGCGAAGTTGGAAATCTGGACCACGAAAATATCAAGATCGGTAAAGCCGGAAGAAAAAGACACATGGGTATCAGACCTACTGTCAGAGGTTCCGTAATGAACCCGAACGACCATCCGCACGGTGGTGGAGAAGGAAAGACCGGTATTGGTAGAGTTAGCCCGGTTACTCCTTGGGGTAAGCCTGCTCTTGGATATAAGACAAGAAAGAAGAATAAACCGTCAAATCAATATATCGTAAAGAAACGTAACGAAAAATAGTTGAAGGGAGGAAGCAGAAAAAATGGGAAGATCACTAAAAAAAGGCCCTTTTGTAAATGAAAAGTTGCTCAAGGTCATCGATGGCCTGAACGCAGCAAACGAAAAGAAAGTTCTGAAAACATGGTCAAGGCCATCAACTATATTCCCGCAGATGGTGGGACACACAATCGCGGTGCATGACGGAAAAAAGCACGTTCCGGTATATATCACTGAAGACATGGTTGGACACAGACTCGGAGAATTCGCTCCTACCAGAAACTACAGAGGTCATGCCGCAGATAAGTCTTCGAAAGTTAAGAAAAAATAAGTAAAGGAGGATCTTAATCAATGGAAGCAAAAGCAGTTGCAAAATATGTAAGGATGTCTCCTATCAAGCTGAAGCCTGTTACCGATCTGGTAAGAGGAAAGAACTTAGGCGAGGCGCTGACCATATTAAAATTCACACCCGGAAAGGGCGCTGAAATCGTTGAGAAGGTTGTTAAATCAGCAGCAGCAAACGCTGAGAACAATTTCGACATGAACGTTGACAAGCTCTATGTAGCTGAAGTTTATGCCCACCAGGGACCCACAATGAAGAGATGGAGAGCCGGAGCGCAGGGCAGAGCATCCGTTATTCTAAAGAGAAGCAGCCACGTAGGCGTTACTTTAAAGGAAAGATAAAATATTCAGAACAGGAGGTTCGTTGAATGGGTCAGAAAGTAAGTCCACATGGATTGAGAGTGGGCATTATAAAAGACTGGGATTCCAAATGGTATGCAGATAAGAAAGATTTTGCAGATTATCTCGTAGAAGACCACAAGGTCAGAGAATTTGTGAAGAAAAGACTTTACGCAGCAGGAATTTCAAAGGTATTAATTGATAGAGCAGCAAACAATCAGGTTAAAATAACCGTTCTCACTGGGAAGCCCGGTATGGTTATCGGAAGATCCGGTAACGGAATCGACGAGCTCAAGGCTGAGGTTGAAAAGCTTACCGGCAAGAGCACGCTGATCAATATCGTGGAAATCAAGAGAATCGAGCTCGATTCACAGCTGACCGCTGAAAGCATTGCACAAGCTCTCGAAAAGAGAATCTCTTTCAGAAGAGCCATGAAACAGGCCATCGGAAGAACCATGAAATCCGGTGCAAAAGGAATCAAGGTTCTTGTTTCCGGAAGACTGGGCGGCGCTGAAATTGCCAGAAGCGAAAAGTACAGCGAGGGTAATGTTCCGCTCCATACACTGAGAGCGAATATCGATTATGGTTTTGCTGAAGCAAATACAACCTACGGAAAAATTGGAATCAAAGTCTGGATCAATCACGGCGAGATTCTTGAAAAAGGTCTGAAGAGTCCGATTCCGGAAGATAAGCCGGAAAGAGGCGGAGACAGAAGAAGAAACGACAGACCGAGAAGAGATGGTGACAACAGGCCGAGAAGAGATGGTGACAGGCCAAGAAGAGACGATAGAAACGGCCCGAGAGGTGAAAGCAGACCGGAAGAAAAGAGAGCTGTAAACCCAAGAACCAGAACTCCGAAGCCGGCAGCAGCTCCTGCTCCACAGGAAGTAAAGGCAGAAGCACCAGCAGCTGAAGCAACAGAATAAGCGATAGAGAAAGGAGGAAGACAGCGATGTTAATGCCAAAAAGAGTGAAACGTCGTAGAGTCCACAGAGGAAGAATGAAGGGCATAGCAACCAAGGGTAATACCATTACTTACGGTGCATATGGCCTGATTGCACAGGAATGTGGTTGGATCACTTCAAATCAGATAGAGTCTGCCCGTATTGCGATGACCAGATCTATCAAAAGAGGTGGTAAAGTATTTATAAAGATTTTCCCACACAAGTCGGTAACGAAGAAGCCTGCTGAAGTCCGAATGGGTTCCGGTAAGGGAGCTCCTGAGTACTGGGTAGCAGTAGTAAAACCGGGAAGAGTCATGTTCGAAATCGAGGGCGTGTCGGAGGCTGCTGCTAGAGAAGCTATGCGGCTTGCATCCCACAAGCTTCCCGTAAAGAGCAAGTTTGCCATCAAAGGCCAGGAAATTGCAGAGGGTGGTGAAGCGTAATGAAGATTGAAAAGATGAGAGAAATGACAGAAGTCGAACTGACTGCTGAAGTAAAGAAGCTGAAGAATGAACTCTTTAATCTGAGATTCCAGCACGTAACAGGTCAGCTTGAAAATCCCATCAAGATGAGGGACGTCAAGAAAGAAATCGCACGCGTGAAGACCATAATCAGAGAAAAAGAGCTGAAGAAGGTTCAAGGATAATCGAAAGGAGGATGTAATATGTTGGATATTCAAGATAGAAACAGAAGAAAGACCAAGGTTGGCTTAGTTGTAAGCGATAAGATGGATAAGACAATCGTTGTTGCTGTCGAAGACTTCGTAAGACATTCCCTTTACGGAAAATCTGTAAAGAGAACCAAGAAGTTTAAGGCTCATGATGAAAATAATGAGTGCAACATCGGCGATAAAGTAAGAATTATGGAAACAAGACCTCTTTCCAAAGATAAGAGATGGAGACTTGTCAACGTAATGGAAAAAGTTAAATAGTAAAGGAGGCACCAGTCATGATTCAGCCGGAAAGCAGATTAAGAGTAGCTGACAATTCAGGCGCGAAAGAATTATTGTGTATCCGTATACTGGGGGGAACAAGCCGCCATTATGCGAACATAGGCGATATCATCGTGTGCGCTGTAAAAGAAGCGACTCCGGGCGGAGTTGTCAAAAAGGGCGACGTTGTGAAAGCTGTTGTTGTCAGAACAAAGCATGGCGCCAGAAGAGTTGACGGAAGCTATGTCAAGTTCGACCAGAATGCAGCGGTTATTATAAAGGAAGATAAGAATCCTGTTGGAACTCGTATTTTCGGGCCAGTAGCCAGGGAGCTTAGAGAAAAGAGCTTTATGAAAATCGTGTCATTGGCACCAGAAGTACTTTAGTGGGGAGGTGTACAGATGCATATTAAGAAAGACGATACGGTAATGGTTATTACCGGTAAGGATAAAGGAAAAAAGGGCAAGGTTCTGAGAGCAATGCCGACAGAAGAGAAAGTTATCGTAGAGGGAATCAACATCCAGACAAAGCACCAGAAACAAACGAGAACACTGAAAGCTGAAATCAAGCATCAGGAAGGTCCTATCCATGTTTCAAATGTAATGCTCTATGATAGCAAGGCAAAGGCCCCGACGAGAATCGGATACAAGATCGAGAACGGAAAGAAGAAGAGAGTATCCAAGAAAACCGGTCAGGTAATCGACTAATTAGTTTGAAAGGAGGGAACAATCTTGGCAGCTAGACTGAGAGAAACTTATAAAAGTGAAACATTTAACGCTTTAATGGAAAAGTTCAAATATAAGAATGTTATGGAAGTGCCGAAACTCGAAAAGATCACCATTAACATGGGTCTTGGAGACGCGAAGGACAACGCCAAGCTGATGGAGACCGCAGTGGAAGAACTTTCCCTGATCAGCGGTCAGAAACCGGTTGTTACAAAGTCAAAGAAGTCTATTGCAAACTTCAAGTTAAGACAGGGAATGTCTGTCGGAGCTAAGGTTACCTTAAGAGGGGACAGCATGTATGAGTTTGCAGACAAATTCTTCAACATTTCTCTTCCTAGAGTAAGGGACTTTAAAGGAGTGAGCAAGAATTCATTTGATGGCAGAGGAAATTACTCTATGGGAATCAAAGAACAGCTTATTTTCCCTGAAATCAACTTTGACAAGGTAGACAAAATCAAAGGAATGAATATCGTATTCACCACAACGGCAAAGACAGACGAAGAAGCATTGGCTCTTCTCGAGTTCCTGGGAATGCCGTTCGAGAAATAGGAGGGAACAAATGGCAAAGACATCTCTCAAAGTAAAACAGGCTAGAAAACCTAAGTTTTCAACGCGCGCATATACAAGATGCAGAATTTGCGGAAGACCGCATTCGGTTTTGAGAAAATATGGTATATGCCGTATCTGTTTCAGAGAACTGGCTTACAAAGGTGAAATTCCAGGCGTTAAGAAAGCAAGCTGGTAAATGATAGTAAATAGGAAGGAGGTACTTCAAAAATGACCATGACAGATCCTATAGCAGATATGCTAACAAGAATCAGAAATGCCAATACTGTAGGACATGCGACCGTTGAGATTCCTGGTTCCAAGATGAAGAAATCCATCGCGGGAATCCTGACTGCTGAAGGCTACATTAAAGGGTTTGACGTTATAGAAGATGATAAACAGGGCACCATCAAGATTTATATGAAATACGGTGCAGATAAAGAACGCGTTATTAGTGGTATCAAGAAAATTTCTAAGCCGGGGCTTAAGGTATATGCCAAGAGCGACGAGGTGCCAAAAGTACTTGGAGGACTTGGGATCGCCATTATTTCCACTTCAAATGGAATCATCAGCGACAAGGAAGCCAGAAAACTAGGCGTAGGCGGCGAAGTTATTTGCTATGTTTGGTAGGGAGGAAATAGAAGATGTCAAGAATAGGTAGACTGCCTGTTGCTCTTCCTGCCGGCGTAGAGGTTAAGGTAAGCGACAGCAATGTTGTTACTGTAAAGGGTCCGAAAGGTGAATTGCAGGAACAGATCAGCAAATTAATAAAAGTTGAGATTAATGACGGTGTACTGACCGTTACCAGAGATTCTGACGTTAAGGAAGCAAGATCCGCTCACGGACTTTCCAGAACGCTGATCAGCAACATGGTAACAGGAGTAACAACCGGATTCGAGAAAAAACTCCAGATGGTCGGCGTTGGTTACAAAGCTGAAAAGAAGGGCAATACCCTTGTAATGAACCTGGGTTACTCACATCCTATCGAAATGGTAGACCCTGATGGAATTCAGACTGAGGTTACGACCCCAACTGAAATCATCGTCAGAGGTATCAGCAAGGCACTTGTTGGAAACTATGCGGCAAACGTCAGAAAGTGGAGACAGCCTGAGCCATATAAGGGCAAGGGAATTAAGTACGCTGGCGAAGTAATCCGCAGAAAAGAAGGCAAGACCGGCGGTAAGAAGAAATAGGAAGGAGTGAGATAAATGGCAAAAGAGAGTAGAACAGAGAGACGTCTGGCCAGACATGCAAGAGTCAGGAAAAACCTGTCCGGAACTCCTGAAAGACCAAGACTTTGCGTTTTTAGAAGCATCAAAAATATCTCCGTTCAGATCATAGACGACGTCAGCGGAGCAACGTTGGCTGCTGCATCCACCCTTGATAAAGACATAAAGGCGCAGGCTGCATACGGCGGAAACAAAGCGGCTGCAAAGCTGGTTGGAGAAGCTGTGGCAAAGAGAGCCCTTGAAAAGGGAATCGAAACCGTTGCCTTTGACAGAGGCGGATTCTTATATCACGGAAGAGTAAAAGAACTGGCTGACGGAGCACGTGAAGCCGGACTGAAATTCTAACAGGAAGGGAGAAAAGGAATGCGACAGAATATGATTGATGCATCCAAGCTTGACTTAAAGGAATCCATCGTTAACATCAGACGTGTTGCAAAGGTTGTTAAGGGCGGAAGAAACTTCAGATTCAGCGTAACTGTTGTAGTCGGAAACGGCGAAGGATATGTTGGCGTAGGTCTTGGAAAAGCTCAGGAAATTCCTGAGGCCGTAAGAAAAGCAATCGAAGATGCAAAGAAAAAATTGATATATGTTCCTATGGTAGGAACAACAGTTCCTCACAGGAACCTGGGAATTTTCGGCGCCGGAGAGGTTCTGATCATGCCTGCTGCTCCCGGTACAGGAGTAATCGCGGGAAGTGCAGTACGTACTGTATTAGAACTTGCTGGCGTGAAAGACGTAAGAGCGAAGTCTATTGGCTCAAACAATGCGGGTAACATGGCATACGCTACAATTGAAGGCCTGAGAGGTCTTAAGACTGTTGATCAGATCGCGAGACTCAGAGGGAAAACTAAGGAAGAAATACTTGGATAAGGAGGAGACGTAAATGGCAGATAAAACAATTAAAATCACGTTAACCAAGAGTGTCATCGGCGCTTCCCCACTTCAAAGAAAAGTAGTCGAAGCGTTGGGACTGAGAAAACTGAATCAGACGGTGGAACGTCCCGACACCCCCCAGACACGCGGAGCGGTAGAAAAAGTAAAGCATCTTTTACAGATAGAAGAAGTGTAAGATTGGAGGTGTTGAGAAATGAAACTGCATGAATTAAAAGCTGCAGAGGGTTCTACCAGAAAGCCTAAGAGAAAGGGCAGAGGTACAGCTACCGGACAGGGTAAGACCGCGGGAAGAGGTATGAATGGACAGAATTCCAGAAGCGGCGGCGGAACCAGACTTGGTTTCGAAGGCGGCCAGATGCCATTATACAGAAGAATCCCGAAGAGGGGCTTCACAAACATCTGGAAGAAAGAATATATCATTCTAAATGTTGATGACTTAAATATATTTGAAGCAGGTACCGTGGTTACTCCCGAGCTTCTGAAGGAGAAGGGATTAGCAAAGCAGGTTGTTGACGGAATCAAAATTCTTGGAGAGGGTAATCTTGAAAAGAGTGTAACCGTTCAGGCTCACAAATTTAGTAAAACTGCTATAGAGAAGATCGAACAAGCCGGAGGAAAGGCAGAGGTGATCTAAGATGAGCATGATAAAAACAATCGGCCAGGCGTGGAAGATCGCGGATATCAGAAAAAAGATCATCTTCACATTGTTAATGCTTTTTGTTTTCAGACTTGGTTCAAACATTCCGGTGCCCGGTATTGACAGAGATATCCTCAAGGAAGTATTCAGCGGCAACACAGGACTGTTTGGCCTGTTTGACCTGTTCTCAGGAGGGGCGTTCAGCAACTTTACAATCTTTGCTTTGAGCATCACTCCTTATGTAACGGCCTCGATTATTTTACAGCTTCTTACCATTGCGGTGCCCAGCCTGGAGGCTCTTGCAAAGGAAGGAACCGAAGGAAAAAAGAAGATTGCTCAGTATACGAGATATCTCACCGTCGTATTGGCGTTTGTTCAGGCCATCGGACTTTCCGTGGGACTGTTCCGCCAGGCGGTTGTCAGCAAGGACTTTTTCTCTATCACAGTTATCGTTTTGACACTGTCCGCTGGTACCGCATTCCTGATGTGGCTCGGCGAGCAGATCAATGAAAACGGCATTGGAAACGGGATCTCACTCATCATCATGGCAGGTATCGTATCCCGCATTCCAAGTGCTTTCCACCAGACATGGGTGAAGCTGCAGGCAGGCGAAATGGGTATTGTAACCATCCTCCTGTTTGTTGTATTCGCGCTGATCGTAATTGTGGGAATCATTCTCATCCAGCAGGGACAGAGAAGAATCCCCGTACAGTATGCGAAGCGTGTTGTCGGAAGAAAAATGTACGGAGGACAGAGCACCCACATTCCGATGAAGGTGAACCAAGCCGGCGTTATACCGGTCATCTTCTCTCTGTCTCTGCTGCAATTCCCTCTGACAGTTACCTACTTTCTGCCCAGCGGTGGTAATTTTACCGCCTTTGTACAGAAGTGGTTTTCTCTGCAGGGAAACCCGGGTGTATGGATTTACGGTTTGCTTAATGTTATACTAATCATGTTCTTTACCTATTTCTATACAGCGGTTACTTTTAATCCGATGGAAGTAGCGAACAACATGAAAGCGAACGGTGGATTTATCCCCGGAATCAGACCCGGTAGATCAACAGTTGAATATTTAAATAAAGTAATGACCAGAATCACATTTGTTGGGGCTGTTTTCCTTGCCTTCATTGCGACGCTGCCGACCCTGATCAGCCACCTGACACCAATGAACGTAAGCTTTGGCGGAACGTCACTGCTAATCGTAGTCGGTGTTGCACTTGACACAATGAAACAGCTAGAATCGCAAATGGTTATGAGAAATTACCAAGGGTTCCTCAAATAGCAGTTGAAATCGAAAGCTTAAATGATTTCATGCTTAGAGGATTTGCATGGAGGATCTTGAGAATGAGACTTATACTACTCGGCCCCCCAGGTGCCGGTAAGGGTACTCAAGCAGCCAGAATATGCCAGAAATACAACATCCCTCACATCTCAACCGGTGACATCTTCAGACGTCACATTAAAGAGGGAACAGAACTTGGCATTAAGGCGCAAGAATACATGAACAAGGGTGAACTCGTTCCTGATAATCTAGTTTTAGAGATTGCGGAAGCACGCCTGATAGAGGAAGACTGTAAGAACGGCTTTCTACTGGACGGTTTTCCAAGGACAGTAAACCAGGCGGAACAGCTGGATAAATTTTTAAATGAAAGAAACCTTTCTGTTGATATGGTGCTCGATATCGATATCGACAAGGAAGTACTGATGATGAGATTAATTGGAAGAAGAGTTTGCAGAAACTGCGGTGCCAGTTATCATGTCATCAATATGCCCCCTGAAAAGGAAGGTATCTGTGATGTTTGCGGAGGAGCTCTCTATCAGAGATCTGATGACACCGCTGCAACGGTTGAAAACCGTATCGAAGTCTACGCCGCACTGACGAAGCCCCTTGTGGCCTATTATGAAAAGGTAGGCAACATCGCACATGTCGACGGAAGCAAAGGACTTGATGAGGTTTTTGATGGCATTGTGAGTGCAATAGGAGATCATGAATGATTATCATCAAATCACAACAGGAAATTGATATCATGAGAGAGTCCGGAAAGGTCACCGCATTTATTCTATCGGAACTATCAAGCATGATTCGTCCAGGGATGTCCACAAAGGAAATCGACGATTTTGTCGAGAGTACAATTTTAAAGAATGGGATGATTCCCAGCTTTAAAGGATATAATGGCTACCCTGCGAGCGCATGTGTCTCGGTGAACGAGGAAGTGGTTCATGGTATCCCTTCGGAGAAAAAGATTCTTAAAGATGGTGATATCGTAAGCGTTGACGTTGGAAGCACCTATAAAGGGTATGTCAGCGACGCTGCAAGAACCTATCCGGTAGGAGCAATCAGCCCGGAAGCACAAAAGCTGATTACGGTAACAGAACAAAGTTTTTTCGAAGGACTGAAGTTTTGTAAAGTTGGATATCGGCTTTCGGACATTTCCGCGGCGATTCAAAGAAAAGCGGAAGCGGAAGGATTTTCTGTCATTCGGGATTTTGTAGGACACGGAGTTGGCAGGGCAATGCATGAAGAGCCTCAGATTCCAAACTACGGAAAACCGGGCAGAGGTCCGCGGCTTGCTCCCGGCATGGTGTTCGCCATTGAACCCATGATCAACCAGGGAGACTATGAGGTCGAGGTCCTTCAAAATAATTGGACTGTAGTCACAGTTGATGGGAAACTTTCCGCTCATTATGAAAATACTGTTGTTATTACTGATGGTGAGCCGGAGCTTTTGACGCTGTTTGGCGTTTCGTAAGCAAAAGCAGT
The DNA here is from genome assembly GCA_029239605.1 of Bacillota bacterium. Taxonomy (GTDB): domain Bacteria; phylum Bacillota; class Clostridia; order Peptostreptococcales; family Anaerovoracaceae; genus Anoxybacterium. The sequence goes on along the minus strand of JARBUO010000021.1, from coordinate 24,304 downwards.
CTAAATCTACAATTGTAGATTCGTGATTTTCGTTGCATAAGTTTGTCGACTGTTTGCGCAGCAAATGTGATAGATGCGTAAAACCGGGCGAACTAGTAAAAGAGAGGTGTAATATATGGCAAAGAAAGATGTCATAGAGGTATTTGGTACCGTGTTGGAAGCTCAGCCAAATGCAATGTTTATTGTCAGGCTGGAAAATGGGTACGAAGTACTGGCGCACATTTCAGGTAAAATTAGAATGAACTTCATCAGAATTCTGCCGGGTGATCGTGTTAAGGTTGAATTATCTCCTTACGATCTCACCAGAGGAAGAATTACATGGAGAGATAAATAAAAATTAAAAACTTTATGCGCAGGAAATTTTTCGAAAGATGAGCCTAATGGCAAAGTCTTTCGGAAAATTAGCAAGCATTGCAAGGAGGAAGGAAAAATGAAAGTCAGAGCTTCCGTTAAGCCGATCTGCGAAAAGTGCAAAATCATCAAGAGAAATGGGAAGGTCATGATTATCTGTGAAAATCCCAAGCACAAGCAGACACAAGGCTAAGCGCGAAATATTCTTGGAAACCGAAACGAAATAAGTATTTTCTCGAAACCACCTGATTTTAATGATGCTCTGCATCAAAATCAGGAATGGTTTACGGTTTCTTATGGAAATGCTTTTTTCTGCCAGTGAGGGTCGCTGATTGGCATACTAGGTTTTAAAGTAAAATTCGCTCTTTCCCGGAAACAGTATAACCATGGAATGATTTCGGATTCTATAAGGAATGTTTCCGAAGCAAACAATGAAGAGATGGAGTCAATGGGGGCAGGGGAACGGCTGTCAGAAAAAATTTGATATTCCCAGCAACTAGTTGATGAAATCAAACTGCAATTGTGGTAAAATAAAAATATTGTGATCAATCGAGAAATTACCCAGTTTTTAGGAAATTTCTCGAAATCTATGTGTAATTATTTCGCTTTTTTGGGCAACAATCAATTAGGCGCAATCTTTACTGAGCTATGATTGGTTACGGATCTGAGCATTTGATATATCGTTCATCTCTGACAGAAACGGTCACGGAAGGAATCACTTCTTTATTCGGGAGTACATCGTTTCTGTTAAAGATGATCGATATATAGGTGGCTTTCATCCTGCAAAGCCAGTCAGAAGAAAGTTTGCCTTCGGAAAAACAAGGCGATAACAAAGCATTAGGAACAACCCTTGGGGGAGCGGCTGTGTTTTATTATCGTGAGATAAGAAAACTACCTCAAATGGTATTCCAGATAAATAATTCTAAAATCAGCAAACAAATTTTCACAACAGAAAATTCAGTATGCAAGTAAGGAGGATAACTTATGGCTCGTATATCGGGTGTCGACTTACCAAGAGATAAAAGAGTAGAGATTGGACTAACGTATATTTACGGAATAGGCAGACCTACTTCCTTAGAGATACTCGCAAAAGCTGGAGTCAATCCAGATACAAGAGTTAAGGATCTCTCTGAGGACGAAGCTGGTACCATCAGAAAGATCATTGACACGGAATATGTTGTAGAAGGAGATCTTCGCAGAGAAATCTCCCTGAATATTAAAAGACTTATGGAAATCGGCTGCTACAGAGGAATCCGTCACAGAAGAGGATTGCCTGTTAGAGGTCAGAAAACCAAGACAAATGCAAGAACCAGAAAAGGTCCGAAGAAGACTGTAGGAAGAAAGAAGAAGAAGTAAGGAGGTAACGGAAAATGGCTAAAACTGTAAAGAAGACAGTTAGAAAAAAGAGAAGAGAACGCAAGAACATTGAACGTGGTCAGGCTCATATCCAATCCACCTTTAACAATACTCTGGTAACTCTTACAGACCTCAGCGGAAATGCTTTGTCCTGGTCAAGCGCTGGATCACTTGGCTTCAAGGGATCAAGAAAATCCACTCCTTTTGCTGCTCAGATGGCTGCTGAAGAAGCTGCTAAGGGTGCTATGGAGCACGGTCTTAAGATGGTAGAGGTTTATGTAAAGGGACCTGGTTCCGGTCGTGAAGCAGCGATCAGAGCACTGCAGGCTGCTGGACTCGAAATCAATCTTATTAAAGATATCACCCCGATTCCGCACAACGGATGCAGACCGCCAAAGAGAAGAAGAGTTTAATTAAAGGGAGGTGTAATTAAAAATGGCAAGATATACGGATGCTTCATGCAGATTATGCAGAAGAGAAGGCCAGAAGCTGTTCCTGAAGGGCGAAAGATGTTACAGCCCCAAATGCGCTGTTGAAAAAAGAAATTACGCGCCCGGACAGCATGGACAGAGCAGAAAGAAGATCTCTGAGTACGGTTTACAGCTGAGAGAAAAACAGAAGGCTAAGAGATTCTACGGAGTCCTCGAGACCCAGTTCAGAAATTACTTCGAAAAGGCTGCTAAGAAAAAGGGTATTACAGGTGAAAACCTGCTGATTATGTTAGAAACAAGATTAGATAACGCTGTGTTCAGAATGGGATTTGCTTCTTCCAGAAAAGAAGCGAGACAGCTCGTTCGGCACGGACATTTTACTGTAAACGGACATAAGGAAAACATTCCATCCTTTGCAGTAAAAGCCGGTGATTCTATTAAAGTGAAGGAAAAAAGCGTATCATCTCCAAAGTTCAAGGAGATAAAGGATATGTCAATCAGTGTGCCTTCATGGATTACTGTTGATGTAGAAAAACTTGAGGGTAAGGTTGTTGCTATGCCGAGAAGAGAAGATATCGATACTCCTATCGCTGAACACCTCATCGTTGAGTTGTACTCAAAGTAAGATAGCCTGACAGCTTAACTGCGATTGAGTAAATAAAGGAGGGTTTTGAGTGATAGAAATCGAAAAACCAACAATTGAATGCTTTTATTCTGACGAAAACGAAAATTACGGCAAATTTGTCGTAGAACCGCTTGAAAGAGGCTATGGAACAACTCTGGGCAACAGCCTGAGAAGGATCCTTCTCTCGTCTCTGCCCGGCGCTGCCGTTACTTCAGTCAAAATCGACGGGATACTTCATGAGTTTTCCACAATACCGGGAGTGAAAGAAGATGTTACGGAAATTATCCTGAATCTGAAAAAACTTGCGGTCCGTATTAACGGAGAAAATTCAAAGAGAGTTATCATCAATGCAGTAGGACCGAAAACGGTAACAGCCGGCGATATCATTGCCGACAGCGACCTGGAGATCTTTAATCCCGATCTGCACATTGCAACTCTCGAAGAGAATGCTACCCTTGTGATGGAAATCAACATCGCTCGAGGAAGAGGCTATGTCCCGGCAGATCAGAATAAAACCGAATCCATGCCGATCGCTGTGATACCGGTTGACTCCATCTATACTCCTGTTAGAAAAGTAAATTTTACTGTTGAAAACACGAGAGTAGGACAGGTCACCGACTATGACAAGCTCATTCTGGAAATCTGGACCGACGGAAGTATTACTCCGGAAGAAGGTGTATCCATAGGCGCTAAGATCATGCAGGAGCATTTGAAGCTGTTCATTGATCTGACCGATAGTATGGAGTCCATGGAAATCATGGTTGAAAAGGAAGAAGACCAGAAGGAAAAGGCGCTTGAAATGACCATCGAAGAACTGGAACTCTCCGTACGCTCATTCAACTGCCTGAAGCGTGCAGCTATCAACACGGTAGAGGAGCTTACTCATAGAACGGAAGATGATATGATGAAGGTCCGAAACCTTGGCAAGAAATCACTGGATGAAGTAAAGCATAAACTGGAAGAATTAGGCCTCGGTCTTAAACCGAGCGACGACTAGGAGCACTTGTTCACATTTACAATGCCTTATTAGAAGTTCATACCTTTCGGTCATAGAACTTTACAACGAGGTACGGTGGATAAAGTGCGCAGAATCTTAGCAAAGGAGGAATAACAATGCCAGGTTACAGAAAATTAGGCAGACCAACTGCACACAGAAAAGCAATGCTTAGAAATATAGTGACGGATCTTTTCAGAGAAGGCCGTATCACGACAACTGACTGCAGAGCGAAGGAAGCAAGAAGAGCAGCTGAAAAGATGATCACCCTTGCAAAGCGCGGCGACTTACATGCAAAGAGACAGGTACTTTCTTATGTTTATGACGAAGATGTAGTAAAAAAGCTCTTTGATGAAATCGCTCCTAAGTATGCAGAAAGACATGGTGGATATACCAGAATCCTCAAGTTGGGACCTCGTCAGGGGGACAACGCAGAGGTGGTATTCCTGGAGCTTGTTTAATAGTAAGATAAAATTATGGGACTGTGCAATTTTCTTGCACAGTCTTTTTTCAAATGAAATGAAAAGAACTTACGCTTTTTAGTCAGCGCAAGTTCCTGGATTCAAGCCCTAATTCGGCTATTTTGATATGTATGGGTAGTGTAAATAATTTTGTGTTTTCTGGCTTTTCCGGGTTAATGCAAAATACAGAAATTATGCAATGAAATCATAACCTAAATTTATTATAATTCTACTCATGTTTTCAAGGCTGTCAATAGCAAATTGGCGGCTTTCTTTTTTAGTAAGGATGGAATTTCGGCCCAATGAGTTGAGCTCATAATTTTAATTAAGTTGAGACCGGAAGAATGCTTTTATTAGCTTAAAACTAATAAATTTAGAAAATGCACACCCCCTTCTTAATTTCCAACGAATTAAGAAAGAGGGGTGTACATTTTTGTCAAGGGGTGTGCAAACTCAGTAAGACAATCAATATAAAATTCTCAGATCATGCTGTTTTCAAAACAGGGACGATTTCATCGTGTAAACATAAATTAAATTCAATGGTGATAAGTAACAAATCAATGATCAATAAATATAATATATTATTAATTGGAAGGAGGTTTTATCTAGATGATAATTAGAAAATTATTTAATGAACAATGCATTACATTTAGTCAGATGAATTTAATATACAATTCTAGGTTTATCTGGAGAGCGTTATCTACGTGGACCAGAGCTTATTTGATCAGCAGGTATTTGGGTATCGGTACTGAAGAATCACTTTTCACACGTCTGTATAATGAATCCTCAAAATTTGGAGATATGTTTCGTTTAGTTTTTGGTGAGCGATTCTCTGAAAATTTTACATGGTTATTAAATGAGTACACAATAGCGCTTCGGGATCTTGTCTCTGCTCAAAAGGAAGGTAATACTGACGGAGTAAACCAGAGTCTGGAACGTTTATATAAAAATGCAGCCGAAAGGGCACGCTTAATGGCACAAGTAAATCCGTTCTGGGATGAAAGCACATGGCGGAACATATTTGAAACTTATCTTCGATTTACTATTGAAATGATTAATTCATTTATTTCGGGTGATTACAGCAATGATGCGGAGGCTTATGACAGACTCACAGCTTTTACCAATAATATCGGCGATTATTTTGCTCAAGGTATCTATGAGTTTTTAACTTATACCCCGACTGACACTGAAAACCTTCAAGGCCGTGAAGCATTGAACCCGATATCATCTAATAAGATTTCTGATTTACGGCAATGCATAACACGCAATCAAGTTGATGCAATTTATTCTTTAAGAATGTTTTGGTTCGAATTGGCCACTTGGACCAGATATTATTTAATCAGCAGATATAAAGGAATCGGTAATGAAGATATTATATTAGCCCGGCTAAACAAGGTTGTCGAAGAGTTTGGAATTATGCTAAGGAGAATATTTGGTGATCAAATTACAGAAGAGTTCCTAAATTTAATATATTCACATATCAAATTAATCATTTCTCTTATAACTGCACAAATAGAGGGTAATGCTGATATCGCAGCCGAAGCGACTAGATTATTATATCAAAATGCGGAGGAAACCGCTTCCTTTTTAGCCTCCATTAATCCTTTCTGGGATAAAACTACATTGAGGGATAGACTATATAGTTATATACGAAGCACTATTGATGAATCCACAACATTTCTAACCGGTGAATATGATAGAAACATTGACATTTTTGCTCGCATTTTAACACATGCTGAAAATACAGGTAACGAATTTGCAATGGGCTTGTTTAATTATATAATATCCAAAAAATTAAATTTATAATATTGCAATAGACGGTAACAGATTCAAAAGCATATGCCTATCCGGATCTTTATGCGAAACCAAAATATCTCAATATCCCTAGATAAATTCCATAAGCAAATTGATATTGATTATCTCTTAACTTTTCAGCATCGGATACATTTGTTAAGTAGGCCAATTCTACGAGGATAGCTGGCATTTTCGTATTTCGTAATACATATAAGGACGGCCTTTCGAAAATGCCATTATTTTTCGTTCCGACAATTTGGGTTATTCCATTCATTACGTGCTGTGCCAACCAGTGTGCCTGTGTATAGTACTTATAAATGTAAACTTCCGTACCGTTAATGGCAGGGTTAGGATTTGAATTGCAATGAATACTGATAAAATAGTCGGCAGGCCATTCATTTGCCATCCGCACTCTTTCGGCTAAACTTGTTGTACTGTTAGTACCTAAAACTGTAGTAGGGGTTGGTCTTGATACACGGGCATCAAATCTGGAATCATTATTTAATAAGTTGTCTAAATAAATACCGACCTGATAGTTTATATCTCCTTCGTACAAACCATTGGCTTCAGCTCCAGCGTTTGGGTGTCCGGTTGGATTGTGACCTTGGTCTATAAATATTTTTATTGCCATAATGCATCTCCTTTCGAAATTTATATAATTATAATATTTGGATATTTGTCAGTTTGTTACTAGAAATTCAACAATATATCCCATAATTTAAAGTGAAGGTAATTCTTACGATTATTTTGGTTAGTTGCGTAAAAGCCATTTTCTTACGGAATACTAGGCTATCAATAGTAAATTGGCAGCTTTTATTTATGTAAGGCGTTGTTGGGAAGTTCATCTGGGACTTGGTTACTTTTCGGAGCCAATAAGAGTTACCACATATTTTTAATTATTTAGGGTAATTTCAATTGTTGTATCATATAAATCCTTATAACAATATAATAATTATATTGTTATTAAGGAGACATAACTTAAGGAGGGAGTATTGATTGGTAAAAATAAATGATTTTAATCCGGAATGTATTACATATAGCCAAATGGACATGATTTTTTACGCAAGACTCTATTACAGAAGGATATTGGCTTTGACCAGATCATATATGCGCAATAGATATTATAGTTTAGGGGCAGTGGATGTATTATTTGACCGTTTGTATCTTGAGTCTTTAGACATTGGGCGTCTGCTACAATTAAATTTTGGCCGGGCAAGATCGGAAACCTACAGCCAGTATTTAAGTCAATTTGTAATTTATTTGCGGGATCTTATTTCAGCACAGATAGAGGGAAATACAGAAGGAATTAACCAAAATGTACAAAATCTATATGATAATATTAATACAAGAGCAGCTTTTCTAGCAGCAATGAATCCCTATTGGAGTGAAGCCGAATACAAAACCTTGTTAGGTACGTATGTTCAGGGTTTAATTGAATTAGCCAATGCATATTCTTCAGGGAATTTGAATGAAGTTATAACTATATATGACAACCTTACAGAACAAACTAACAATCTGGGTGACGCCTTTGCGGAAGGCATATATAATTATATTACATCTGGCTCAAGCATTCCAGCAAGCGGGCCGTGTATCACTTATGAACAAATGAGAAGAATACAAAATATCAGAATGTTTTGGTTTGATCTCATGGTATGGTTAAGAACTTATATGATCGACAAATTATTGAAGCTAGGCAATGAAGACGCAGTTTATAATCGTATAAAAAAAGTGATTGCTGATTATACCAATGAGTTAAAAAGTATTTTCGGAGAAAAGTTAGGAGAGGATTTAGCACAATACTTATATGAATACTTAGAGTTAGTTGATAATTATTTGAATGCCCAGATGGCAGGTAATATTGATGAAATAAACAGAATTATTCCGCTTTTATATCAGAATGCCGCTAGCAGAGCTGCATTACAGGCTTCCGTTAATCCATTATTGAGCGAAGAAGAATGGAGAAATAGATTATCTAATCTTCAAGTTCGAGGAATAATTGATGAGACTACTGCTATTTTATCCGGTGATATTGCAAGAAGTTTGGATATATTCATCGATCTTCTTAATCAGGCTGAAAGCATGAGCGATTATTTTGCGAAGACTTTATTTAATTATTTTATTCAAATTCAAAAAAATCAATAGTAAATAGTATTCAGCAATATAGAAAGCAGAGTAAGCTATTACTCTGCTTTAATTTTAATCTCCAATGTAGTGAAGACTCGTTAGGCTGTCAATAGTGAATTGGCAGCCCTCTTTAATCATTATATGGGTTATTCTACGTCCAGTAGCGATATTCTGCCGTCAAAATAGATGATGAGCTGTTCCAGTATCCTTGTCCAATCTCTCGGCCTGCCAATCCATTTTTCGGTGATGTCATTCATCGCCAGATACAGCATTTTAAAGAGGGCATCATCCGTCGGGAAGATCGTCTTGGATTTGGTGACTTTCCGAAGCTGCCGGTTGAAATTTTCAATGGAATTGGTGGTATAGATCAGACGTCTCAGCTCCGGTGGATATTTGAAATACGTGGAAATCTCTGCCCAATTGTTCCGCCAGGAACTGATGGTACTCGGGTATTTTTTGCCCCATTTGTTTTCCAGCGAATCAAGCTGCTGCAGGGCAATCTCTTCCGTGCTTGCCTGATAGACTAGCTTCAAATCAGCCATAAATGGCTTGATATCTTTGTAGGAGACAAACCGGGTGGAATACCGTATTTGATGAACAATGCAGCGCTGGATTTCCGTATTAGGATAAACAGCGTGGATAGCGTCATTAAAGCCGGTTAGGCCATCTACAGAGGCAATTAGGATATCTTCCGTACCCCGGTTCCTGATTTCATTCAGAACACCGATCCAGTATTTGGCGCTCTCATTTCCGCCGATCCACATTCCCATGACTTCCTTGGTGCCATCCAGCTTGATCCCAATGGCTATGTAAACGGCTTTTTTAATGACGGCATTGTCCTGCCTGACATTGTAGTGGACGGCGTCCATGAAGACGACGGCATATTTTCGTGAGAGCGGGCGGCCCTGCCATTCCTTTGCAATAGGCAGGATTCGATCCGTTATCTTGGAAATCCTAGTCGGAGATGCTTCAACGCCGTAAACGCTCTGAAGATGTTCGGTGATGTCCCTTGTTGTCATTCCTTTCGCATACATGGACAAAACCTGATCCTCAATGTTAGAGATATCAGTCTGATGCTTCTTGACGATTTGCGGTTCAAATTCGCCATCACGGTCTCGTGGAATATCAAGATCAATGTCGCCCATCGATGAAGTCACTCTTTTCTTGCTATACCCGTTTCTGCGGTTATCCGTCTCTTTGCTTTTGTAGTCATACTTTGAATAGCCGAGATCTTCTTCCAATTCGGCTTCTAGCATCCCTTGCAGGGTATCCCCTAATAGATCCTTCAGCATTGATTGTACACCTTCTGCATCCTCGGGCTTGTAGGTGGCCAGCAGCTGGTTGATCAGGTTCCTGCGTTCCTCGGTTAGTTTTCTTTGTCTTGCCATAAAAAATCCCTCCAGATTAATATTTATTTTAACATTAACCTGGAAGGTTGCCCTACTTTATTAGCACAAAATTATTTACAGTCTCATGTATGCGGTATGAAGTCCCCACTCCTGATCATATTCATATGAAACCGTATAGCCCAGTTTTTCGAAATCCTTCACCTTAATATAGGTTACACCGTTTTTCTTGATTCCAGTCATTTCAATTTGCTTATCGGACCGGACAACATAGGCCTTCTTCTCATTCGGGTTCCAAGCCACTTGCTCTCCCAGGTTTTCTAATATGCTGCGCATCGGTACATAAAGCTTTGCAGATTCAATAAAATATGGCTGGAAATCAATTTCTCCATAGCCTGAGAAGGGACTTGATTTCGATCTCGCATAGCTGATTGTAACTTCATTATCGCCATAATCATCATTCCACCATTCGATTGTTGCTGTTGCTACAGGATTATACTTATTTTCAATGGTATCAATTGCATCACTCATATCGTCGAAGGACACCTTTGCTTCAGGCAATGCCGGCAATGCAACAGTTCCCTGCTCAATCATTATTTCGCTTTGGCTATTAAAAGCAAATATCGTTTTCTTGCCGTCTTTTAAAGTTGCTTCCTGAAGGGATACATATTTATTTCCGGATTTTTTAAGAGCTGCCTCATACTGAAAGCCGTTAATAAAATCGATGTATCCAGCCTTATCAGACTCAACAAACATCTGTTTTGCCATTGCGAGATAGGAAGAGACCAGAATTTTGTTATTCTGACTGAAAATCTCTTCAAACTCATCATTTGCCGCAGTTTTTTCTTCCTCTGTCAGGCCGGGCATATTTTTCATTGTAACAGATGCATATTCCTTATAAGCATCCATGATATTACCGGTGTTATCAGCGAGGTACTGAAGCATTTCTGCCATCAGTTTTTTTCCTTGCTTTCCGCTGAGGGAAATTTTATAACCGTCCTTCGTCTGACTTACGATTCCTGTCGTAAAGCCCGAAAATGCCGATTCGATAAATTGGTACGCAGCCTCGTAGCTTTCTTTATTATAAAGCGATATCGTTTCGATTTCAGCAGCTATTTCGGCGTTTTGTTCCTCTGAAATATCATAAGAAACATATTCGCTGCCCTCGAGGGCTTTCAGCAGTTCGTTACGATATTCGTCACTGTAGAAATAGGAGTCCCATCCTTTTGGATTAAGGTCCCTGGACAAATCATAAATACCAATCAGGAGGTCCTTTGAAACATAGAGCCCTTTCACCATGTCAAAGTAAAGATCCCCCATTTTATAAGCCTTCCCGTCGAACTCCAGGTCAAAATCAGCCCAGATTGCGGTGGTGCTTTTCATATCAACAATCATATTGTAATGAGCCTCGATTTTCTTTGTACCTGTTAGCCCCACTTCTGAGAACGCATTACCAGCACTCATACCCGAACCGTAGGCATCCTCTTCCATGAATTGTTCTGCGGCCTGATCGGCTAACGCAGCCAGTGCATCGAAGTCTATCTCACATGAGAATGATCCTATTGTTTGGTATTCTGATGATGATGCAATCTGTTTGCTCATGTTTAAGTAACCCCGCTCTGCCTGTGAACAGCCTGCCAGAGATGTACTAACCATAAGAATACTCAAAAGGATTGTCAGTTTTTTCTTCATCTTTTCCTCCTCTAATACTCACTTTATTCCGGAAGCTTCCCTCCTTTCGTACAGAAAATGGCTGTATCAAAGCAGCCACCTGGATTCTGTTTGAAAGAGTCAAGTCTTGCGTTTCCGCCTTATTGGAATCGTAGAATTATTGTAACATAAAAAAATAATGATAATGAATGTTATGGTATAATTTACAATATCTATATTATGATTTTTATAATACCTATATTTCCATTCATATTATGATTCGAAAATCTCCGCACTGGTGAGCGACTGCTGAATCAGGATAGAAAAGATTCCTTAGGATAAGGAATCCATTTCCCTTATAGAGTTGAATTAGAGCCTTCAATGGGTTATAATAAAGTGCATCAAGCAGGGTGCGTTTCGTTTGGAGGTCGAGTGAAAATGAAAAAGGCAACAGCTGGAATTTTGATTAGTTTATTAATCATAGGAGCTTTCTCAGGATGCAGACAGAACCAGGAAAAGATACTGGGTGATTTCGTGAACATACTTGAGGAGCCGCTGTCAGAAGAAACCATCAGCGAAGCAGACGCATATCTAAAGCAGTTTCTGCCGAAAGTGGATGAAGAATATGCAGGAGATATGGTAATACGCCTTGAACGTTACATCATGGACGAAAATCCCAGTGGGGTAAACTATACGGAATGGCTCAATCAATATCAAGAGTATATCACACCCAGTCTTAGAGAATTATATCAACTGAAGGAAAAGGAACAATTGGAGCCTATGTCAGTGGATACGGTACTGAAGATCAGCTGGGAAGAGCTGCTGGAAAGAACCTATCACCTGGAAGCGTTTATACAAGAGAACAAGAACTACAAAGAGATCCGGGAGGATCTGAGCTGGATGTACTCGAATTACGTGATTGCCTTGGTGATGGGCACCAATGGAACACCGATATTTGATTATAAATCACATGCATTTTCTGAATCAGCGAAGGACGCTTATAAGGAATATATGGAGAAATATCCTACAGCAGCGACGACATGGGTACTTACAGAATATTTTACCTATCTGGAGGGCATTCATTTTAGTCTTGATTACAATGACAAAGTAACGAGTAAACAATTTTTCGATACCTGCGACTGGCTGGTATCCGAATCAGGAAAGAGAGTTTTTCAATAGATGAGCGAAATGATCAGGATCGATGATCTGGTATATCAATATAGGAGAGAGGATCAACTGGAGCCAGTTAATGCGGTTAACCATGTCAGCATTAACATAGAAAGAGGCAGCTTTACTGCAATTATCGGAAAAAATGGATCCGGCAAATCCACACTGGCGAAAAATATCAATGCCTTGCTGCTGCCTAGCGGCGGGGCTATTTATGTAAAGGGCTTCAATACGGCAGATGAAACAAAACTATGGGAGATTCGTCAAACTGCAGGAATGGTGTTTCAGAATCCCGATAACCAGCTTGTATCAACGATAGTGGAAGATGACGTTGCTTTTGGACCGGAGAACCTCGGGATCGACCCGGATGAAATCAGACAACGTGTCGATGATTCTCTTTATGCTGTCAATATGTATGAAGAGCGGAAAAAAGCACCACACTTGCTCTCCGGCGGTCAAAAGCAGAGAATTGCCATTGCGGGTGTTATTGCAATGCGGCCGGAATGTATTATTCTGGATGAGCCAACTGCAATGCTTGATCCACATGGCAGGTATGAGGTCATGGAGATTATTGAGAAACTTAACAGGGAAGGCATCACGATTCTTTTGATCACACATTTCATGGATGAGGCTGCCAGAGCGGACCGCGTAATTATTATGGATCAGGGCGAAATATCTCTGGATGGGACTCCGATTGAAGTCTTCGGACATGCAGACGAGATTAAGAAGTTGGGACTTGACGTACCTTTTGCTGTAGATATGGCGCATCGGCTAAGAAAAAGAGGGATTGAAATCCCCCAAAATATCATTGACTCAGAAGAACTGGCGGAATATATAGCAGAAAAAGTGAAAAAGAATCATATCGCAGCTGCTGCCAAAATCCCGTCACATAAAGACGATCCAACGATTACGGTCAGAGAAGATCCTGTGATTGAAGTCAAAAACCTGACGCATGTCTACAGTGAAGGGATGCCGTATGAGTCCACAGCACTGAAGGAGATTAGTTTCCGAATTGAACGGGGTTCGTTTGTGGGCATCATCGGGCATACCGGTTCAGGTAAGTCAACTTTGATTCAGCATCTGAATGGACTTCTCAAACCAAAATCAGGCAGCATTTTTATTAATGGTGTCGATATTACGGCAAAGGATATCCCTATGAGGGAGATTCGCCGGAAAATTGGATTGGTCTTTCAATATCCTGAATATCAGCTCTTTGAGGAAACGGTTCATAAAGATGTTGCTTTTGGACCTCTGAACCTTGGGTTAAGCCAGGAGGAGGCTGATTTGCGGGTGAAAGAGGCAATCGAGCTTGTGGGACTGAATTATGAGGAAATTGCACAGCGGTCACCCTTTGAGCTGTCAGGAGGGCAGAAGCGAAGAGTAGCCATTGCGGGAGTTATTGCGATGAAGCCTCAAATTCTGATTTTGGACGAGCCCACAGCCGGACTGGACCCGAAAGCACACGCAGACATCCTGAAAATGATAGAAGCACTTCATGATAGAGAAAATATCAGCATACTCCTTGTATCGCACAATATGGGTGATATTGCCCGTTTAGCTGATAAAGTTCTCGTCATGGACCGTGGCAGTCTTGCACTGACCGGCACCCCAGCCGAGGTGTTCGCAAATGCAGAACGGCTGGAAGCGCTGGGCCTCGGGCTTCCTCCTGCGGCAGAAATGATGAAAGCTCTGAAAAATCGAGGGGTATCGGTACCGCAAGATACCCTGACAATTGATGCTGCGGAAGAGGAACTATCCTTACTGATGAAAAATAATTTGATTGGATGATTGATATATGATACGCGATATCACGTTAGGACAGTATTATCCGGGAGAGTCCTGGATACACAGACTGGATGCCAGAATTAAGATTATATGGACCTTTGTCTATATCATTTCACTGTTTGTTGTACGGGATTTCCGGGGTTACATCCCTGTTTTGGTAACACTTGCTCTGATCATCGGAATATCCGGTGTACCTTTAAAATTTATTTTGAAAGGTTTAAAGCCAATCTTTCTGATAATCGTATTTACCTTTACCATTAATATGTTTATGACCAAGGGAATACCGCTTCTTTCCTTTGGGTTTCTAACCATTACAGAAGAAGGCCTTTATAATGCATTATTTATGGGAAGCCGGCTGGTGCTGCTGATCATCGGTTCATCGCTGCTGACACTTGCTACGAAACCAATAAATTTGACCGACGGTATCGAAAAGTTGTTGAGTCCCGGTCAAAAGATCGGCATTCCGGCACATGAACTTGCTATGATGATGACCATAGCGCTTCGATTTATCCCTACGCTTCTTGAAGAGACTGATAAAATCATGAAAGCGCAAATGGCAAGAGGTGCGGATTTTGAGAGCGGCAATCTGCTCAATCGGGCCAAAAGTCTGATTCCACTGCTGGTTCCGTTGTTTATCAGTGCATTTCGGATTGCCCAGGATCTGGCTATGGCTATGGAAGCCCGGTGCTATCGGGGCGGAAGTCATAGAACAAGAATGAATGGTATGAAACTGAAAAAGAAGGATGCGGCCGCCAGTGTCCTTATTGCTCTTTACCTTGTGGTTATCATCGCTCAGGCGCAAGGGCTCTTCCATTGGCTCATCCGTTTCCTTTAAGAGGATTGATATGAAAAGTACAAAATTTATGCTTCAGGCTGCGGTGATTGCCGCTGTATATGCTACTTTAACACTAATTTTAATGCCTTTAAGCTATGGCGTAATGCAGATCAGAGTATCTGAAGCGCTCACAATACTGCCCTTTTTTACCCCTGCTGCCATCCCGGGACTTTTTATTGGCTGTCTCGTGTCCAATATGGTAGGGCCCTATGGAATACTGGATATGGTTATCGGAAGTAGTGCCACACTGATTGCAGCTTTTTTTTCCTATTTATTAAGGAACAAGCCGCTGCTTGCTCCGATGCCTCCGGTAATCGCCAATGGGGTTCTAATCGGAGGAATGCTCTACTATGCGTATTCGGTGCCCTTTTCGCTGACGGCCTGCATGTTATGGGTAGGATTGGGCGAACTGATTGCATGTTATGGTATCGGATATCCATTGCTTCGGTATCTTATAAAATATAAAAAGATATTTGAGCTGCACTAATGCGGCTCAAATTTTCATATACTGTTAGGAGCTACACCTTTCCGCTAACATATGGAATCACTTTCTCTGAGAGGGGTAATTGCAAATAAAACTAACGAGATTATGAAATCATAGGGGGGAATACCATGCAGAAGAATCTTCGGCTCACCATACTGGTATTGTCACTGCTATCGGTGCTGCTCTTTGTGCTCATCATAGGGCCGGAGATTAACGGAACCATAGAGGCGGCAAACGGGAATGGGAAATCATTAAAATCCGAAGTAAAGCAAGGTGCTGAGAACAACGAGAACGGAGGGGGCGGAACTCAAGGGGAGGGAACCGCTGCAGGAGGCAGTGCCGAGCTGCCGCCGGATCTTGTGGACAGTTCAAAAGCGCCGACAGGTTCAGCGATCAATAACAATGAAGGGATAAAGGACGTAACAGACGAAATATTAGATCCGGATGTAACCTTTGAACTGAAATACGATCAGTATCCGCTTACCTACGTGTATCTGGCGGTATTAAATGATGGAGCTAAAATTCGAACCAGTCCGGGTGCATCAGAAGCTGTCCTCCGGACAGCCGGACAAAATGAAAAACTGAATTACATAGAGACCATAACAAATGAGGGGTTGTGGTACCATGTTACCTGGCAGGATAAGGATCAGAAAAAGTTTGGCTTTGTAAGTGCTGATGCGGTTACGAAAAGAGTATTTCAATTTAATAAGATGTATCAGGCCATTCAGAAAGCAGAGAAGGCTTTTGATGCCGGGCCGCTGACCTATATAAACAATTATCATAACCTAAAGGGAAATGCGCCTCAATATAAAGGGAAGGACCAAGACATTGCAGGTAATCGAAGGAGCCAGAGCGCGCCCGGTTACCCAAATCCGGCGGACCTAAGTGAATTCAGTTATTTGGGAGATGGCACTCTGGTTCGTATTTTATCGACCGGAAGTGAGTATACAAGGGTTGCACAGGTTAAGGATGAGAAGGTTTTCTTCGTGCCAAACAAGTATGTAGTAAATCCTGCTGCTGTTTATGAAATCGGAAAGGTCATCGCCATAGATCGGGAAAATCAGAATGAGGCGGTTTTTGAGAAAATTAACGGCGAATGGAAGGTGATCTCCTTTACACTGGCAACAACGGGGAAAGTTGGTACGTATCATCAACCCACTCCTCTGGGATTTTATTCGGCCATAGAAAAAAGAGAGCGCTTTTACTATTATGAAGATGGTACGACAAGGATTCAAGGGTATGCTCCATACGCGGTTCGCTTTGCAGGCGGTGCTTATGTCCACGGAGTACCCGTAAACTATAAATTTGCAAAAGACGGAAGCCGAATCGATCCGGGGAAGATTGAGTTCTCCAAAACACTCGGTACGGTTCCGCTGTCACACAAATGTGTCAGAAATTACACATCCCATGCAAAATTTTTGTATGACTGGTTTACACCGGGAAATACGATTGTGATCGTCATAGAGTGATGGAAACATCCCGGATGAGCACGTATTTCCTTAGATATCTGAATAGGGGGACAATTCATGCGTGTGATCAGAGTGTACAAGGGAGAAAGAAGACTGGAATTCTGGAACAATGAGATTCTGGAACGGTCTTTTAAAATTGCACTCGGCTTTTCGCCGAAGGGAAATAAACTTCGAGACGGGGACGGGAGAACTCCTGAAGGGAACTACTATATCTGCACAAAGAACCCTAAGAGTAAGTTTACATTGTTCATGGGCATTTGCTATCCAAATCAGCAGGATGCGGAACGGGGTCTTTCAGAGGGGCTGATATCAGAGGTTGAGCATCTTCGGATTAAAAACGCAATTGAGGAAGGCAGACGGCCTGACTGGGAGACGTCTCTGGGAGGGAAAATTGGTATTCATGGAATGGGAGCATCCCTGGACTGGACTGCCGGCTGCATTGCTCTGGAGGATGATGATATTCAATGGCTCTGGGACCGGACAGAATTAGGCGATTCTGTGGAGATTTACGAATAAAAGGATAGATTCTTAGATTTACGAAACAAGCAAAATGATCTTCGGCCATAAGTAAGAGACTGCAATCTCGCTTATGGCCCTGATTGAAGTAATCTGCAAAACAATATGTAAATTCAGAAATTCAGACAAGTTTTATATTTAGTTACTTTATATACGTTGTACTAGATATTGAAAGATAAGGAAGAAGAATAACCATGCGGCAAAGAAAAGTAAAAAACGAGGAAGAAAAACTGGCAGAGCACAATCTATTTTTGGTTGAATCCCCTGCAGAACAAAAGGGAAAATGGCGGGAAGTGTTTGGGAATGAAAATGATGTCTACGCAGAATTTGGCTGCGGGAAGGGCCAATTTATTCTCACCCTGGCGGAGCAGAATCCAGACAGGAATTACATCGCATTTGAAGGAAGCGGAACCATCGTTCTTCGGGCACTTCAGAAGGCGGAAGAACGTGGACTTAAGAATATTTTTTTTACTAAGGAATATGTAAAGGATGTGAGTGATTACTTCGAAGCGGGTGAATTGGCAGGGATTTATTTGAATTTCAGCGATCCCTGGCCGAAGGATCGGCATGCGAAACGAAGACTTACTCACGGCAGATATTTGGACGGTTATAGGAGAATTCTAAAAGAAGGTGGATGCATCGAGTTTAAAACCGATAATGAAAAGCTTTTTGCATTTGCATCTGAAGAGTTCACAAATAATGGTATGAGGATTTTAGAAGTAACAGAAGATCTTCACGGCACTGCGCTTCCTGCAAAGGCAGCCACTACAGAATATGAGGACAAGTTCCGGAGTGAAGGAAAGAAAATCAAGTATTGCAAAGTTCAAGTATAGAAAGAATTTGAGAAGGATACTAAAAGGGATTGATTGCAAGAATATTACGCTCAATCCCTTTTCCTTTATAAGTTATATTGCTTTTCAATGATTCTGTCTCTCAGATCAACTACTCTTTTCTTGATGATGTCAGCGATACGAATAAACTCCTCGTCGCTTTTCCCTGTGGGATCTTCAAGTCCCCAATCCTCCCGATAGAGGCAGGGCAGATAAGGGCATGAGACATTGCATCCCATGGTGATCACAATATCAACAGGAGGAATTTCCGAAATCAACTTTGAATATTGTTCTTTTTCCATGTCGATATGAAAGCAAAGCTTCATAATTCGTACTGCATCCTGATTGATCTGCGGCTTGGTTTCCGTTCCTGCTGAATATGCATGAAAGACATCTGCTGCAATGTGCCTAGCAATTGCCTCCGCCATCTGGGATCGGCATGAATTGTGAACGCAGATAAAGGCTACCTTTGGTTTATTATCATGTTTTTCCATATTGCATCCTCCTCAGCAGCAGCTTCCGCCTAATTCGCCGGAACAATCGCATGTAGGCTCTGTTCCTCTCAAGATCCCTTTGATTACAGCTGATGCACATCCTACACCTGCATTTACTTCAATGGCATGGGTAGGACAATTTTTCTCACATGCTCCGCATTCCATGCAGGAATCTCTATCGAATAGTTCGGATTTTCCTTCAAAAAGTTTCAAAACGCCATGGGGACAGACCTCTAAACACATACCGCAACCGGTACACGTTTCCGGATTTAGTTTTAGTGTGACTACATTTTTGTAGTATTTAAGAGCCATGTTATCTGATCTCCTTCCTAAATTCTAAAAGAAGTTTTTATATAGAAGCTGTTATGATGCTTCCAACGGAAAGCAAAATGATACCCAAAACCAAAGCAACGGCGATGAACGGAATTGATCGCTTCATTTCCTTCATGACACCGGAAGGCGAAGTGAAGGTGGAGCAGCCTGTAAAATTCATGGCATAATATGCAGAAACCGACGGCAGTATCATGAGATAGCCAATACCAATGAAGACAGAGGCTCCCATATGGTCAAAATATCCATTGGATGTAACGAAAAAGACAGACCAAAGCAGCCCAAGGAGGCAGCCTTTCAGAGAGAACGCTCTGCCGGGAATCCAGGGTAAAAATAAGGGGACCAAAACACAGCCTGATAAAACAGCAACGGTGTAAGCAATCACATCCGCTCCTGTGAACTGAAAGAGTCCTGTCAGGTTCAGCAGAAACAGGATTCCGAACAAGAGCAGGGATGGTTTCACAGCGGTTGTTACTTCAACCGGGGTTAGTACTGCTCTGTCACCTAAGCGAAATCTGACTCTTCTCATTTCTTCTGTGGCTTGCATGCCACGATCTAAGAAAGCGGAGATGTCCTGCGCTCTGACCGGGCCGTAGACGACGCGATAGCCGGAACGCTTTCTGATCTCATGTGCTGATACGCCGGAAGCACCCAACTGAGGTAGCACCAGCGTCCTATGAGATACCAAATCTGATAGTCCGGTATTCTGGATTTGATGGAGCAATTCCTCTGTACCAAAAGTGCCTTTTCCTGCCGCGCACCACACATTAATCCCCTTTGTATCAAGAACCAGAATCCATGCTGAAATTCCAGAAAGTTCTTTTCTCAATGCGTCAAAGCTTAACTTATAGTTGGCAGTAACAAGAACCGGAGCCTTGTCATCCGGGCGTCCTACATAGTACAATCCATGTTTTACCTTATAATTCATCCTGTTAATTCCCATACGAACCTGAAATGAGCCAAGATGATCCTTATAAGTTAACTTGGTAGACGTTTCTACTGCAGATGGTTTACTCATACAGCAGCAGGATTTTTCAGAGGTATCTTCTGCAGATTCGCAGCAGGCGGTTTCATCTTGATAACAACCGCAAGTGTTCTCATTTGCTGAGTCACAGCAGGTCGAATTCTTCTCATTGCAACAGTCAATCATTTACTTACACCCCTTCTTGTTCATATTGCCAGCGACGACGTAACATTATAATACTGACATCAGGTTAGACCCTGATTTTTGTCGCATCGTCTTCATTGAAGTATTTCTTTTTAAAGTAAAGAGCAGCATTTACCAGGCCAATCATAACCGGAACCTCCACAAGAGGGCCGATAACAGCAGTAAAAGCAACATCAGATGAGATACCAAAGATTGCAACCGCCACAGCTATGGCAAGTTCGAAATTATTACTTGCGGCAGTGAATGCGAGCGTAACAGTCTGTTCATAACGAAACCCTCCACGGTAAGACATATAAAAACTCAGGAAGAACATGACTGCAAAATAAATAAGCAAAGGAACTGCAATTCTGATAACGTCCAGAGGATTTTCAATGATTTGCTCCCCTTTTGTGGAAAACATGATTACGATTGTATAGAGCAGGGCAATTAAAGCAAGTGGAGATATTTTAGGAAGAAAGACGGTTTCGTACCAAGGTTTGCTTTTTACGCGGATCAGAATAAACCTTGTCAGGAATCCGGCAGCGAAGGGGATTCCCAGATAAACCAGAACACTTTTTGCTACTTCCCACATGGAAATATTGACTTCCTGTCCTCCCCAGCCGAGGCCCAACCATCTTGGAAGTGCGGTCACAAAGATGGCAATATAGACAGTATAAAAGAGAATTTGAAACACAGAGTTGAGGGCCACCAAAGCTGCACAATATTCATTATCCCCCTTCGCAAGTGTATTCCAAACAATTACCATTGCAATACAGCGCGCAAGACCGATAATCACCAGCCCAACAGCAAACCCGGGTTTGTCGCCGAGAAACACTGCTGCAAGCAAAAACATTAGGATGGGACCCAAAACCCAGTTTTGGAACAATGAAAAAGTAAAAACATTTTTGTTTTCTGCAACCTTGCCAATCTCCTCGTATTTCACTTTTGCAAGCGGGGGATACATCATAACGATTAAGCCAATGGCAATGGGCCAGGATGTTGTGCCCGAACTCATATTGCTAATGGCAGATGTTAGGCTCGGAAAGAAATTGCCCAGCAGAATTCCAACAGCCATGGCAATAAAGATCCAGAGCGTCAGAAAACGATCAAAGAAAGACAGTCGTTGACGTTTTTGAATATTCATAGAAACCCTCCGAAGATTTAATTTTTGATATTATTCAGAATCTTTTTTTCAATAGCTTGATTAAATACTTATGCCACTCGTTTTGCATTGCTTGCAGATACAATCTTCTTTTTCACTGATGATACGATTTAGGAATGATATTGTCTCGTTGGTTCTTTCTTCATTTAACGTATATTTCATCCAAGAGCCATCCTTCCTGGCATTGATCAAGCCACTTTCGGACAGCGTTTTCATGTGGTAGCTCAACGTAGATTGAGATATGCTCAATTCCTCCAGAATGTCGCAGGCACATAGTTCACCACAGGAGAGCATATCAATGATTTTCAGACGGGTCTCGTCGGACATCGCTTTGAACACAGGAGCATATTCAGCATAGGATTGAATCATATTTCTACCTCCATTTATATAAATTGAACAAAATCATATCGATAAGTATCGATATGATTACTATACTTCCAAAGGATTTCTTTGTCAATACGTTTTCTATCATGCTTGAGTCAGAAAAATAATAATAGAAGAGAAGCAGTCAGAAATCAAAAAAACTGTCGATTTCGAAGTACCGCTCAATAAGCTAGATGATAACTAACCTTGGGGGGACTACATTTCATCGACAGTTTTGAACTGAATGGGTCACTCAGATTTCTTACCCGTTAATCTTTTTCATTGCTTTTAGAATGGATTCCGGCAGTAACTTGCAGACTTCTTCGGAGATAGAGGCAACGGAAACCCGAAGGCCTTTTCCTAGGGGAACTGCAAAGATTCCGGCCTTTTGGAGTTCTTCTCCTACGGCATCAGGATTTTGGCAAGGAATTGATACGAAGAATCCGGCATCAAAGGGGACGATTTCCAGTCCCGCTTCATTTGCGGCCCTCTGGAAAGCCTTGCCTCGCTGAACCAGCATCTTACAGTAACCTTGTCTCTCTGAAGTTACTTTTGCGAGAAGCGCTTCATCAGCATAAATACTGGAAAGAGTAGCCATCGCTGCCCTGTTGCAGTTGGACCAGGTTCCTCTGCTGGAGAAAGAGCAGACTGACTTAAACTCTTCTGCAATTTCCTTATCCGATGTCATACAGATCATAGCACCGCTTCTCATTCCATACATCGTATAGCTCTTTGAAAGGCTATAGGCGATGACTACCAGAATATTCGCTGGAAGATCTTCAAGCAATGGATAGAATTTTCGGTACTCTTCCTCATCGCCTGCATAATCAATATAAGCCACATCTACCAGTAAGGTAATCTTCTTCGAAGGATTTTCTGTGGCAGACTTTACAATACTGATAATACGGCTCCAATCTTCAAGCGTAAAGCTATATCCTGTAGGATTGTGGGCCGGGGTATTCAAGATAATTACAAGGCCGTCCTGAATCTCAAGGAGCTCCTTAACTTTGATTTCAAAGGAAACCGCATTGAAATTTCCTTTTTCATCAAAAAGGGTATAGGTGACGATATTTCTTTCAATATCCTGTGCAATGGTACTGTATGGAGCCCAGAACCAATCTGATGTCAGGACTTTATCGCCTCTTTTTGAGTAATTTTGTATGGTATTCCGAATTGCGCCGGTACCACCAGGGGTTGCAATTGCTTCTGTATATGCTTTTGGTACATAGCTGCCGAACGCAGCCTTTTTTATCGCCTTGATAAAATCCGGCGTTCCCGAAATAGGAGCATAATCCGCATAATCAATTGGTGTGAGCCCTTTCAGGACTTCCACAACAGAGGAAAGGATAACAAGATTACCTTCATCATCAAGAAGCGAGCCGATTGTTGCGTTTACAACTTTATCAGCACCTTCCTTTGCGATCATTTCTTTTGCCTTCTGATTAATACCGAATATCTTATCTTCAACAGGGATAATCCTGTTATTGGCTTCAGCCATTTTATAATTCGACATCTAAATACTCACCTACCTTAATTTATATGAAGAACATTATAGCAGAAAGATTGGATTTATGCGAGAATTATTTCTTTTTTCACGGAAAATTATGCAATATATATAGAAATTGTCCGTAAACTTAAGCGTGAGAGATCTTTTCTGGCACCGCATTCAAAAGTACTGTAAAATATCATAAAAATAATGCTAATCAAAACCTCAGAAAGTATGAATTCCTGGAAAGAAGGAAATAATACTGTTGGAGGTGTTTTATATGCGATTGAATCCTAAAAAACCAAATGACAGAGTAGCTGTTGCACTTGTTCTTTGCTTCTGTGTAGTTGCGATTGCGTCGATCTTCACGATGAAATCCAATTTTGATCAGCTTGATCTTGATGATGACGATAATATTAATATTGCACAAGACGATAATATCATTGACCAGGGGGAGCAGGACGTTGTAAAACCAGTGCCGACAATCGATAGTACGGCTCAGAAACCAAGCGAAACTCCTGGAACAAATGAGAAGAAAGCGACTTCATTTACAGTTCCTCTTGAGGGGAAGATAGTAAAAGACTTCTCAAATGATGTGCCAATTTATTCTCCTACTTTGGATCAGTTTATCATCCATACCGGAGTTGACATTGAGGCATCTACGGATACCCCGGTGCTTGCTGCCGGAGACGGAACCATCACAAAGGTGTACAATGATGACAAATTGGGAATTACCATTGAAATCGCGCATGGCGACGGCATTGTAACCAGGTATTCAAACCTGAGTACAACCAAAATGATCGGTGAAGGAGATGTTGTCAAAAAAGGACAACCCATCAGCGGTGTCGGAAGCTCTTCTCTATTTGAAAGTTTGGAGACCCCACATTTACATTTTGAAGTGCTGAAAGACGGAGTACCAATTGACCCCAGCAGCTATATTAAATAATCCATAGGCCGCAGAATTTCATTGATGAAAGTCTGCGGCCTCGCTTTTTACAGGAAGCAAAACCATCCCCGATGGTTTGCGAAACACTCGATGCCCTTTCGGGTCCGATTCCCCCCTGAGACAAAATAAAAAAGGCACTCCGAGATTGGAATGCCTTT
>JARBUO010000147.1 GCA_029239605.1 Bacillota bacterium | reverse complement strand
CAACCGTTTCCCTATGAGACCTCTGGGATGGAAATCTCCTAAGCAGACTCTCATGGATTTTTTGATAGACGGTGTAACCTATGTTTGACAAACCTACAATAGATACTTCTTTACGCTCTATTCGCATTTCTTCTGAGTAGGAATTAAAAATCAGATCATAATATTATCATATTATTTGGTGAAATGATAATGAAAACATTTGAGACAGGAGGGGTTATTATGACAAGGCTTGAAACCACTTACCATAACATTCTGAGATCTATTTTTGCAGCGGTAAATCCTGTAAAAAAAGTCATTATAAAAACGGAATGCCAGGTTCATAAATATATCAATTTTCATGCATTAAATATCCTGAAGAATGATAAGTATCTGGAGGAGCACTCCTTCTTTCAGCAATACATGGAGGAGATCAATAAGGGTGCGGTCTGGGCCGATCAGGATTTTAAAAGTTCAAATCACTTTTATAATCCTTATAAAAAAAAAATGGTCTTTATGGAAGAAGCAATGCCCTTGCCCTTGCGGTGGATTACTATGCTGATGCAGTGCTTTCCTGGCGCAGAGGAGATCAATCTCGTTCCATGTTCTACTTCGGAGCTGCAATTCACTTGATTCAGGATATGACGATCCCGCAGCATGTCAACATTCGGCTTCTTGACGATCATAGGCAGTTCGAAAATTACGTCAAACGAACCTATGAGAGCGTGAAGGCTTTTCAGGCGGAAAGAGGTGCTTATCTTCTAAGTACTATTGAATTCTATATTAAGTTTAATGCCCGTATTGCGCTAAAGATTTATAAGAGATTTCGTCGGATCAAAAACGATGAGATTCGCTTTTACCGGATTACAAAATGCACACTCCCCCTTGCAGAGAGGACCACAGCCGGTGCAATGATGCTTTTTTATCGCAAAATCCATGACCCGACACCACCCCGCTAAACCTTTTTCATTTTTTAAGTTTATCAGTCAGTTTATACAAGAAATCCTGAATATTGGATACAATTGTTGTTACTTCAAGGGTTCCTCTGTCTCTTAGCTTGTTCAGAACAAACTCTGAAACGTCAACCGCATAGATGTATACCGGTCTTACCTCGCCATTGCGTACAGTATAGGACGGTGTCAGATTTCCCGTGGCAATGGTATGCAACTGTGTGGCCAGGCATACGATGGTCGTCGCTTTTTTCGTGTGCTCACGCATTGCATCCTGAACAGACGACATATCGTCAATCACGCCTCGCAACGGTCCGTCGTCCCGAATGGATCCTGCCAGCACAAAAGGAATCTCGTTTTTTACGCAGGAATAAATCAGGCCGTTATCTATACCCAAATCCTTTACGCCCTGCTCAATTGACCCGGATTTATTAATCTTATTGATAGTATCCAAATGATGATAGTGCCCGTTATGGATATTTTCTCTGGTACAGATATCCTGCCCGAGGGCTGTGTTGAATAATGCGCCCTCTAGATCATGAGTAGCAACAGCATTCCCTCCGAATACTGCATGGGCGAACCCATGATCGATAATATATTCCATGGCATTTCTTGCGCCGATATTAAAAATTGCCGCCGGTCCCAGAACCCATACGATATGCCCGTTATCTTTGTCATGCCGCAGAAGTTCTACCAAATTGTTATAATCCACATCGAAAGAAGTTTCTCTCGACCTGCCGCTTCGAAAAGCGAAGGTATCGATTTGATTTTCTTTTGTTTTAAATCCTGTGCTGTAAAGATAAATGCCTTCAGAGCCATCGTCAGTTCTACCGGTAATTACAGTTTCTCCAACCTCAAGCCGCCGAAATTCCTTTGCTTCCAGGCTGCCGTCAGGATGGATCACAGGTACACAGTCCATCCTCGTTTGGGGCATCAAAGTCCACCTACCATTGATTTTATAATACTCCGGATACATAGATGTTGCATGGTAATCATCTGGTGCAACTCCTTTGATTTCCACCTTGCAGGTTGATGCGTCAGGCGCGTTTAAAAACTTCTCCTGATTAAAATCCGGTTCGATATATTTTGGTATTTGATACATATTTGAGGCCTCCATTGATAATCATTGATTACCATCTTATCAGAAATTTTTATAGAATGCAAATTATTCAATAGGAACTGTTAATCTTTTATCCTTAACCCTATTGTACGCAGAAGAGCCTTACCTTGATACCATGATCAACGAAAGGCTCTTCTACAAGGCTTGCATCACAACTGGAATAACTTTAGATTGCAACTGTGACTCATACCCCTAGTATTCCCTGTTATGTAACACGGAATGTTATTTTACAGGCTCAACGATGACAAAGGGCTGAAGCTGATAAGGTTTGGGGGCCACTGCTCTGTCTGACCACATGTAAAACCACCGCTCCGCCGGATAATAGTAATATCCGTCCTGCCAGTGATCAGAGGTGTCATATGGATCTGCAAAGATGATGGTGTCATCACCAATTGCCGGTGTTCCGTTGGTATCATAACCGATGATCGCCTGCCAATGACCATCCCAGTCACCCCATTCAACCATAATCGGTCTGTTTGCCTTCAGGTTGTTTACAATCCATTTCACAAAGTAGGAGTCTTTTGCATCATCCACCCAGTTCTCGGTCTCCGGATCATTGTCAGACGCATACAAAGCAACGGAATTGAATGTACCAGGCAGATTCCCCCAATCATTCTCCGGGGAGCTGTAGTCTCCTTTCGGAATCAGATCCGCTTCTGTGTAGGTGGCTTTATAACTGGACTGAACTACCTTGAATCCTTTTATCGTGTTAAAGAATTTGATAATATCATCGACTGACGTGCCATATTCCGGGAAATTATTTGCAGAACCGGGTTCTGAGCCTTTCACGTCCAGATCAACCCCTGCACCGGATTTCACTGCAATATCCCACTCACTGTAATCACTTACTCCAAAATGTTCCAGAACCATGAGAATGGTAGCACTTCCGCAGGACCACTCTGCAGTTTGCTGGATCGTTTTAAAATTACTGATGATGGTGCGTTCATCATCGGATTTCATGTTATAGAAGTCAGGGTTAACGTAATACTTCGAATCGGAGTGATCTCCTGCATTATCATAGGAATCTGCACCGCCGTATTCATCAATATTGGCTTTCGGTACAATGGTAACGGGTTTGGCCTTCGGCGCAGGCCTGGAAGGTTCTGCAGCAGTGTTCGTCGTTTTTTCTTCTGAAACCGTATTCACAGACACAGCGGTTTCCGCCTTAACTTTCAATACCTGCCCAGGAAAGATCAGGTTGGGATTTTTTATCTGATTCAGATCAATTATGGTCTGAACTGGCACATTGTTATCCTTTGCGATCTTCCAGAGCTTATCTCCGGATTTTACCGTATAATCATCAGCAAAGGCAGTTCCCATGGAAAATGTCAATGCCAAGATTACCGTTAATAAATAAATCAGGGTTTTTCTCATGAATTCCTCCTCTTCTTTGGCGGACCATTGACGCCGTTTTCGAAATATTTTGAATTGTATCTATTTTACTGATCTTTTTGTCAGAATTCAAGTAAAATATCCCAATTTTATAAATATGATGATTCAATATGAATCAATTTGTTTTTTTACCGAACCAAATCAATGGTCAGGCATCATAATATAAAACGAATCCTTCATAACCATAAAATGGAATGAAGGATTCGTGCGGTAATACCTGTGAGATTAGGATTAAACTGGATTTTACGGTGCTGCCTCTCTGTAGATTAAGTTCGGCTATTAAGAAAGGCCCATTTTTGCTCTTTTATTCAGAATGTGTGCTTTGATATCGCTTGCAGCTTGCACAGGATCATCTCCCAGTGCAACCTTCCCTCCGGTAAGTGTTTCCACATCTTCTGTCAGCAGTTTCACCAGATTTGGTGCTCCTGTAATAAATGGTGTTGGGGAAAGATGGGTGTATGCGCCATAAGCGATTGCAAATAATGCGTCGATTGTGGCCTTTTGTTCCATCCATTCCGGTGCAGTAACTGCGATAGGGAGATCCGGAATATCTACACTCAGATGTTCCGCCAAAGCAGTGACCAGCATAGAGATTCTGCCGGTATCGGTGCATGTTCCAAAACTTAGAACCGGCGGAATCTTAAGCGCTTTACAGACTCCTTTAAGCCCTTCCCCGGCCAGCTCTACCGCATCCATATTACACAGACCTGCAACCTCAAGTGCGTGATTGCCGCATCCGCCTGCTACCACAAGAATGTCCCCTTTGATTAATTCTTTTGTTATGGTAACCGTATTCCAATCCTGGGGACCATTTCGAAGCGTAGAGCAGTTTGCCAGCGCTACAACGCCTTTGATCTGCCCCTTTGCGATCACGTCAACAAGATTGTTCAGATCATTACCGATGGCGCCCAGTACAGCTTCAGTAGAAAAGCCTGCGATTGCTTTCGTCACATGCTTAGGAACCATTGGCTTTATCTTCCCTTTTCTCTTTTTAAAATTCTCAATGGCGATTTGTATGCACTTCTCTGCCATTTCATCTGCTTTCTCAGGATAATATGCCATATTATGCTCCGTACCCGGAACTCCGATGATGGTGCTGACACTAATTAGCGCGACCTGATACTTTTCGGCATATTGATCAATTGCAGGGGGTGAACAGTTTTCTTCCATAACCAGAGCATCTACCGTACCGGTAGCAAGAAATGGTTCAATGGACAGCCAGTTTCCCATAAGACCAACAAAAACATCATCCACTTCAAACCTCTGCAGCAGCTCCTGACCGGTTTCTATGGAACCAATAATACGAAGTCCCTTTGCACCGGCAGCTTTCGCCATTTCCTGATATTCCGGCTTTTTGGCCTTTTGCAGCGCTGCTACGCCGATCCATGGCTGATGACCGTTAAAGGCAATATTTACGTAATCAGGATCCATGATTCCCAAATCCACATTTACTTCGTGAGGAGTCGGCGTACCAAACAGAATGTCCTGCGTCATTTCCAAGCCTATTTGCGCAGTGTAGATGGTAGAAAGCCCCAGCCTAAGGGCTTTTTTAGCAAGGGACACATAATCTCCGTCCACGTTGGTAAGACAGCTTGCAATGGAATTTTCCACTTCATGCTGAACCCCTGCCGGATAGATATTCAAATCTCGCCAGATCGGCTTTCTCTTGGTCGGCGCAAACAGCTCTACCATTTTGCTGCTGTCGTCTGGCGTAACTTTTAGTTCCTTATCGAGAAATTCAGCCAGCTGGATAGCCTGCTGATTTATGTCCTGTTTGGTATCGATTCCAACCGTATCGCAAAACCATTTCAGCTTCCCTGTATCTGTGATCTGATAAGGGGTTTTTCCTTCACCAGTCGCTTTCAGTGTCCGAAACGCTTCATATGCGTGATGCCCATAGGTGGCAGCGCCCATAATATTGCGAATCAGCATATTCCTCATGGCCATGCCATCTGGCCCGATTCCGCAAACGCCTTTGTCAGCTCCTGACTTTTCATTGATTCTGCATGGACCTTGTGTACAAAGCCAGCAGCTCATGCCCTGCAGGCAAAAACCACATCTGATTTTTTCCTGGGGGTCCCATCTGGAAAACACACTGGAAAGCCCGTCATCTCTGATTCTAATCAGCATTTCCTCTACCGAGTCGTGATAGCTTACCCGTTCCCCCATATTGTTTGAAACTTTCTCCGTCATAACATCCTCCTGGAATTTTGTTCATTTTACTCCAGTTAGTATGTTCATTTCGCACTGCTATTATTATGGAAATCCTTCGATGATGCAGAATATGCCAGCTAAATCACTTAAAATAAGATTAGAGCAATGCGTCCGGTTCCAGAACCTCTTTATATTCAGCAAGCAGGTAATCCACCATGTGCCCATAACTGCCAGATCCTTTATATTGCGCATTTGCAAGAAGATAAGCATTATTTACATAGCTTGCCATTTCTCGATAGATGGCCGATCCTTCCCTTCTCTGCTCTCCGATATAACTCAACTGAATTTTGATGACCTCCGGTAATTTTTCATATGTGTTGTAATATTGTTCCATTGGAACTGAATTCTTGAGAGCGTTTAGAGAATATGTCAAGGCATGAAAAGCTCCGCTGTATTGAAATATCGGCGATGGCGAGTTTTTGCCCGCCAGATAAGCGATAAAACCTGCATCTTCTTCCCTCATATAACCTTTCAAATGTGCCAATTCATGACACATTGTGTAAGGGACCAAAAAGGAGGTCATATCGTCGTTATAGTTTGCCTCTATTGTAAAGGGAGAATAAATGCCTTCAATCCCCATAGAGGACAATAGCTTTGAGAAATAGATGGGCTTCGGTTTGGGATAATACCCTGAGAGAGATGGTTCAATGGCTCCCAGCTTCTTCATCGACGCAATGGCTTCTGTGCCCATAGCATCCATATCGTTTAAGGAGCGTAAACTGGTGTTCCATTCGGGATTTGCCATTAAATCAACCATTTGATCGGACAGCATCAAGCAGAGACGTTCCAGCTTTTCCACGGAAACAGTCTCCACTGGCTTATTCAGAATCGTTCCGATATCGTCCCTATGATAATTTATGGAGCATGTTAAAGTGTAGGTTAACAGCAAAAGGGAACCCAATAGAAACCCTCTTTTCAAACCGGTTAGGACATATTTCTTGGCTTTTTGTATGTCTCTGAAAAATAGCCAAATAATTTTCAAAACAATACAAATCAAAGCCGCAAAAATCAATAGGATTCCAGCTTCAAATACAGAGAACCTCCAGGGAGAAAAAAGCCTGCCTGCAAATTCCGGAAAGACAGGATATATTTTTACCGCATACCATTGTGCAAAACCACTATGATACCTTGAAATTAGCATGAGTCCCATGGAGAGCAGAGTTATGCCCGCAGAAAGAAGAATAGCGTTGTATGTTCTGAACTTATTGCTCAGATTATGTATTTCGTTTCGCATTGCTGTACCTCCGTCCTAACAGAAACAATCTCTATACAGTCAAACTGAAAAACGCTGCAATGATTTTGCAAGCGTAACATGTAACATACGTAAATTTTAATTCCAAGCTTTTATTTCAACAGAAATTTTGTTTTACAGAATAATATTTTGGTACTCTGCAACCACTCGCATTCAGACGATTACAGAGTACTCGTAATACTATGATAAAGAATTCTACCGAAAGTTGCATTAACTAAATATTGGGATTATCAGCTTCAGTCTCTTTTCGGACGGTCACCCCGGTTGGTATTATTTTTTTTCTTTGTTGATTTATCCGTTAGTTCATCTGAGAATTCGACCGAATATTGAGCTTTGTTTTTGTTCTCTACAGGGTATCCCCTTCGGGATACTGCTTCAGGATTAAAAAGATCCTTGGCAGCGCGTTGGCCTTCTTTGACATCATTCGTATTCCTTACATGTTTCTGAATCAAATAGGCTCCGGTAAAAAGAATAATCATCAGAAGTCCGGCAATTAATCCTGATCCCTGACCCGAGATAAGAGGCATACTTGCGATGGCCAGAGTGAGAGAAATGAGTGCAATCCAGGAAGAATATGGGTACCAGGGCATTTGGCAGTTTCCTTTGGGAGGACAGCCATTCTCTTTTCGAAATTTCAAGTGAGTTGCCATGATGACAGCATAGGTAAATAGCAGAGCAAATCCGCCTGAACTGATCAAAAACAGGTACACTCTTGGCAGGAGCAATCCTGCTCCAAGTGCGAAAAGCATCGAAATCCCGGAGAAAATTATGCCTCGATACGGGACATCTGTTCGGTCGATCAGCCAAGAAGGAGCTTGTTTTTCATCCGCTAGAGACCGAATCATTCTTCCGAGTCCAAACATGGCAGCAAGCATGGTAGAAAGGATTGCAGTGATTAGAACAAGATTGATTGCAATTCCTGCCCAGCCAATCCCCCAGCGGTTCAGCGCAGCAACAAAAGGACTAACCTCCTCGTTCAACTCTCCAGTAGGAATCAATGGCAGCATCACCGCGATGGAAACAATATAAAATCCCACAAGACAGATAATTGTGTGATTAATTGCTCGCGGTATGGTTTTATGAGGATCCCTGGCTTCTGATGCAGCGAGACCGATGATTTCAAACCCTGCATAAGAAAAAATGACAATAAGCATGCTCCCCGCAATTCCTCTGAAACCTCCAGGCATCCATTGTTCCTGCGAGAGAGCCCCTATCCCGATTGGAGTTGTCCTGATCATGACTCCCATGATCAGCAGAACTGCAAGAATGATAAAAGATGCAATGGCTAATAATTTCAGTGCTGCAAGACCGCTCTCAAGCTTGCTGAGTTTATCTGCACCAAGCAAATTCAGTAACGTTACACAGATGATAATTACACTTCCCATCAGTGCAATGGAAAGCTGAGGATACCATTCTCTGATTAAAATTGAAACGGCGGTTGCTTCACTGGACATAGCGAGTACCATTCCCGTCCAATAGACCCACCCCACAACAAAACCGGTTCCTTTGCCAAATGCATTGGCTGCAAATGTTCGAAATGAACCCGAATCAGGATTTGCAACGGTCAGCTCAGACAATGCATATAAAATGAAATAAATAAGGACACCACCAAGAACAAAAGATATTAGAATGGACGGACCGGCAGCATGAATTGCTACTGATGATCCCAGAAAAAAAGAGCCGCCGATTACGGTACCCAATGCCATCATCGTCAGCTGCCAGGATGATAATCCCTGATGACCTTGA
>JARBUO010000146.1 GCA_029239605.1 Bacillota bacterium | reverse complement strand
GACCGCGTCAAGTTAGGACGGGAAAAATTAAGCTAGAGTTTCCCCATTGTTAAAATAACGTATTAAATTCCTCTAAGTCCTCGTAATGCTAGCGCAAGTTGAGTACGCTTTCCAGAATTAAGTGCCGGTAAGTTATCTATTGTTTCTCCACTAACTTTTCGCATCCTTTTCTTGCATACTTTCGAATCCAGTTCTATAACTCTTGTTTCTCTGATTCGTTCTTGTTTCTTTCTTAATACTAGATCAAAAAGATTACCACCGTTTGCAGCAAAGACCCGGAGTCGCGCCATCTGATCGACTCCTTCACGGCTCCATCCAAGTGGCCTGGAGCTGAGCCGGTCTGAATAGATATGGCTGATGTGTCCCTCAGCACTGCATCCCCAGTAATCATTGGCATTATGATACTTTAAGTTTCCCCAGTGATTCAGGATGTATGTCTTTGCTTCTTTCACCGCTTCTGCCTTAGTCTCTGGTTCTGTCGCATCCAGGATCGTTTCAAATACGACCTTTAAATATGCTTTATCTTCTCTTTTAATGGACCTCCAGATTTCTCTTTCTGCGTTTTCCATATGCGCACCGGCAGTTTTCACCGCCTTGTTTAGATGATATCTGTCAAGTACAAAGATACTCTTGTTGACGATGGTTGCTCCGGACTTGATCCAGCTCGCCCCGTCCCCCGATAAGTATATCTTTTCGATTTTGTCATAATCATAGGCGTGATCAATGTAGTCTGCCACTTCGTTCCAAAGCTCTTCTGATTCCTTGTACATCCCACCGAAATATCTCGGGTTTTGCAATTGCCATCTGTCTCTTCCAATCTGTTTCCTGCCTTCATGCACATACACCAGCTTTGGTTCTGCACAGCCTCCTCTTTGGAGAGCTACATGATCCTCGTCGGCTTCGATGTAGAGGATTTTCACCGTTTCTTTCGCTCTTGAAACCTTTACTTCGCTGCTTTTAACCGGGCCAAGCTCTCTGATGGCATTCATTACGCTCTGGCTTGAAATCTCGATTGCTTCTGCGGCCTTTCTCCCACTTCTTGAATAAGGTGTATCAACCGCTTCTTCAATTAGTTTCGCTTTCAAGGAAACATCCATTTTATCGTAGGAGTTGATTCCAACCAGTTCGTCTGATAAATACCGGTATTCCTTCTCCGTTTTATGCTTGTAGTATGTTCTATGATAATGAACCTCCCCAAATATGGTTGCAAGGGTATTGGGGGCTGCCTTCTCCTTAACATACCAATTCTGCTTTCTTCGAGAATCACTCTTGACCAGCAAATCCATGGTTTCCAATGCTTCCGCAACAAGAACTGTTCCGACCTGATCCAGTGTATTTTTGACCTGAACAATGAATGCAGAAATGTCCCTCTTCTCCGTCAGCATTTTTTCGAAGTTTTCCTCAAAACTCCTAGTGATTAATCCTGCAATTTCAGTTATACTATTTTTCATAAGAGTGCCTCCGTTATGTCTGTTTTTGTCCGTTATGTCTGTTTTTGTGGTTATTAACATCATAACACATGAGGTCACTCTTATTTTTTTGTTTCCTTTATTTTTCCCGTCCTAATTTTACACTAAGCTTATGATCTTGAAATTGTATGATTCACATATATATATCAGGGGCTGGTCTGCCGCAAGAAAAAACAGTGTCCGGATCTGCTCCATATCAGCGAAACCCTATATCAGCAAAAATCAAAATCCAAAAACTTTATAAGGAGAGGTGAGACCTCTCCTCTTAAAGTTATTCTTATTTTTATTTTTTTGGCTAGTGATGAAAAACTTATCCCATTTATGCTTTGATCTCTCTGTTAGCTTCTTTTCATGTCTGCTTTTCCAACAGGTATTTTTTAACACCTACCAGAAGCAGCCCCTTGCAGCATTGCTTCACCGGCTTTAGTTCTCTTCCTTCCATTCGTCTTTCAACCGCATCCAGATCAAACCCCTTTTGAAAGACAACAGAGCTTTTGCACTGAATTGCCCGAACAGGACAGCCGTAAACACAGCGCATGCAAACCATGCAGTGATTCATAAAAACCGGTTTGGATGATTTCTCAGATATCTGAATATTGCTCACCGGGCAGTGTGACGCACACCAGCCGCAACCTGTGCACCCGTCAGTAATGATAAGATCCTTTGCAAACAAATATCCTTTTCGATTTTCCAGTTTGGTTAAATAACTGCGAAGCGGGCCTTTCCAATACTTCGTTCGCTTTGCTACCCCTTCTGATAGATCCGCTACGATTTCTTTTACTTTTTCCGGAATAGCACGGAGTGTCCAGGCTACGAGATCATCATTAAACTCAACCGCTAAATTTGCAGGCATGCACATCATTCTGTCATAAACAACAGCAATCCCTTTCTTCTCCATCGCTTTGCAACAGTCATTGAAATCACCGCAGCCTCCTTACCCGACAAATCTCCCTTTTGTGCTTCGATCCAACGATAAATCAAACCAGGCGCATCGAAAGCATAAACGGGAAAAATCAGAATATAAAAATCAGCGTTGCCAGAAGTTGGCTCGTGTATTTGGTCTTTGCAGGATCCCCCTAGCTCCACCAGGTTTACTACGCTTCCCCACTTCAGAAGTTCATCTCGAAATGTAACAGCAATCCTCTTGGATCCCCCTGTACCTGAAAAAAATACAATCTGCACATGCTCTAAACGAAAGCTCATGATCCCATCTCCTCACCTTTTTTACAAATATATTAATTTTAAAAGTGTTAACAAAAGAATACTCACCGATCACTCCGCGATCAGAGCATTGCCGCAGCAGGCCTGATCATGAGAACAGCGCATCAATATAACGGAGCGCTGCGGCTCTGTTATCTTCTTTGCCGGAAATCAGAAATCCTGTTATTCTGAAAAAACTTAATCCATAAATCAAGGTCAGAAGTGTATACGCTGTCAATTCTTCATCAAGTTCCCGGATATGGTAGTACTTCTTTCCGTAGCGAATGATCTCAGCAATCCCTGCAACATCCTGGGTATAAACCTCTCGCATTGTTTCCCTTAGCTCGTCATCCAGCGCTGCCCTGGCAATATACTGGCTGAACAGTTTCGCAATCTTTTTTTCCGGCAGGCTGATTGGTTTTGCTCCCTCAAGATCGGAAACATTTAGAAATTCCTCTTTCTCTTCATTCATTGGAGGAAGCGAAACCTCCACAACACTTTTCAACATGTCGACGGGTGTCATTTGATCGGTAATTTGACTGCTGATTTTTATCTTGTAAGCTTTTAAGAATGATTTCAGGCTATCGCTGATCAGCTGTTTCTTTGATTTGAAGTAATATGCTACAACGCCCTTCGAAAAACCTGCTTGCTCAGCTACCATATCCAATGTTGTTTTTTCAATCCCATAAATACAAAAACATTCCAAAGCGGCATTGATTGCCTCAGCCCTTCTTAGCGGCTCCATCCCTATTTTTGGCATTTCTATATTACTCCTCTTTTTTAATTTGACCAGTCAATATAATTAAAATTTAACATTATTTTCATTTAAGTGTCAAGTGCCTTTATTGCATAGACAAAAGGTTTACTGAAATCACTATAACTGTAATTTACTGGTCCTGTTGTTGAAAACTAAGCCTTTTCTGTCGAAATTAAGATTTCTGTTTTCACCATATTTGATGTTATAATAATAACAGAGATCGATCTGTCAGTTCAGTTGCTGGGCTTTCAGGCGTGTATCGGCGGCACATAAAAAAAGATTTGAACACTTCATTTAGATCTCAAATAATAATAAACCGAGAAGTGAGAATGATGCCACCAACTGAATTACGCGGATAGCTTAATTGTAGAAGTATCCTGTTTGCCGTCAGGATTCCTTCCCTTTAAGTCTTCTCCTATAAACAAACAGCCAGATCACGAAGCACCTCTTCGTGATTTTGGTTTTTTTTGCGGCATCTAGTCGTAAAAAAATACTTAGAACTATCATTTCATTCTAAGTATTTTCTGTAATGGCAGCAATTCTCTACAGGTGGCCTGCTAAGCCCATCTTCCCTGTCAGCTTTTAACACTATCTATTGTATAAGTTGTAAATAATCACAGCCGTTTCAGCCCTTGTTGCATATACTTCTTTATTGTTTCCTCATTGAGTCCGACTGTGCTTACGTAATATCCATTTTGTTCGGGCTAAGCTATTTGCTTTATTGGCCATGAAAATCACCTTTCCTTTCGCTATAAAGTGGCTTTAACACCTACATTATAGCGGAAAGGTGATTTTTTTGTATAACGATCGACGCGCACCCGCATAGCGGGTGGTTTATTGTTCCGCACGCTTCGCGCGCTCAACAGGCTTATAAGCCTATAAAGCAAATGCCATGCGGATTTGACCACATGGCATCTTCTCTATTAAATTTTTAAATTAAATAAATCCTTTGGGAAGTAAGATTAAATCTTCAAATGGCCTACCCGATTTTCGCCAAAGCGTATCTGTCAATCTCATGGTTTAACAATCTCATGATTTCCAATTCGTCTATTGCATCAGTAAGAGCGTTATGCAGCTCACAGTACCTCCAGTCCTCGCTTAACATCCGATAAACACTCTCTACCCCATAACCACGCTTTAACCTGCCCGTGCCATAGCACTCATCGCAGCTCGATATTTTAGGATTATGCTGTCTATAAGCCGCCAGCCTCATGATGTCGTGCCAATCAAGGTGGCTCAGTTCCGGCAAGTGACGATAGTCAAATGCGGCATTGTATGCAAACATGGTGGTCACATCATGCGCAGTGAGAAACTGTATCAAATCTTTCATCGCCTTTTCCCGCGAGCATTCAAGGTCAGGCTTTATATTATTGACATATAGGGCGGACGTGTACATGCCGCCATGGTTTTTGAACGGTGTTAGTATGTAATATTTTTTGTCAATCAACTTAAAGGTGACGGATTCGGCTATAACAATTCCGATGGACATCACCGCATCACTCCAAGTCGTCTCCGTGTCGATCACGGCAAACTTGCTCATATTTTTTACCTCCGCACACAGATACCATTTTGTCGGTCCAGCCGGTTACCGGTTTCATCGCTGTTCCTGGGGAGAAGCTTTTCTTCTCTCCATGTCCCCATTATACATCACAATTACTGGCGTATGCAAATGCACTTTGCGCGTATCCCCCGAGGAACAGGGCTGCTTCGGAAAAGGGTTATCACTTAATACTTGTCAAATTCGTTTTCATCAAGAAAAATACGAGGCGCTTCGTTGTATTGTGCGAGTTTTTTAACCTCTCCGGTCGGATACGCACTCCCTTCAATCAAGGAAGCTCCCGCCTTATAGTTGCTGCTGATCTTAAATCTCGCCACCATTTCCTTGAGCATTTCCGCTTGACCGGACAACTCTTCACTGGCCGCCGCACTTTCTTCTGCTGTCGCCGAGTTGTTTTGCACCACCTGGGCTACCTGTTCAATTCCTTTATTAATCTGCGCTATGCCTGAAGCCTGCTCGTTGGAAGCATCTGCAATTCCTGCTACAAGTTCAGCTGCCTTTTCAATGCCGTCTACAATTTCAATCAGTGCATTCGCCGTTTCATTGGCGATCCTCGTCCCGCCTTGCACCTTGTCAATGGAACCTTCAATCAGCAGCGTTGTCTCCTTAGCCGCTTCTGCACTTCTTGCCGCAAGGTTTCGTACCTCCTCAGCAACGACTGCAAACCCTTTCCCGTGCTGGCCTGCTCTTGCTGCTTCTACCGCTGCGTTGAGGGCCAAAATATTCGTTTGGAAAGCAATATCATCAATCACCTTGATGATCTTTGAAATGTCCGTCGAAGATCGGTTAATTTCTGCCATGGAACCAAGCATAGCCCCCATGTGTTCATTGCCCTTTTCAGCATTCACTCTCGCTGTAGTGGCCAGTTCATTTGCCTGGTTGGCGTTTACTGCATTTTGCTTTGTCTGAGATGCAATTTCCGTAATAGATGCTGTCAGCTCCTGAATTGCGCTCGCCTGCTCTGTAGAGCCTTGAGACAGCGCCTGGCTGCCATCGGATACCTGTCTTGAGCCGGAAGCCACCTGATCGGCAGCTTGTCCAATATCGCCCATTACCTCGCTCAAAGAGGAAGTAATATTGGTTAGTGAATTCTTAATAGCAATAAAATCGCCCCTGTAATTCGCTTGTGTCTGGACGGTTAAATTTCCGTCGCTGATATGGGCCAGTATCTCAGAAATTTCAGTAACATAGCTTCGCATATTCGTAATCGTGCTGTTAAGCGCATTCTTAATCGCCGCATGGTCTCCCTGATACTCGCCATTCATGATTGTATTTAAGTTTCCGCGAGCCATCTCCGAAAGCACGGAGGATGCCTCATGAATTGGTTCAATAACCGCATCCAGCGTGTTATTGATTCCTTGAACGACTTTGGAAAACTCTCCCTGGAACTTATCCGAATCTCCTCTTGTGGAAAGCGCCCCATTTACAGCGGCCAGAGACAGGGTATCCGTCTCCGACACAAGGTCCTTCAGACTCTGAATCATGAGAATCAGCCCTGGAATCAAGAGGTCTTTTTCACTTCTTTTTCCTTCTTTTAACAGGTTATCCAAATCAGAAAGGTCCCCTTTTGCCACATGGGTCATTACCTCAATCACGTTCTTTACACTGCCGGCTACCAGATTGATGGAGGTAGAAAGTTCTTTATAGATACCGAGATATTCTCCTTCCACTTCCTCAGAGTAATCGTTCAGACTCATCTTGAGCATGACAGCGTTGCCTTCGCGAATAGCTCCAAGTCCATCAATACATGCATTGATGCTGTTTTTGATGTCGTTGAAATCTCCCTTATAATCTGCTGTGAGTCTGGATGGAATTTCACCATCCCCGATTTTTTTCATATATCCAGCAGCCACATTAAGCGGCTCCATAAGTGCATCCAGTGCCGAATTCACGCCGCCCACAATCTGTCCGTAGCTTCCCGGCAGCTTTGACAAGTCCGCCCTGTAGGACAGGTCTCCATCCTTCGCTGCCAAGGTCAGTTTTCCTGATTCATCCAGCAAGGTATCCAGCGATTTCTTTACAAGGTTCAGGTTATCGATCAGTACCCCATATTCCCCCTGATACTGGTTTTCAATCGCATCAAGTGCATCACCCTTTGATACATGGTTAATGAAGTCGCTGGCGACTTGCAGTGGTTCCAGCATGGCATCCAGCGTATTATTAAAACCTGCCACAATCTGG
This sequence comes from Bacillota bacterium, assembly GCA_029239605.1. Classification (GTDB taxonomy): domain Bacteria; phylum Bacillota; class Clostridia; order Peptostreptococcales; family Anaerovoracaceae; genus Anoxybacterium. The sequence goes on along the minus strand of JARBUO010000146.1, from coordinate 3,870 downwards.
CGGAAACCGCCGTTGAAACGCCCCTGATCACCCCGAACATCTAATTCTCCAGCGATTGCTGCCTTTGTTAATTTTTCCGTCTCGCCAACCAGACCTCGCAGTTTTTCCACTACGGAAAGCATGCTATGGCCTAAAACGTCTTCATCTGATCTGGGACTTATCTTAATTTCAAGATCTCCCTCGGCAATGCTTTTTGCCGCCTCCGCCTGTTCTTTTATATTATCTATCACCTTATTAAAGGCAGACGCGATTTCCTGCGTCTCGTCTTTCGTGTTTAATTGAACCCTTGCTCTCAGATCTCCGGTAGAAACCTGCCCAGCCACTGTGCTGATGCTTGTAATCGTTCTTTTGATTGACAAATAAAGACCAACAAACAAGTAGACGATAATCAAACACGCCATAGCGCTCAGTCCGATCATAAGATTCATATTTGACTCAGCATCTTTTAATTCTGTATTTGCTTTTTCATCCAAATATTCTGAAGCTTCGTTGAGAAAACCATAAACATCGTTGATTGCTGATGTTGCCAATTCAAAATATTCTTTTGAATCGATAGCAATTTGGTCTGTCACTAAAAACTCCTTAGATACAGTATCTGCGAGCAGCTTGGTTGACGCAGCCGCCTTTTGGTAAGAGCCTTCTAACATTTTACTATTGGACTCTTCCGCTAAAAGCAATGAGACATTTTTTTCTGTATTGCTCAGATTTAGACTGATATTGTCCAGCAAGTTCAGTAACTGCTGCTTTTCTTCAGCCGATATCCCTTTCTTCGCAGCCACACCAGCGCCTTTTGCACGGCTTTGACCCATTTTTTCTGCCATAGTTGGAAGATTCGTCACTGTCATCTCAACCAGTAAGAACGAAGCGGAATCATCCTGCAGCAATAAAGAGGTATCATAGGAGATATTTTGAGATAAATCTAAGGTCTTTTGGATGAGTGCCGTATGCGTTTCAAAGGATTCTGCCGGTGTCATATTCGCTAAATTGGCCTGAATGCTTCCCAATTCCGTTTTAATATCTTCCCAATCTGATGAAGTACTGGATAAATCCTTATTCACACTTAGTGCCTTGCTCAGCAATTCAATATCCTGATTTAGTTCTTTATCCTTTTGCTCTAAATCTTTCTGAAAGCTCTCATCGCCATTTAAGAAAGAGGATGCCATCCCTCTGTGCTCTTGTAAATGTTGTGTCATGGATCGCAGCATGATATTGATATGTATTCCTTCACTTTGACTCGATTTAATCTTATACGTTTCTTGAGCATCTTTTATCTGCATTGTTACAAAAACACTTAGCGGAATCAGAAAGATGATAAAAATCAAAATAAATTTACCATAAAACTTTATACGGTCCATTATTGCAATCGCTGGTTTGAATATCATATAGCCTCCTCAATTTTGATCTGAATTCATTCACTGTCAGGTAATTTCTTACAAGAAGTCTGAACCATTTATGCATTTAAATACCCAGGTGCTCAATCAAGCAAACAGTTAATGTTTGCCCAAAGTGCAAAACCATTTCTATCAATCAGCAGTATAAGCATTTTCAGGCTCGATATATATTTGTTTCTCTCGATAGTCAACATTAAAGTCTAAGGCAGAGGCAAGGTCCCGTAATTTATAATAGTTGCTGCCTTCTATATGGTATCCCTTTAAATTTACTTCTTTTCCGTCGATGGAGATTTTTGAAGTTGCGTCTTTATATGCCTTGCTTTTGTCCGCCTTGACAGTATCTTCAGAGCCTTGGACGGTGTAGGCTGAATTACTGAAAATGCTGATGGATTTCGTACCGGCGTCATATACAACTTCAAATTGGGCATGGGAGCCGTTCATATAATATGCCAGATCCCTAAGCATGATATAATTACTGTTATTGATTAAAAATGCTTGAAATTGTTCTTTCTTACCGCTGATATCTGCAGTAAAGGGATTTGGTTGTGCCATATTTGCAGGTATCACTGAATTTCCATTTTGTCCTGTCCATACGAAGCCTATTGCATTGCTTACATTTCTTCCTGGCCCCTTTAGATATTTCCCGTCTTTGTAATACGCAACAGAACCGCCACCATCTAAAAATAATGCATTTACACATTCCGAGGCGTTTCCCACTCCGATAGAAATCTTACCGTCAGAAGTTCCTCCGATATAAGGTCTGCTGGTTCCTCCTACCCCATTTATTTTTGCCGTATCAGAACCCACCGCAAAATAAACGTCTTTGAAGTGATATCCATTGGGTGAGGTAATTTCCCACGTCCAGGATGCCTGCTGTCCTTTTGAAAAGCTATCTATGTTTTTATTTCCATAAAACACATTGGCAGAAGAAGACGCTATAACGATAAAGCCGCCTGATGGCACTTTTACAGGGCTGTAGGACACGATATCTTTAATGATGCCGCCTTCCACGATTACAGCTTTATCCCCCGGTCTAAGTGCCACGTTACGCCCGAAGCCTTCATCATATAAGACAACAGACGTATCCTCATAACTTGGGTGATTTACTCTCCATACGGTACTTTTATTTCCGTCTACGATAAAGCCGATGTTTAAGGTCACTTGTTCTACTATAAATGTACCTTGTTTTGTGATACCGCCCAAGTAACCGCCCCATTGGCCCGTTGCGCTGCCAAATCCTGATCCGTGAAGCAGCCTGCCATTTTCGATCAATACTCCGCTTGGGAAATTAAGAGGGGCTCCATATAAAGATCCAAATGTGCGCAGCGCGTTTACATCTCCGCCTTTTGCTGCTACTTGTGCTTCTGTTGCGTAAGCGTCAAAATAGGTACCGTTAATCGCTGCGAAAGCGCCTTTTGCTTGGGCGTATGCTCCTACCGATGCAACCTCAGTCATGCCGTTATGGATCAGCATAGGAATATACTGCCCGCTTTTCACATCAAGGATGGTGTTTGTGGCTGCGTAGACATTATCCGCCTTGCCTGGGATAAAGAGAAGTAAAAAGAATACAAACGTCAAAACGAAAGATATTTTAAGAACCTTTTTTCTAATCATGCAATGGAACCTCCTGGCCGTGAAAGGATCAAACGATTGAGGTCAAGTTAGACCACTCCTTGCTGCTGTTGAAACACCCTTCTTCTTTCTAGTATATTAGAGCACCATCAACATACATCTATCGACATTTTAACCCATATAGAGACAATTTTCCACAACCGTTTGGATGATTCTTACATCGCAAAAGCACAACAGAGGGTATTCGACCGGTGCAGTGCCGGAGGGATACCCTCTGTAATTATTTTTAATAATGATAGATTTTTATTTTACGCCCTCTTTTCCCAGCAAATGATACAATACCTGGGCCATCTGTGCCCTGTCAGTGGTCTGAAAGGGGCGATGCACTTTCTGCATTTACCACCATGGCATTTTCATTACATAAAAACAATACCATGGTCGTAATTGCGCATATCAGCGCAACAAACCTGTTTTCTAATCTTTTTCGAGAGTTTTCTCGCATTGTTTTTCCTCCTGCAAATTTAGAACCGTTATTCTCTATCGCTGGAATTGCGCCGCCGTTGCATTATAATATGTTGTCGGCAACAACTTCTGTCATTCTGTTTTTTAACGGTATGATTGTCTAGACGTTATTAGTATAGGTTCAATACCATATCTTGGATAGTTTATTTCTGTTATGATTTTGTTAAATCTATGGTTTGTGAATGTTATCATTTGGTTAAACAGTTAATTTGAATGCGAGTATGTATTGTTAATCTAGAATGGCTAAGGATAAGGTACAATAAATTGCGCAAATTGAATAAAGGGTAAAAAATAGACATGCCCAAAGCCGTTTGGTAAAATTAATTCACCACAAACCAAATTGCCAAAGGAGGCTAAGGAACATGTCTGAAAAAATTATACAACT
>JARBUO010000020.1 GCA_029239605.1 Bacillota bacterium | reverse complement strand
ACGCTTGAAAATAAATCATAAAAAATTTACATTTTACCCATAATAATTGTTGACATCCCTGGTTGTTTTGATATATAATAAATCTTGTCGTCAGCGATGATGGATTGGTATTCCAAGGTAGCTCAATGGTGGAGCACTCGGCTGTTAACCGATAGGTTGTGGGTTCGAGCCCCACCCTTGGAGCCAACAATGCCGGAGTGGCGGAATTGGCAGACGCACAGGACTTAAAATCCTGCGATCTTTACCGATCGTACCGGTTCGACCCCGGTCTCCGGCACCAACACACTGAATGACAATGGAACGAAGTCGGCAATCGCCGAAAACTTAATATCGCGGGATGGAGCAGCTGGTAGCTCGTTGGGCTCATAACCCAAAGGTCATAGGTTCAAATCCTATTCCCGCAACCATGTCAATTCAAGGCTTTCGAAGATTTTCGGAAGTCTTTTTTATTTCTATCATAATTTTCGTTAGATTCCAAGGGGAAGAGGATTTGAACGGAAGAATCCCACCCACTGAAGCTGGGGCATTCCCGTATGGTACATACCAGACATTTGCATTGCATATGTGGTTAGGTGTGTAACCTGAACAGGCGCTGCTGTTGGGAGAAAGTCCGGTGGACTTTCGAGCAGGGAGCGGTTCAAGAGGCCTGAGTGAGGCCTCGCAGAGCGGCAGATGTGCGATAATAAACACATAAAAAAAGCGCCCGTCCCTGAGATGCCGAGGAGTAATACTGAGGTGGCGTCTCGACACAGGACAGGCATTTAAAGAGAAGTGGTCAATGAAAAGTTTTACTCGCTAATCTCAGTATAGGCGAGTTTTGTAAGGAACAGATGAAGAACATGTTAAAGGTTTGTAAAAACATAGTTGAAGAGAAGGAGCCTGAAATCAGTTATATAAAAAGCGTTCACCCTGAAAAAGAGTGAACGCAAATGGATAAAACGGCAATATTTAATACATAAGCAGTAAATGTATATTAATCTCTTTCACGGTATCTGTGTTGATATCTGTCACGGTCTCTGTCACGATTTATGTCTCTGTTACGGTTTATGTCTCTGCCTCTGTCGTTGTTGTTGTTTCTGTTATTGTCGCTGACTTTGTCAAAGCTGCTTAAATATCCGAGAATTCTATCAAATCTTTCCAATATATGGTCTCTGCCAGACGAAAGATTACTCATTACCTCAACCTCCTTTCGTCACTAACAATATATTGAAAACAATAAATAATGTTACATCATTCGTTAAAAGCACTGAAAGAACCGCATGATTGCCGTTCATCCTGATCATACTATTCTTTATAAATGATGGAGGTGATCAAATGGAGATGCAAACAGTGGATTATCTGAAAAAGGCGTTGCTGGACACGCAGGAAAGAGTGCGGGACTTTAAAGCATATTCTGCGAAGATCGATGACGAGGATCTGCAGAAATTTTTCAGTGAGTATTCCCTGTCGGAAGGAAAGCAGGCACAAAAACTTCAGAAGTATCTTGAATCAAAGAAACACTAAAAAGTGGTTATTTTGGACTAGTAAGATTTAAGTAGACATTGATATCTGGATATTGCTTTCCAGATATTGATGTCTACTTTTAAAATTGTCCGCTGTTTCAATCACCACAACACATCAACAAGCCAATCTTCCGCCAAATTCGTATCTACAGGACAGAGGGAGGTATCCCGGCTGTATTGCCAGATCAGTACATTTCCACCGCAATTGGGGGCCGCAGGCAGGAAGCTTGGCGCATCCCAGAGTCCGCTGGGTGCCAGGTCCGGCTCTGCGCTCCATAGGATTGTGAGCTGTTTTACCTTTTCATTTTCGTTTACCGCATTACAAAAAGCCCGATTAAAATTACCTTTGGTTGGGTCATTGTAGATGCCGCTCTCATATCCGCTTCTGATAATTGCCTCGGTCCAACCAATAATCCATTCTTTATCAATGTCAAAGTGCCGCTCTAAATTTGCAAACAAAGGTGTTCCTATGGGTATGCCCAATGTCTGGGCATACGAAACGGCATCTTCCGCTATATGGATTCCTTGCAGATAACCCTTTGCCTCTTGAAAGGCGTTATAGATTGGGAGGATCTTTATTCCTTTACTATGGATAAAAAAAACCTCCTGTGAAGTAAGTCCTTCTGATATACCGGGAATTCTTGCAAGGTACCTGCCCCAGAATCTGGGATACCCTAAATTGCGTATGACACATTGAAAAATATCTTCGGTTACACTTCCGGCAGAATCAACACCCCATTCATAACTATTCATTAGAAACTCCTCTTGAAATTATTATAGAAAGCACTCCTTATATGCTTGGAAAGTCTGTTGGCTTTATACTAATGACTATGCAGAACCTGGAAAAAAAGAACAAGCGAAACGAGAGAAGCGGTTTGCTCCCTTGCCCTTTTTACGGGATCATGGTATGCTTACGAAAAAGAATGTTTTTCGCCCCTTTTTGGATCAGCAGGATGATTCGTTCCAATGGCTAAAAATAGGAAGCGAAATATGCAACAAGTTATGCGACAGGAGGTTAACCTTTATGAAAATTGACAATAATGAAATGGCAAGGAAACAGCAGGAACTATCTGCCCAGGGGTTTACGAAGGAAGCTTTTGAAATGAAGATGGAGTTTCTCAGGCAGGTTAAGGAGAGCGGAGTTGATCACTGTTCCTGCAAGGAGCCATGTCCCCATCACGGCAATTGTTACGAATGCGTTGTGCTGCATAGAGGTCACAGAGATCATCTTCCGTTCTGTTTCTGGGACATGATCAATGAAAAGCTTTATGGGCTTTCCAGAATGACGGAAGGCTCTTTGACGGACTACATTCCGGCTGAAGAGGGTAATCCACAGGAATGATTAAAAGAAAAGAAGATAGCAGGTAAGAACTGTCGGAAAGGAATGGGGAAAAACGGTTGACTTTCCTCTTTTTTATCTAATATAATGAAGGCGAAGAGGCTCGATTGACAACAGGGATTCCCTGACAAAAGTGGCTAAGCCACTTTTTTTGATGGCACTACGGAGGAAGCGAGAATGGACCACAGAAAGAGATTTAGATTTGTAGTTGGTTTTATGTATTACGGTTTTATTATCGGAGCGGTTTATCTGCTGCTTCAGTATGGTCTTGGGCTGATCGCACCATTTATAGCAGCCTTTGTTATTGCCTATGTTCTGAGGAGACCTGCAAAATTCTTCTCTGACCTATTAAGGATTCCATATAAACCTGTTGCTTTCTTTTTTGTACTCCTGTTTTACTGTACGATTGGCACTTTTATTGCTTTGATTGGAATCAAGCTGTTTTCAACCTTTTCGGATTTGGTATTAAGCTTGCCATCGATCTACTCATCTCAAATGGAACCCTTCCTCATCTCCATGTATAAGCAGATCGAGAAAGAGGTTTATCAAATGGATCCGGCGCTGATTTCGATCCTGAACGAATACTTCAATAACTTTATTCAATCCTTGGGGAATTTGATTTCCAATCTTTCAGTGATGGCAGTAAGCGGCATTTCCGGCATCGCATCATCTCTGCCGATCTTTTTCATTAAAATGCTGCTGATGGTGATTTCCTCCTTCTTTATTGCAGGAGATTACGATTTGCTCGTAGGCTTTATTCTACGGCAGTTTTCCGGCAAGGGTAAGGAACTGGTGATTCAGATTAAGGAATACATTGTCGGAACGCTGTTTGTCTGTATTCGGTCATATGCGCTGATTATGAGTATCACGTTTATAGAACTCTCCATAGGACTCACCATTATTGGGGTAGAGAATTCTATTTTAATCGCTTTGATAATTTCCGTCTTTGATATATTACCGGTTTTGGGAACCGGAGGCATTATGGTACCCTGGACCATTATTACTGCCCTGCAAGGCGATTATTCCATGGCCATTGGTCTTTTGGCGGTGTATCTGGCCATTACCGTTATCAGGAATATACTGGAGCCGAAGATTGTTGGGAGCCAAATCGGACTTCATCCGGTGGTAACGCTGATCAGTATGTTCGTTGGCGTTCAGCTTTTCGGTGTCATCGGTCTTTTTGGCTTTCCCATCACCCTGTCCCTGCTGCGTCACTTAAACAGCACAGGAGTGATTAAGCTGTTCCGTTAATCAGTAGTTTACTGGAGTCGTAAAAATACGCTGTATACTGCAAAGAAATCCAAAAGGAAAACAGAATGAATATATCAGATCTGAAATATGTGGCAGAGATTGCAAAAACCGGATCAATGACCCAGGCGGCTGCAAATCTCTTTATGAATCAGCCCAATTTGAGCAAAGCGGTCATCAGCCTGGAAAAAGAACTTGGAATTACCATCTTCAGGCGTTCCTCCAAGGGCGTTTCTCTCACGAAAGAGGGAAATGATTTTCTGCTCTCCACCAAGGAGATTCTGGAGAAGTTTGAAATGGTGGAAGCCAGATACAAGGCCGAGGAAATGATCCACTACTTTGGTATTTCTGTTCCCCGGGCAAGCTATATTTCCACAGCTTTTTCCCGGTTTATGAGCGAAATTGCGGATTCAAAAAAGCTTCAAATAAACTTTTATGAAACAAACTCCATGAAGACGATCCAGAATATCTCATCCCGGAGGCACAGCCTGGGTATCATTCGCTATGCGGTAGAATATGAGAGATATTACAATAAGCTTCTGGCAGATCTGGATTTGAACGGAGATACTCTGCTGGAGTTTGACTATCTGGCGCTGATGTCCGTCAATGGGCCGCTGGCGGAGAAAGATCCACTTCTGCTGGAGGACTTTGCCGACCTCATCGAACTGATCCATGGAGACTATACCATTCCTTTACTATCCTCCGCAGAGATTCGCAAACCCGTTCACAATATGAGCAACGGGAAGAGTATTGACCTTTATGACCGGGGAAGTCAGTTTGATCTCCTGTCCAATGTCTGGAATACGTATATGTGGGTATCACCTATTCCGGAGGAGATGCTGAAACGATATCATTTGGTGCAGAAACATGTGCCTGTTAAGGACAACCTTTACCGGGATGTAATCATACGTCCCAAGGCCTATCAGATGACGGAAACGGACCGAAAGTTTTTGAGCCATCTCTATCGGATAAGGGATCTGATCTCAGAATAAGACCGTGAAAAAATTAACGTGCTATTCCTGGAAGGCATACTGTATGATTGCAGTATGCTTTTTTTAGCTTTCTATTAAGCAAAGAATATCGGTAGAATAGAATATGAAAGGGGGTGCGCATTATGGATTTTTTTGATAATGATGTTCAGCAATTGAAGCATAAAGTACTCAGTGAGATTGCGAAACTTGCTTTTGAAAATCAACTGACCGCAGAGAATATCCTTGATATGGCATCTGTTATCGTTCCGGAGGGCGCGGAGAGGATGCGCTGCTGTATTTATAAGGAACGGGCTATCGTAGGTGAGAGGGTGAAACTGGCCCTTGGCGGAGATGCTAAAAAACCAAATATGGTTGAGGTGTTAAAGATCGCATGTGATGAATGTCCCGTTGAAGGAATTCAGATTACGCAGTCCTGCCGTGGCTGTATTGCACATAAGTGTGCCAATTCCTGCCCAAAGGATGCGATTACCTTTGTGAATCGGAGAGCAGAAATCGTAAAAAGCAAATGTATTGAATGCGGCCGTTGTATTTCTCACTGTTCCTATGGCGCAATTGTCAAACAAACACGCCCCTGCGTCAATGCCTGCAAGGTAAACGCTCTTTCCATCGATAAAGACACTAAAAAAGCAGTAATTAAAGATGATAAGTGCATTTCATGCGGTGCCTGTGTCTATCATTGCCCCTTTGGCGCAATTATGGATAAATCCTATATTACCCATGCAATTCGTATGATTCGTGAATCTGATGCGAATCAAATCTATAAAATTTATGCTGTTGTAGCACCGTCGCTTGTCAGCCAGTATGCTAATGTTCCGGAAATTACAACGGGAAAAGTTGTTACAGCAATAAAGCAGATCGGATTTCATTCTGTCATAGAAGCCGCCCTCGGTGCAGATATGGTTGCATCCATGGAAGCGGAGGAACTTGCGGAAAAGGGGTTCCTGACTTCTTCCTGCTGTCCTGCATTTGTAAGCTATATACAGAAGAACTATCCTACATTGAACGAGCATATTTCGCATAATCTGTCTCCCATGGCGCAGATTGCCAAAGTGATCAAACAGATGGATCCAACAGGAAAGGTCATTTTTATTGGACCTTGCATTGCAAAGAAAGCGGAGCGGCAGTATGAGTCTGTGAGAGACTATGTGGACTGCGTTTTGACCTTTGAAGAAATGCAGGCGCTGTTCAGTGCTATGAATCTTGATGTGGAAACCCTTCGAGAGACGCCTCTTGACAATGCCTCTTACTTTGGGCGTATCTTTGCTCATTCCGGCGGTCTTGCGGCGGCCGTTGAACATGCGTTGAAAGAACACGGTATCACGCAGGAGCAATTTGATTATAAACCGATTTCCTGCAATGGTATTACTGAATGCAAATCGGCGCTGCTGAAAGCAAATAAGGGACTGCTTTCTGAAAACTTTATCGAAGGCATGATCTGCGAAGGAGGCTGTATTGGAGGTCCTGCCTGCCTCTCTCACAGCTCAAAGGATAAAAGACTGGTCAGTGAATACGGCCATCTGGCCATTGAAAAGACCATTGCAGACGCCATATCTATCTTTGATGAAAATGCACTATAAAACCTTTGCAGAAGCGTTCTGAAACAGCGAGCAGAGTACGAATAAAACGAACTATAGAAAGGCAATGGTTATCACGAATGAATATATATGTTTGTATCGGCAGCTCATGTCACCAAAATACTTCTTACTTCGTAATGAAGGAAATGAAGCATCTGATCGGCGAAAACAGTCTGGAAGAGAAGGTACGGCTTCTGCCTGCATTTTGCCTGGGAGGGTGCGGGGATGGGGTGACTATAAAAATAGATGATGAGCTCATAACGGGTGTTGGTATGGACAATGTCACAGATCTGTTTAAAGCGAGGGTATTGAATGCCTGCTTGTAAAACGGGGGTCAAAGATGAACATTCTTCAATTTGAAAAGGTAAATTGTAAAAATTGTTACAAATGCGTCAGGTATTGCCCTGTAAAGGCAATTGAAGTTAAGAACCATTATGCACAGATCCTGACAGAGGAGTGTATCCTCTGCGGCATCTGTACCATCGTATGTCCGCAGAAGACAAAAGGCGCAATCAGTGAAACGGAGGAGGTGAAGGCAGCAATTCGCAGCGGCAGACAGGTCATTGCGAGTGTTGCTCCGTCCTTTTTTGCTTATTACTCCGTATCCTTCCAAGTATTAAGAGAGGCCTTGCTGCAGCTGAACTTTTCAGAGGCTTATGAGACAGCGGAAGGAGCATATCTCGTAAAATCAGAGTATGAACGGCTGATCGCTGAGCAGCCGGAAAAAGTAATGATATCTTCCTGTTGTTCCTCTGTAAATTTGTTGATTCGTAAATACTATCCAGGCATTCTCTCCAATCTTGCTCCGGTGCTTACACCGATGCAGATCCATTCCAAACTGTTAAAAGAGCGGCATCCGGAGGCGGTTATTGTATTCATTTCTCCCTGTATCTCTAAAAAAGCGGAGCGGTATCACCAGAAATCCATGGTTGACTATACGATCAACTTTGAAGAACTTGCGGTGCTGCTTGAAGAAGCCGGAATCTCGTTCAGTCAAGGATCTCATGGATGCGAGGATCAGTACCGATCCCGCAGTTTTCCGGTAGGCGGCGGAATTTTGTCCTCTATGAGACAGGCCGAAAACCACAGCTATTTGTCGGTAAGCGGATATCAGGCTTGTGTTGAGGCAATCCGGGATGTTGAAAGCGGAGCGCTGTCAGACTGTTTTATTGAAATGAGTCTTTGTGAGGGGAGCTGCATCGGAGGACCATCCTTTCGGGATAAGGGTTATTCTCTGCTCAGCGCCAGGATGAGAATGGATCGGCATGTTCACCCTTCGGATTATGATGAGGATTACAATCTCAGCGGTATTGATTCTACGAGACCTGTTTTTTCCGCCTCGGAAAAAGGAGTAAGAGCTGTGCCGACGGAAGCGCAGATCACGGCCATCCTTCAAAAGATGGGAAAGCGGAACAAAGCGGATGAATTAAACTGCAGTATGTGCGGTTATGCATCCTGCCGTGATAAAGCAATCGCGGTTATCTTCGGAAAAGCAGAGATTACAATGTGTCTGCCTTTCATGAAAGAACGTGCTGAGTCGTTTTCCAATCAGATTATGAAGATTACCCCCAATGCAATTCTGGCGGTGGATATGGACCTTAATGTTCAGCACATCAATAATGCTGCATGTAATATTTTCAGATTGGTACAGGAGGACATCATCGGGCAGCCGGTATCCCGAATTCTGGATGAATTTGATTTTGTATATCTCCTTACAAGTGATATCGGTCATTATGAGAAAAATACATATCTGGCCGAGTATAATGCCTATCTCAATCAAATTTTTCTGTTCGATAAAGCGGGCAGTATGGTGGTTTGTATTATGAAAGATATTACAGCAGAGCGTCAGAGAAAGAATGCCATCATGAAAAAGAAAATACAGGCTGCTGCCATGGCAGATGACATTGTTGACAAGCAACTGCGCATTGTCCACGAAATTGCTTCGATTCTGGGAGAAACGGCTGCGGAGACTCAGATCGCAATTCATGATCTGAAAGGAACCATTCTCATGGATGACGAAGAGTAACCCGGACAACTGCAATGAAGAAGGTTTTTTGTTTCACGGAAATCGTACGGAAATCTGTTTGAAAGTACATTGAATCTCAGGTTAGAACGGAAGGAGAAGTATGTTTGGATTTCAGTCACAGTATATAGAGACAGGCTGCGTCTGCCTGAATAAAACAGGAGAGAATATCTGCGGTGATTTTTTCAGACTGTTTGAAAACCAAGAGAAAAAGGTGTTCGTGCTTTCTGATGGTCTTGGGAGTGGTGTCAAGGCAAATATTCTTTCCACACTAACGGCAACGATTCTTGGTACAATGCTGTCACACAACATTCCTCTGGACCAATGTGTGGGAACTGTCGCGGCTTCGCTTCCCATGTGCAGGATAAGAAAACTGGCTTACTCCACCTTTACTGTACTTCAGATTGACCGGAATGTTGCGCATCTGGTGCAGTATGACAATCCCAGCGCTATACTGCTGAGAAAAGGCAAGCGGCTTACCTATGACGTGCAAGTTCGCATTGTTGGCGAAAAGGAGATTCATGAGAGCAGAGTGCCCCTGCAGGACGATGATATCATTGTCCTGATGACGGACGGAGTAACCAATTCTGGCATGGGAAAACTTGCAGAAAACGGCTGGGGGCTCCACGAACTTTCGGAATTTCTTGAGAGGCTGGAAACCGATAAAATGTCTGCTGCAAGGATTGCTGCAAGGATTGCAAAGGGATGTGAAGCTCTGAACGAGAATTCTTTCGATGATGATACTTCCGTACTTGTGGTTAAAATCAGAAATCGTCAGGTTGTCAACATGATGGTTGGACCGCCGGAGAATCAGAACGAAGATGATCGCATCATGAATTTGTTTTTTGCGAAAAATGGGATCAGAGTTGTCTGCGGCGGGACCACGGCAAACGCGGTCAGCAGGTATCTCAATAAGCCGCTGAGATTACTTCAGAACAGCGGTGATGGGAAGATCCCTTACATGTCGCAGCTGGAAGGCGTAGAATATGTGACAGAAGGAATCCTGACGCTAAAAAACGTATTGGAACACTGCACTGCATTCCTCGAGGATCCCATGGTCTTGCTGGAGCTTTGCGGCAAGACAGATGCAGCTGCCCAATTAGCTGTTCTCCTGCTTGAACGGGCAACAGATATCAATATCTATTTTGGTATGGCGGCAAATACGGCTCACGAAGGAAAAGACATCGATTTTGAAGCAAAATTGTCACTAATAAAGGAGCTTGAAGAGTGTCTGATTCGCCTCCATAAACATACCAAAATTAGCTTCTGCTGAATTTGGAACCGCAGGAGGCACAATTCGATGATCTCTGATAAAGTTGATTACCCCCTGGGCAAAATAATCGCTGGTGCTTTCCGCCAGATCAAGCAGCGTGCTGAAAATATCCAGATTCCTTGCATATTCACCAGTGAGAAAAGTCGTAGATTCATCAAGGGTACCTCGTATGCTATTTGCCAGCCTTGGCCCCCATTCGCTTTCATCCCAATAGGGAGACAACTGAGAGACTGAGGCCGCTCTATCAGCTGCATTCTGATATAAAAGCTGCGTAATGCGGCCGATGGCTTCAGTATTGCCTTCCATCTGAGCCGTTATGAGCTCATCAAGAAGATCGATGTATTGGTTTAATTGTATATCTAAGGCAGCAATTGCTGGCTGATCTCCGAAAAAAAGTCTCAAATTTCTTACGTAATCCTCAGGTACACGTCTAAGACGGCTGAGGACTTCGGCAGTATTGCCGATACCGGCATATCGGCTCAGCATATAGTTGCGGACCCATGTGTTCAGCTCAAACCAAAACATCCTGATATCGTATATTCCATTGACCTGTTCCAAAGTGAAGCATTCTATCCCTTCGGGGCGCGCCGCTGTGTTCTGCTGACCTGAAGTAATATAGTCATACAATCCTTTGGCAAAGATATCTCCCATGATATTCGAAAGATCTGTACGAAGATCAAATATTTGAATATCTTCCTTATAAGTACCCGATGCAAACGCATTGGCTTCTTCAATCGTATATTGGAGATAGGTTTCGAGCATATCTCTCCATTCGTTTTCATTCCAATAGGGATTGATTTCTGCCAGAAAAGCGGCATTTTCATTGATGTTTTGGTAGAAGCGGGCCAGGTTGCGGTCAATTGCTTCCATGTCTCCCGCCAGATGAGCTGAAATCAGGTCCCGAAGGATAATGGTATTGTTAATAAGAAATCCTGCATTTCTTCTTGAGATTTCACGGCCGAAAATGATCTGAATCATATCACTGAAATTCTGAACCTCGTGGTACAGTCGGCAAAACAACTCCTCTTCCGTTCCAATCCCCATATAACGGCTGATCTGATAAGCTCTCGTCCAGGTTACCAGTCTCCTCCAGGCTATTCTGATGTTGAAGATCAAATTCATCTGGCTATATGTAATACATTGTGGATCAAAACTGTTTTTCATATAGTCACTGCTCCTTCAGTCATAATAACCAATATATTAATAAAAAAAAGATCTGACACTATTGGGAAGATTTAATTTACAATGCTAGAGCAAAACGATTCATTTTTCATCAACACACAAAGACACTTGTGTCTCTTTTCTGATAATCTAATTAAGGACACTGATGTCGTTTCGTTTACACCGAAATAGATTTGTAATATAGGGGTTCGTCATTTATAATAATTGGGATAGATTTAAAGATATTATTTGAGCCAATATATTGGACAAGTCATTCCAGTGGAAAAACAAAGGGGGATATGGAGATGAACTTAAGTATACTATATAGAAATGCGATGCAGATATTAATCTTATTAATATTTCTTTATCTGCTCAGTTTAAAATCATTAGCTGTCTATGCTGTGCTTTATTCAATAGAGGCGCTGTTCCTGCTTTTCTATACCTTGATTTCAAAACTCAGAAGAAGCGTAAAATGGATGCTGAGTCTCCTCTATTTATTATTATTATCAGCGCAGCTGGTATTTCTGGTGATGTTCTGTTTTGCAGGAGAGCTGTCGGGAATGGTATTCCTTCTTAAGAAATTCGCCGCCATACTGGTAATCTTTGCTCCGGTAATCGTTGCATATCTCACATATCTCTACTCATTGAACCGCCAGTTCTTTGCCCTTGGCAAGGATGCGGCTGCAATCAGCTTTGAATTGCTGAAAGAAGCGCACGGCCGGGCAGAAAGCATGAAAGAAAACCTCCAGAAAAATGCCGATTCCTTGAGACCGGAAAATTTAAGTGAGATCGCAAAGGATCTTCCGAGACATAGTTATAGCAGATATCTGAATCGGAACACGCTTACGGAAGAATATTTTGAAGACTGCAGGAGAAGTATGGATGATGAGAATCTGTATATTGTACTCTCCAGTACCGGCAGCCCTGCCAGTGAAATCATCTCAGTCTTTACACAGAAAACCTTTAATCACGTCTCTTTGAGTTTTGATCAGGAACTAAAAACAATCATAAGCTACAACGGAGGGGAAAATGTGTCCCCGCCGGGCTTGAATAAAGAGTATCTGGAATCCTTTCGAAAAAAGAAAGATGCATCTGTTTTGGTTTATCGGATTCGGGCGACCCAACCGCAGAAAAAAGCTGTTCTGGATAAGATTATGGAAATTAACAGTAAGGGAAGTGCTTATAATCTTGTAGGGCTTGTAACGAAATTTTCAATCAGACCCAATATCATGTTCTGCTCACAGTTCGTCTATCTTATGCTGAAAACAGCAGGTTTGTCATATTTTACAGATGCTGCAGCAAAGGTAAAACCCTCTGATTTCGTAGAACGTGATTATTACAGGAAACTTGAATTCTGTTATGAAATCAAGTTTAATGAGTTGGAACTGTAAGCGCATTTTATTCTTTGATTCCATCAGAAATGAAAATCTATGATAATAATAAAAGGAATATATTTATAACATAGGATAAATAAATTGTATGTTAATGATATCATATTGTACAGAAGATCTGAAGAAACTGCAGCAGTAATAAATCATCGAAATCTTGCATAGTTAATAAGCGATCCAAGTGTTCGAAAAAGAAGATCACGACAGGGGTATAAGTGTGTAAAACCACAAAAATCAACGGTTTGATTAAAATAATACCCAAAAAAGACGATCGTGTCTCTTCTGGCTTGTTTATCAATATATATGAATGAAATGGTATTTAATTATGCTTTACTGAGGAAATCCAGAATCTGATTCAGCCCTTGTCCAGTCTTGGCACAAACATGAAAAACCTCTGTGCAGCCTGCAAGTCTGAGCCAGACTTCTGCTTGGGCGGGATTGGCGCCAGGACGGTCAATCTGTGTAACGATGCCGATCACCTCTCTGTTTACCATAGGTACAACATTGGGAGGATAAAGAGAATAGGGTTCGGTTGCATTGATCAGCAAACCCACAACATCGGCCTCGTATGCGTACAGTGCAAGTGCTGCCGACAGGTTCTTATTCTCAGCATATTCTCCAGGGGTATCGATGATGATATCCGTATGATTTACAGATTGGGTTTTGTGATAGGAAATACTTTCACCCCGCAGTGCCTGCGTCAGTGTAGTCTTGCCGCATTCGCTTCCTGTGATAATACGTTGATCAAATCCATTCTTTACTCCTTGTTGTTCGTTGATGCCGGTAAGTGCAGAGTTTGCGTTTTCCGAACCTGGTGATATACGATATTATATTATTTTATCATGCGCTTTTCCTTGGCCATTGTAATTTGGGCATAAAATCTTGTATTATTTCAATCATTTCTTCTGAATAACGATTTACAGCCTTAAAGTTGTATGGTACAATTGGAGCAAAATGTAGTAAGGAAGACGATACATGAGTGAACACAAATATAAAGAGCTCTCAAATAAACTGCGGACAGACATTCAAACCGGAGTTTATGCGGAAGGTCAGAGGCTTCCCAGTGAAAATGAACTGGTTGATGTCACTGGGTATAGCCGGCAAACCATACGTCAGGCAATGAGTCTCCTTGAAAAGGAAGGCCTGACCAGCCGCATACGCGGCAGCGGCACCTACGTACGAAGTGCTGTGCCGCGCCGGACTGCTACACACAACATTGCCGTCGTAACAACCTATATCGGCGAATATATTTTCCCGGCGATCTTGCACGGAATCGATGAAGTATTGTCTGAGAACGGGTATACACCCATGTTGTCAGCAACAAGAAACCGAGTTGATAATGAACGAAAAATTCTAACGGAGTTTCTGCAAAAACCTATTGACGGATTAATCGTTGAAGGCACAAAAACAGCATTGCCAAATCCCAACATTGACCTGTATGCACGATTTAAAGAACTGGGAATACCAGTCGTATTTATCAACGGCTTTTACCCAGATCTGAAGAAGCCAATCTATGTGGTGGCTGATGATCGGGCAGGGGGCAGAACGGTGTGCGAAGAACTGCTGAAGAGGGGTCATCGTAATATTGCGGGATTTTTTAAGAGTGATGATATCCAGGGTCACAGACGTTACGCCGGATATGCGGATGCTTTGCGTTCGGTAGATCTTCCGGTAAGTGATGATCACGTGCTCTGGTTTACCACTGAGAACTGCGACGAATTGCTGTCTGGCTTTACCATGCAAACCCTGGAGAACTGTACCGCCGCTGTATGCTATAATGATGAGGTAGCGATGAAAGTTCTGAACGTACTGCAGTCAAAGGAGGTTGCGGTACCGGATCAAATGGAATTGGTGAGCTTTGACAACAGTACTTTAGCCCAGTTGTCTGCCGTAAAATTCCTTTCTCTGACCAATCCAAAAGAACAACTGGGACGCATGGCTGCACAGAAGCTGGTGAACCTCCTGCAATATAAGGAGGAAAGTGCGGCGGTTCTGCCATGGAAGATGGAGTAGATAAAATAAAGGGAATTAAGCTGAACTCAATGGGTTCGGCTTTTTTATATGGTAGGAAATAGTGTTTTCCACTATAAAAAAAAGCGTCGGCCATTTTTTTTGCTTAAGTTGTATGTACTAATTATTACAGATTACGCTCAACTTTACCATGAAAACTTAAATTCTGCAAAAGAAAACAGAAGTGAATCATAAAAAAACCTCAAAAACCCTTAAAAAAACGACGATTTCATTAGAGTAATGTAATAATACACCGGATAAATCATATAAAAATTTCAAAAATGTACATAAGTTGTATTGCTAAACTAAAAACCATATGTTATACTCGATTTGCATCCAGGGAGTTGTCTGACCCTGGCTTCACATCAATTTGCACAGCAAGCGAATCATTTGGATTTTATCGGCGGTTAGCCTCAGAAAGCAGAGGCGCCCGATGAAATAAATATTTCATTACCCTAAAGCATTGGGGCTATCGTATGCGGTACCTGATGCCAATCTATTTTAGAATGGAGAGAGTGTTATGAAACGAAAAATCCTAAGTATGATCCTGTGTTTACTTCTGGTAATGGGTATGGTGACAGGATGCGGCGGCGCAGGAACTGATTCCGGCGGTTCCAATGGTGGGGATAAGATTAAAATAGGTGTTTCCATCTGGAGTTCCACGGATACGCTGGGAAGTCAGTGCAAGCAGATTATTGATGCTGCTGCCGATGCCCTGGGTGTAGAAGTCATGTATGTGGACCAGGGGCATGTCTCAGAGCAGGTAACTGCTTCTGTTGAGACTCTTGCTGCTGCAGGCTGCGATGGTATTATCATCTGTAATTCCTCCTCAGCTGAAATGACTTCTGTAATTAATACCTGTACAGAAAATCAAGTGTATGTATCTCAATTCTTCCGCGTTATTGACGAGAAGACTAACCCGGATGAATTTGCCCTTGCGAAGAAGTCCGAGTATTATGTTGGTGCCGTACATGAAGATGAAATTGCGAATGGTATGAATCTTGTGAAGATCCTCTGTGAAAAGGGTTCCCGTAAAATTGCTCTTGAGGGCTGGCAGGCGGGTGACGCTACGTTCCTTCTGAGATGGGAAGGGTATCAAAAGGGCGTTGAGGAATGGAACAAAGCCAACCCCAGCGATCAAGTCGTATTGCTTGAGCCCCAATACGGAGGAACCACTTCAGACACAGGCAGATCTACTGCTGAATCAATTCTGTCTGCAAATCCTGATGCAGATGCGCTGATTGTTGCAGGAGGCGGAGGAGACACTCTGATTGGTGCTTTGGCTGGAGTGGAAGGGCTTGGGCTCAAAGGTAAGATTAACGTTGTATCAACCGATTTTCTGCCTGATCTTGACCAGCAGCTTGCAAGCGGCGGCATGGCGGCGGAATCCGGCGGACATTACTGCGATCCTCTCTTTGCTTTTATGATGACATATAATGCAGTTACCGGAAAATATCCTACATCAACGGACAGCTTCTATGAGATCCTGTTCCCGTATCTTTATGTATCCTCTTCCGAGGATTATGCCAACTATGCAAAATATTTCGTGGATGAACTCCCCTATAATGCTGATGAACTTAAAGCCATGGGTGAAATGAGCTTTGAAGATCTGGCAAAAACAGCAGGGGCACTGTCCATTGCGGATGTACAGAAAAGACACGCTCAATAAGAATTGCACAGGGCTGTGGGGCTGCAAATCTTGCGGCCCCATACCTAACCTCTTCGGCTGTGATCCAATCGATTCGTCTTTCAAATATTGATAAGGAATGGTGCACATGAATACGGGAATGCGTTTGAACGAAATAATAAAGAATAAGCTCTTCGGCCGTTACTACGGCATACTGCTGCTTCTGCTCCTGGCATTTTTCTTTTGGGGTATTTTTAAAATCCTTTCGCCCGATAATTTCGGAAGCCCGGAAAAGATGTATTACTATCTTCAGTCCAGTATTATCTATTCCGTGGGAGCCTGCGGATTTTACTTCATCGTGGTTATGGGTCTCTTTGATTTCAGTATTGGAGCAAATGTAGTGCTCTCGGCAATCGTCGGCGTCACCATGGCGAAGCAGTTCGGTTATCCGGGATTATTGGCGGGTGCAATGGCCTGCGGTTTGTTGATTGGGCTCTGCAACGGGTTTTTGTATGCGAAGCTCAGGATTCCATCCATGATTGTCACCGTGGGCTTAATGCTGGTTTTTGAAAGCCTTGCTTACTTCGCATCGGGAGGCCAAAAACAGTCTTTGGATGCATCGCTTCAGTTTTTTGGGAAAGCTCCGGGAAATATGATATTAGCACTGATAGCTTTTCTTCTGACTTATTTTATTCTGAAATATACAAAAGTAGGTACATACTGTTATGCCATCGGAAGCGACGAATATGTGGCAAAAAACATGGGAATCAACGTGAGCAAATATAAAATTCTGGGCTTTGTTCTGCTCCACTTCTTTGTTGGAATTATGGCTGTTTTATCAGTCAGCTTTGGAACATCCATGACAGCAACTACAGGAATGGCATCCATGAGCCGCAACTTTACACCGCTGATGGGAACTTTTTTCGGATTGGCGTTTCGTAAGTACGGAATACCGGTGCCAGCAATGATTATCGGTGAGTTCATCATCTCAATTATATTCAATGGGTTCATTGCTTTAGGTGCTCCAACCACGATTCAGAATGTTGTTACCGGAGCGGCGCTGCTTACCATAGTCGCTCTTACTACCAGACCTGCAAAAGGCGTAGTGGTGAAGTAGGAGGGAATTTAAAATGGGTGAGATTTTATTACAGGCTGAAAAGGTTTGCAAATCCTTTGGGATTACAAAAGCTGTCGACAACGTTACCTTAACCTTCGATAAGGGAGAGATTCACGGGTTGATCGGAGAAAACGGATCTGGTAAATCTACCTTTGTATCCATGCTTTGCGGCATTCATCCCATTGACAGCGGAAGGTTCCTTCTCAATGGTGCAGAGCTGCACGTGAAAAATCAGGTTGACGCCAATAATAAGGGCGTGTCCATTATTGTGCAGGAGATGGGAACCCTTTCCGGACTGACTGTTGCGGAAAACATATTCCTTGGAAGAGAAAGCCGGTTCGTTCGATTCGGCGTTAAAAATACAGCGGCTATGAACAGGGAAGCCGCAAACTTGCTTGAGAAATATGGCTTCGGGCAGATCAACGGCACTGCCATGATCGATAATTATAATTTTGAGGACCGAAAACTGATTGAAATTGTCAAAGCTACTTACTTTAGCCCACAAATCGTAGTGGTGGATGAGACCACGACGGCTTTGAGTCAGAATGGCAGAGAAGAACTTTACAAACATATGAAACGGATTCGGGATGAAGGCAATACCGTCATCTTTATCTCCCATGATCTGTCTGAAGTAATTGATTTTACGGATCGTATTTCTGTTTTGCGGGATGGAAGATATATCGACACTGTAAGCAGCGATGCGGTCAGTGAAGACGATCTGAAACGTCTGATGGTAGGACGGGAGATCGCCGGAAAGTACTACAGAACCGATTATGGCAGGCTGGTGAGCAGCGATCGGGTACTCACCGTGAAGGAAGTATCTGTTCCGGGGCAGATCAGAGAAATCAGCTTTGATTTGCACAGAGGGGAAATTTTAGGGTTTGGAGGTTTGAGTGAATGCGGCATGCACGAGGTGGGTAAGGCAATCTTCGGTGCCTCCTATGACCGTAAGGGGGCGGTGACGCTTCCGGATGGAACCAAAATCGAATCCATTCCCGGTGCAATCCGCCATAGCATTGCTTACGCTTCAAAGGATCGGGACAATGAATCTCTCGTGGTATATGATACCATACGGGATAACATTATCCTTCCGTCCATTAACAATCTTGCTGAGCGGAAAATCCTTAAGAGAAAAAGATTAGACACCTTTGCCGCTGCACATGCGCAGATGATCAGCGTAAAGATGACAGGAATTGAGCAATTTGTATCCAATCTGTCTGGAGGTAATAAGCAGAAAGTTGTTCTAGCCCGCTGGATTGGCAAGGATTCCGATATCATCGTATTAGACAGTCCTACACGAGGGATTGATGTCAAAGTGAAAGCAGATATTTACGCACTGATGGGTGAACTGAAAGAAAAGGGAAAATCAATCATTATGATTTCCGAGGAAATTCAGGAACTGCTTGGTATGTGCGATCGGATCATCATTATGAAAAATGGTGCAATCAATGGAGAGTTTCACAGGGATGAGAGACTCAATGAGGAAGACCTCATCGCCAAGATGGTTTAGAGGGTGAGCCAATGACTGAAAAAATAAAAGAATTAACATATGGAAACGTATTGATGGGAAGACTCAGAGAACTTAAGGGCGTATTGGGAAACTCCGGGCTCCGGGACTTCTTTCCCTTGCTGGGATTGCTGATCATTGTAGCGGTATTTGCGGCTATGACGGACATGAGAATTATTGAAGCTAAGAGTATCAACCTGATACTAAGTCAGGTGTATGTACTGATGATTGCGTCGACAGGCGTTTTTCTTGTGATGACAGTGGGAGGGCTTGACTTTTCTCAAGGCTCAATCCTTGGTATTTCATCCATCGTGATCAGCTACCTGTCCTTTTACAGCATTCCTCTGGCACTGGCTGCCGGTGTTTTTGCAGGTGCCTCCATTGGAGCGTTTAATGGTCTGTTCCATGTACGATTTAAGATCCCATCCTTTATTGTAACGATTTGTACCATGTATCTGTTTCGTGGCCTTTGTGCATACATGACAACCGATGCGCCGGTGGCTGCAGTAACCAGTATTACAGGGTTAAATCTAACATGGCTTAAAATAACGCTGACTGCAGCAGTGCTGTTGCTGGTCTATATCATTTTTACTTTTACAAAATTGGGTGTCTGTCTGAAGGCGATCGGTGCAGGAGAAACTGCGGCTCGGTTTTCGGGTGTAAGAACTAACTTGACAAAGTTTCTGGTTTTTGTATCGGCAGGTGCCTTGACTGGCTTTGCAGCTTTCCTGAATGTGGTGAAAGTAGGCTCGATCACTGCCACTGCTGGAAATCAGCTGGAGACGCAGATTTTGATCGCGCTGGTGCTGGGAGGGCTTCCAATTTCCGGTGGGGCTAAGGTCAGATTTTCCAACATTGTGATCGGTGCGCTGGTGTACTGCATTCTGAATAACGGCCTTGTTATGCTTGGACTCGATACAGCTGTGCAGCAGCTGATCAAAGGCGCGATTTTCCTGATTGTTGTAGCTTTGACCATCGATAAAAAATCACTTCATATTATTAAATAGCTTGTTCCTTACAAGTTATGATAGATTGTACATTTTTCTTCTCCTCAAAGCAAAACGACACCCTCCAAAGCCGGGAAGGATGTCGTTTTACTTTCTTGATTCGGGAACCGCAATTCCCTGGTGTGAGGGCCTGCAGCCCAGCCTCTCTAATCCTCAGGTTGCACCATTCTAAAGCCTTGGTTCTCTGTCATAGAAATCCCTGACCCATTGCTGCACTGAGCTGATGAAGTCCAAAGTGGCAGCTGATGCGGTTTCCCTTGAACGGATGGCGATGGCAAGTTCCCGATAAGCCTGCACTTCAAGTTCTTTATGAATCAGCGGAAAGGTTGGCCCTCGCAGGCTCAACTCGGGAAAAATACTGAAGCCGAATCCTTTGCTGACCAGAGCCATTACGGCATGATCATTTTCAGCGGTCATGTAAACGTTCGGCTTGATTCCATGCCGGGAGAACACTTCATTCATTTCCGAGTAAACACCTTCCTTCAGCTCAATGTAGGGGTACTGGGAAAGAGCTGAAATTGGATAAAAGGGAGCACCGGACAGGGGATGATCTACCGGAAGAATCACAACAAAAGGATCACTTTTCAAATGGATGATCTCCAAATTGCTTTTCGCAGGCAGAATCAGAAAGCCGCAGTCCACATCGCCTCTGCGAATCAGTCGTTCCAGTTCATCAATATCATCGGACCAGCGCAGATCGAACTCTACCTTGGGATGATCTCTTAAAAAGGTCTGAATCATTCCCGGAAGCCAGTGGATTGATACGCTTGTAAATGCTGCAACACGAATGGTACCCGATTCCAGTCTTTTCAACTCAGTGAGCTTAGCCTGCAGCCTGCGCTCACTATTGCAGACGTCCCGAATCCATGGGAGAAGCTGTTCTCCGTCAGAAGTCAACCGGGCACCGCCGTAATCCCGAATGAAGAGAGGAACGTCCAATTCATCCTCCAATGTATTTAAAATATAGCTGATACCTGCCTGGGTGTAGCCAAGGGCTTCCGCAGCCTTTTTAAAACTGCCGAGCTCTGCGGTTTTAATAAATGCTTCATATTTTTGATTATTCATGTCCACCACCATGCAAGACTTTCTTTAATTTGATAAAGGAAAATCTCGTTTTACTTATAACCTGGAATGTATTATAGTATATAACGTGGTGAATTGCAATAAGATGATGCAGAAACTTGGCTGCATTGGAATCGTTGCTTGCTGGGAAGGCTGGTGAAGAAATGGAACGAAAGAGTACAATATTTTATGGATCACTCCTGCTGCTGGAATGCTTTATTTGGGGTGTTGGAAATCCCATCATGAAGATCGGTCTGGAAGTGGTTCCTCCGCTGTTTTGCCTGGCGGTACGCTATCTGTTAGCTTTTTTTCTATTACTGCCGTTCTTTGCAAAAAGACTGAAAGCGAACCTCTCGAGGAAAAAGATGGTTTCATACCTTGTGATTTCAGCGTTTACTGCGGCTTGCTTTATTACCTGTGCTTTTTCATTAATCTATACAACCGCAACAACTGCAGGGTTCCTAATGTCCACAGCAGTGCTCTTTACCCCGTTTCTTTCCTATTTTGTACTGAAGGCAAAGATTGATAAGAAGCATGCGCTTCCTATCATCATTGTGACCGTTGGTCTCTATTTGCTTTGCAGCGGAGACGGAAGTTTTGTTTTCGGACTTGGAGAATTCTTTGGAATCCTTTGTGCAATTGCGGGAGCATGTATGCTGGTATTCAGTTCTAAATATCTGCAGGACAATGATCCCTTTACGATTACAGTCATGCAGGCTGGGTTTACCGGTCTGTTCTGCACAGTGTTTGCACTGATTTTTGAGGAGATACCCAGCTTTGCAAGTATACCCATGGTTGGCTGGGGAGTAATCATCTATCTGGCGGTGGGCTGCACCTGTATCGCATATCTTCTGCAGAACATCGCACTTCGGAAGGTGCCGCCGACCTATGTTGCTATGGCTTTCTGCTCAGAACCGATTTTTACGGCGATTGCATCGTACTTCCTTTTAGGTGAAGTGTTGTCGGGTAAGGGCCTCATCGGTGCCGGACTGATCATGACGAGCATCGTTATGGCGTCACTGATACCAGAGGAACCTGCTGCAGATCAGGCCGAACCATTAAGCGATAAAGTGAATGAGCCTGCTGTACCCATCAGGCCATCTCTTTAGATACATTTGTTTACAGGAAAGAGGGGATTTCAAATAGATTTTTAAATCTATTTGAAATCCCCTCTTTCCTTTTTGTGGTTACCGATCCATACTCAAATAAAATAGCTCGCCGACAGGTTTGAAATCACTGCTTTGCCGGCCGCTCTTTTCCGGAAATGGCACCGCATAAGGCTGCAGCGTAAGCACCTCAGCTGAAGGACGTTATTCTGAATAGGAAATTAAGATATAAAATATTTATGATATTTTTTGAACCGATTGCCAGCCCCGGTGCTCTTATATACAGGTGCACCAAACAAGGAGGGGATTTCATGAATGAATCCGAACTGATTATCAGGATCCAGAACGGCGACGCGGACTCTTTCGGCAGAATCTTCGATCGTTATAAGGCCAAAGCGGTGAGAACCGCGTACCTGATCACCGGAAATCAGGCGACGGCAGAGGATGTGGCGCAAGAAGCTTTTGTAAAATGCTATTTGGAAATACGAGGTCTGAGAGACCCGGAACGCTTCAAAACATGGTTTTACAGACTTCTGGTCCGCACCGCGTGGCGGTATTCCAAATTGGAAAACAGGAACATTCCCGTATCGGATCTGCCGGAGAAGGGTGATTCAAACCGGGAAATCAGCAGTGAGCAGATGTATCTGCAGCAGGAAATGTCCGAACTGCTCTATCGCCAGATTCATCGTCTGGATGAGAAGAAACGGACTGCAGTGATGCTTTATTATTACGGTGAGCTGAGCACGAAAGAGATAGCGGAAGTCATGGGGTGCCTGGAAGGTACCGTAAAATCCAGACTGTATTTTGCCCGCAAGATATTGAAAAATAATCTGGAGCGCTTAAACGTGAAAGGGGAGGAATATTATGGGAAAGCCGGATACGAATCCGGTCATTGACCGAAGGATAGCAGAAGCATTGCAGGACAAGGCACGGGAAGCGGTTGTCCCGGAATTCCTGCTCAGCAGGATACATGCTGAAATTAATGAGAAAGAAAAGGGGTATTTAACAATGAATAAAGGATTTTTCAGACGTATGGGAGGAAAAGGAATGAAGCCGGTTATTGTGGCTTCCTTGCTCGTCATCCTGACTGCTGCAACCAGCTTTGCAGCCACACAAATCAGCAGCTTGGTAAGTACATCCAAAGATGCGTTTGACGAATTTCCCACGGCAAAACAGGTGGAAAAGGCAGTGAATTACGTTCCGAACTATGTGGAATCCTTCACAAACGGATTTTACTTTAAAGATGCTTCAGTATCAAGCACCCAGGCTTTGGACGGAGACAACAACAAGGTAAGTGAGTGCGAGGGAATCAATTTCTACTATACGAAGGATGGTGCCTCCAAAAAACAGTATATCAGTTTGAGCACAGACCCTGAGACGCAGGGCATAAACAATACCAATCTTGGGGCCAATGAAGAAACAGTCGCCTGCGGGGATATGAGCCTGATTTATTCCAAAGTTACCTTTAAGGTCGTGCCCCAAGGCTATGTTCCCACAGCGGAAGAACAGAAACTGGTAGACCAGGAGAAAATGTGGATCAGCGAAGGTTCTGAGGAAGTAGAAGTGTCAGAGGTTCAGTACCTGAGCTGGGTCAAGGATGGTATTGTTTACAACCTCATGGACAATGGCTTTGCTGTTGAAAAGGATGCGTTTATCAATATGGCAAAGGAAATCATCGCAGAATGATCTGAGAAGTGCAGAGAATGATGACCAACTAATGCGTGAAAGGACGAATTTATTTTTCGTTTAGATCGGGTATCGAAACAAAAGCAGGGTGCTTCAAAGAGTGGGAGCTGCCGGCAGGCGGTCAGGCCTATCTTTGAAGTCACCCTGTTAAACTTAAGAAGCTTGATTTTAAGCAGGCTTGTCAGACATTCAACAGATTAATCGTAGATAACAATTGCATCAGCACGCTTGATGCGAGGCAGTATTGTTTCAATAATTCTGAGTGTATGATTGAGGTCCTTTAATTCCAGATATGCTGTTGAAAAATCCTGACCGACAGCAAGATCGATGTTTTGTGGTTCCGTGCAGATTAGTGCTGCTTTATCGCTTCCCAGAACTGGCGACCTGAAGATATTTCCATCTACAAGACTAGCGACCCGTTCCACTTCCATGCGTCCGGTTCCGGGCTGGATCCTCTGCAGCTTTGTATAAAGATTCGGGCTGAGCACCAGAGCCAATCTGCCGAAAAAGCCCTTCTCTGTAAGCAGTTCAACACCTTTTGCAATATCAGAAAAGGGATTTTCTCCTGTATCCCAATCACTCATTTTGATCTGTGAGGACCCTTTGACGGTAAAGATGCCGTCATAACCTAGCTTTTTGCTGCCAAAGAAGATGAGTTCGTCTTCTTTTGAAGCACACTGCACGGCTGCTTCGGAAGCTGCAGATAAGTCTAGAGGCAGATTGTTTTTCAAACTGTTTTCTAGATCTCTCCAATAGAGCGTAAAATCGCTAAAGATCAGAGGCAGTTCCAGATATCTACGGGATCCCGTTTTGATCAAAGCACCATCTTCTTCTGTTTGTCCTCTCTGACTCAAGTCATCAACGGCTACACTTAGGGTTTCCGCACCTAACGGTCCATAAAGGTTCAAGATTCTTCTTCCGGTCAATACACGACGTGCTGTTGCAACAACGGTTTCGTCAATCTTATTCCAAAGCTCGCCCGAAAAGGGAGCACTTTCTCTTGATAAAAAATCCATTTCCTTACCTCCTTATTCCTTGATCAGACTACCGACACTTTCTGCTGGTCCATGGGCGGAATCAGATATTAAGCCGTCTGATTCGGCTGAAATGATTCCTAAATCCTCCAGCATTTCTTTGACTTCGCCTTCACCTGAGGCGAAATGCGCTGCTTCCATCGGGTCTAGATAACGCAAGAGTGTCATAAGTTCTCCCACGTGTGCTTTTTCTTCATCCCGAATATCGGCAATTACCTTTTTCGCTACAGGATCATCCGTAGCTAAAACATGAGCGTCATAAACGTAGATGGCTTCAAGCTCTCCTGCGATGTCGAGGCGGATTGCTTGGATCAGCTCTTCCTTTGTCAGCTTTCGGTTAACGTTTCCCTGAAAGGGATTTGCAAAATTGGGCATATCTGCACCTCCTGTATGTAAATAAGTTTGGTAATCACATCCTGAATTACCTTTATCGATATATAAATTCCCCCATCCTTGAATGTTAAACAATGTCTCAAACGGAAAATTTCTTACATATAGTGAATCCGATCTTTATATTTTTCAAATAGGAGCTTGTTGAATTCAAAGCCGCCATCAACATTGGCACTGCGGAAGATGGGAGGCTCCACACCGAATTCCAGCAGATATTCTACCGTTCTGATCAGAAGCATATTGACGATGGCGCAGCCAATGACGCTTGAGGTCGGTGCAATTTTCTGATTCATTCCTTCCAGAAGCATGCTGGAATCTTCAAAATCTCCGCAGTTATCAATGACAATATCGCAAAGATCACAGAGCTTTTTTCCGCTTTTATGCCGTGAAGTGACACCTCTAGTATAGGTCATATTCGTGATGCCGATGGTGAGGATCCCGCGCTTCCGTGCATCGTCAGCCATCTCAATTGCTGCGGTATTCCGTCCCGATACGGAGTGGAGGAGCAGAATATCACCCTCCTGAATGGGAGTGTTGTTAAGAATGACAGTGGGATAACCCTCCAATTTTTCCATGTCGCTGGTCTGGGTTACCGGCCGGGTATTCAGCATAAACTCTGCGGGGAGTATGGCGTTAAGCACAGCCAGGCCGCCTGTGCGGTAGAACATCTCCTGGGCAAGGATCCCCGCGTGGGATGCGCCAAAGACAAAGACGGATCGCTCATTCGTTATGGCAGTTGCCATGGAAAAACTGCTTTGATCAATGGACTCCCATTGCGTTTGCTCAACACGGCTTAGGATATTTACCAGATGTGCAGCATAATCAAAGCATTTGCTTCTTTTCTTCGGGATGGGATCATTGCCCTGGGTGATTTTAGTTTCCTTTTGCATGGTGACGCACTTCCTTTCTATTTCAAAATTTCATTAGGAGTATGAACTTTTCCAGTATTGTTTAACTTCTGCATTGAAGGCAAACCCTTCAGATTCAAATCCCGAGGATTTGCCTGTAAAACAGGGCTTTATCCCCATATTGATCCAGTTCATCAAGGAACCCTTCCGTACTGATGCGATTCATGAGCTTCAGAACGACATTCGCATCCTCTGGATTTGTTGTTGATCCAAAACAGAGGATATATCGGACAGGATCATTGGTTTTATGTCCAAAACAGACTGGTGAATTGAGGCGCGCTAAAGAAATTTCGAATCGATTTACACCGTCGCCCGGTCCGGCGTGCGCAAGAGCAATACCAGGGTAGAAAACAAAATAAGCTCCGTTGGCAACAACTGAGGCTTCAATGGCACGAATATACTGCTCCGTGATACTTCCTCCTGAAAGAAGGGGACCAGCTGCCAATTTGATTCCTTCTCTCCAATTGCTGCATTCTGCATCCAAAAGGATATTTTTCTCAGGGAAAACTTCTTCAAGATCCCAAAGATCCGGAAAAACTTCTTGAAGTTTCCGGAGATGCCCTTCGGATTCCGTTTCTCTTGTTTCCTTATCCTTTATTTGCGTAAGCAGCTTTTTCCGCTTCTCTTTTTTTATCTTGAGCAATATGCGCTGGAGACTGAGGGTATCATTGTCATCCAGCATTGGAGAGACTTTGATCCATCCGCTTTCCATCTCCGGAAGAACTATGGTAGAAATAATCAGATCAAAGTCCAGTGCTCTGGCGGTATCGAGCAGCTTATGGGAAGAAGTAGAGGCCAGAATCCGAAGATTGAAATAGGTCTTCAGCTGTTCTACGAGAAAATTTGCGGTTCCGATTCCGCTGTGACATACAACAATAACCTTGGGCACCGTATCCTCATCGAAATACCGTGCTGCACTGACTGCAAGATAAAGCAGTATATACGCGATTTCGTCATCGCTGAAGCGATAGCCGAAGTGCGCTTCTAAAGCGCCGCAGTTTTTTTGTACCAGAGGGTAGTAGGCACTGTATTCAGCGACGATTTGATCACGAAATTCGTTTCGCAGAGTCATTCCGTTATTGTGCGCTTTCTTCATGTCCTTTAAATGATTGCTGAGCTGATTGATAAGCTGAACGTCGCCGGCAAGGGGAATGGAGAGCTCTCTGCCGATTCGGTCCAAAAAATTAATCAGGACGAGATGGGTCTGCATGCAGGAATTATCCTCAATATTTTTATTACTATAAAAATGACATTCATATAGTTTGTGGGCAAGCCAGGCTGTTTCGCTTTCCGGAAAGGAGAACATAGCCTCACCTGACACGCGATTGCAAATAAACTGAGCGATTTTATAAGTGCTGAGTCTGCGGGCTGATTCCTCTTCTGCCACCTCCTGAGGGAGGGGAAAGCCGCTCTTCACGCGGGATACAGCCAGTTTCAAAGTGAAAAGAATTTCCTCGAAGCGAGCGTCCGAGACTGACGCTCCGAAATAATCCTCTGCATTCTTTAGAATTCCGGCCGCTGATTGAAAAAAGGCATCCTTGAAGCAGGACTCACTGATAAAGAAATCATAGATGTTGATTTGTCCGCCGTAAAGAAGAAAGGAATCTGCAGAATGAAATGCGATTCGTGTTATCAACTCCCTTCGGTCTTTCTCTGCTGCAATCAGGCGGTACCCTTGACTTGTAGATGCGTGAACTTCAATTTGATGGCGTCTGAGCAGAAGACGGACCTGCTCCATATCCTTCATCAGCGTTACCCTGCTTGCATTAAATTCCTTTTCCAGGGAAGACAGGGTGCATGCTTTGTCCGAGAGAAGGAGCTTCAACGTAATGATGCAAACCCGCTCCTCGAAAGAGAGTTTGTAAAGATAAAAGTCTCTGTCAATCAGGCGGGAAGCGATAAGACTGCCGTCTTTGCTGCTGCCTGTAAACGAAATCCCCTTGCTTGTTACCTGGACAAGATGAGTGAGCTCGTGTTCTCCAAGAAAGGCGATTACGTCCTGCATGTAATTTCTGATGGAACGAGTGCTGACAGATAGCTGGTGTGCCAGATCGTCATACTTAAATTTCTGCATCGGAGAATTGATCAATATGGTCAATAGTTCGCAGGTTTTCTTATTTACCAAGTCATCATACCTCCTTTGGTGCAGAATATTCCTATGCTATAAATATTTTAACTATTCCCATTCCTGGCATAAAGTTAAATTTCCTTCCCGAATCTGTGAAAGAAAGTGTACTATGAACACTTGATGCAGAATGTTAGGATGAAGATGAGATCCAAAACGGATCAACAACAGGATGGGAGGGCTTTTTTTGGAAGAAATACTCCAAAAGGATCATATACGTGTAAAAGAAACAGCAGCCACCTGGGAGGATGCCATTCGCAGCGCAGGAAACATCCTTGCGGAAGCGGGGAGCATCGAACCGGAATATATTGATTATATGATTGAATCGCTGGAAGAATACGGTCCTTACGTGGTCATTGCTCCTATGCTTGCCATCGCTCATGCAGCCCCGGGCAGAGGCGTTATTCGAAATGATCTGTCCCTGATCACCTTGTCATCCCCTGTAAAATTTGGCTCGGAGAACGATCCTGTTTTTGTTGTGCTTTGCTTCGGTTGTATCGATCCTACCTCGCATATCCATCGATTGACCAAAATAGCCGAACTTCTTTCTAAAGAATCACGAATCAGTGCGCTGGCAGATGCCGACACTGCGGATGAAATCATAAACATACTAAACAGCTGAGAATCGGGAAAGCATCTTGTGACTTTATGCAGTTGTTTTTTCGGTCGGTAAATGAGTTTGAGTGGGAAGGAGGCAAAGGATGAGCATTGTTAAAATTCAGGCTGTCTGCGGTTTTGGCTGCGGGTCTTCACTCTTTTTGAAAATGAAGATCCAGGATATACTCAAGGAAAACAATCTGGAGGCAGAGGTCTTCTGCGGAGATATAGGAACATGCACTACGGTTCCCTGTGATGTGATCTTCACCTCTGCAGAGCTTGCAGAACAAATTATGAAAAGAACAGCAATCCCGGTTGTGCCAATTTCAAATTTCATGAATAAAGATGAAATCCGGGAAAAAACGCTATTATTTTTATCTGAATCATTATTATAAGGAGGGTAACCATGGGTGTTCTTAATTTCATCATCAACGAGATCTTTGGTCAAGGCGCCATTTTTCTGGCAATTGTTGCCTTGATCGGATTGATACTACAGAAAAAATCCACAAGCGAAATCGTTCGGGGAACATTGATGACTGCCATCGGATTTTTTGTACTCTCGCAAGGTACCGGTATCATCGTAACAAGAGCAATCGATGGCTTGTCCGGGGCGTTCAATACGATGATGCCTGCCGCAAGCGGTACTCCTGACATCGATATGACGGTTTACGGAACTCAAATCGGGATCGTTATGCTGGTTGCATTTGCATTCAACCTGGTATTTGCCCGCTTTACCAGATGGAAATCCATCTTTTTAACGGGACACATGCTGTATTGGTTTCCCTATGTTTTTATCGCAGCAGGTGTTGATGCCGGTCTTTCGGGAGTAAAGCTGGTGGTTCTTGCAGCTGTATTTACGTCGGCATATATGGTAATTTCACCAAATTTAATGAGACCGCTGGTCAGAGAGGTTACCGGGGACGACAGTTTTACCATCGGACATCCGACAACCATACTTTCCGTTATTTCCGGTTATTTGGGGAAAGCAATCGGAAATAAGGGACGATCTACAGAGGATCTTAAGATCCCAAAGGGTCTGAGTTTTCTGAGAGAAGTCTCTATTACAGGATCCATTGTGATCTGTATTACCTATATCGTTATGTACTTCATCCTGCTGTCCAACAACCTTAATCCCGGTGAGGTATGGGGCTATGCCGGAGGATCAACGGGTGCTTTTACATATATCTTTACAAAGTCCGTATTCTTCGGTGTTGGTATTACGATTATGCTCCTTGGAGTTCGCATGCTCATTGCGGAGATCGTTCCTGCTTTCAAGGGGATCGCTGAAAAATTAGTACCCGGAGCAATTCCTGCACTGGATTGTCCAGTGATTTTCAACTATGCACCCAACGCCCTGATCATAGGCTTCATCATCGCCATGATAACCTCTACGATTACCATCATCATGACAGCAGGGATGTTTCCAACGGTTATTATACCGCTCACGGTCACCTGTTTCTTTGAAATTGGTACGGCGTCTATTATAGGAAACGCGACAGGAGGCTTGAGAGGCGCTGTTGTGGGTGCTGCGTTGAGCGGCGTTATTATGATATTTTTGGTGGGATTTGGTTCCTACTTCTTCGGAAACACCATCAATAACTGGATGCTCGTTTATGGAGGGCAGGACTTCTCCTTCTGGGGTATTATTGAAGGGCTTGTGGCCCGACTGATCCTCTGATGAGACTCTGTTTCGGAAGAGATCAAGTCCCTGATCGTAACGGTAAATCCTGAAATGTTAGAAATCACATTAAAAAGTGAGTTATACAAAGAGGCGGCAGACATCATTCTGCTGCCTTTGTTGCTTTTTGCTGGAAGAAGAAAATCGAAGCCTAAGCCTGCGGCAGCAATTATAAAAGAAATTATTTTTTTCGTCAAATAATGATGAAATACGACAAAATATATGGTATGATTTGGTAAAAAAATACACCGCTCTTCATGAGGTTGTCAAATGGTAAGAAAGAAACCGTTTAAAATTAAACTGACAATTATGATCTACGTGCTGTGCTTCATCAGCATAGGGCTTTACAGCGTCATTCAGTTCAGATATACAGAGCAGGTATTTCTGGGGAAGTTTGAGCAGGAAAAGATTATGGCGGAAGAGCAGGTCCTTCTTGCGGTAAAAGATGCAGATGTCAACTATTCCATGCTTGAACTGCAATATGATGAACAGATCAGAAATGCACTTTATGATATGCGGTTTCGTTATATGAGTGACGGATCGCTGAAACTGCCGGACCTGAAGGATGTCCCCGGGTTGAGTTATTATGTCATTGATGAGAACAACCGCATCCTCCTGACCACAGACCCAATTGATGAAGGTCTTTCCTTTCAGGACATTCCGGAATTTGTTGCGTTTCTTAACAGTGTTCGAAACAATGGGATATACCTATCCGACCGGCTTTCTTTCTCTGTCCGGGACAATCGTGTCATGCGATACAGCTATCTTCCAAGCGAAGACGGCCGTTATATCTTCGAAGCGGGTCTGAATATGAAGGTCATGACGGAAAAATATGAAGGAATAGGCTTTGATTCCATCGAGAAAAAAATCAGACAGAACCATGCTTTTGTGGAAGCGATAACGGTTTACGACAGAGACGGCTATTCCTATACCTATGATCCATCCGGTGAACTGATCAGGATTAATCCCAAAAAGCTTAGTACGCTGAAGCAGGCGCTTGAAGAGGGAGTCTCCATTGATCAGTCAGAAAAGAAAGACGGATTTGAGCGGCATTATCGATATATCCCCTACAAGATTGAGAATGCCATTGGAACAAATCAGCAAAATGTCATTGAGGTCATTTATAATGATAAGCACCTTGTGAAAGAATTAAAGGGGCTGGAGCGATACACCTTCAGCATTAGTCTTGTCTGGCTGACCATGTCGGCACTTCTTAGCGTTTTTCTTGCGCGCAGCGTATCAAGACCCATCGAAATCATAACCAAAGCAGTTCAGCAGGTCAGTGCCGGGAATTATTTTGTAGAAACGGACTTAAAGACAGGGGATGAGCTTGAATCTCTCAGTGAAAACTTCGACAAAATGGTCAGAACGATTCATGAACTGAGGGAAGAGGATTACGCCAGACAGGCAGAGCTGGAACGAGCCCTTGAAGAGAATCGGAGGCTTTATTTTGAGACGGTTCGAATGCTTGCCAATGCCATAGAAGCGAAGGATCAGTATACGGGAGGACACTGCGACAGGGTCAAGGACTATGCGGTGCTCATCGGTGCGGAGCTGGGCCTTCAGGAAGGAGAGCTTCAAAACCTGATCTATGGCAGTCTGCTTCATGATATTGGTAAGATCGGCATTCCGGAGGATATTCTTCGAAAAGAGGGGAAGCTCAGTGACTACGAGATGAATTTGGTACGCCAGCATCCAGAAATCGGCTATACCATCCTTCATTCTACACAGTTTCTGAAGGAGTGCAGGCGGATGGTTTATGAGCACCATGAGCGGTTTGACGGGCTCGGGTACCCCCGGGGACTGAAGGGATTCGAAATCGATTTGTACGCCCGAATTATTGCTGTGGCAGACAGCTATGATGCCATGACAACCATAAGACCACACCGTAAGATACCTCTCACAAAAGAAGAGGCAATCAATGAACTGCTTCGAAATTCCGGAACCCAATTTGATCCAGACGTCGTCAGAGCATTTATCAACGCTTTTGCGACAAAATCCGCAGCAGGCTGACAGCAACAGCCTGCTTTTTTTGTCTATTTAAAAATATCGTTTCCCAATAGATAAAAATGTGGTTTCCTATCTTATCATTCTCCAATCGGATTTTTGTCGAAAAACGGGGAAGTTCCAGGTATTTTTGATTACGAAAATTTGTAACAAAATATAAAAAAAATTCTATAAATCTGGACGAAAACTGATTGGAAAACAAAGTTATTACAATAAATACTACAAGAATAACAAAAACATTTCCTATCATCACCGATCTTTTTTGAATATGATTAAGGCGAGTAATTGTAAGACTTTTCAGAATATAAGGAGAGGTATTATGGAGAAATTCTCATTCCAGGATCAGCTGAAGCTCAAAATGCTGTCTAATGATCAGATTTCTGCCATTCACGAAAGGGCTTTATATCTGTTGGAAAACACCGGTGTATACTTTCAGAATCAAGCTGCTTTGAAAATTTTGGAAGAAAGTGGTGCACACATAGACTTTGAGACCAGAATTGCTAAACTTCCTCCTGAGATGGTGACTGCTGCCATTGAAAGTGTGCCGTCCTCTTTTACACTTTATAGCAGAGGGGGTAAACCTGCCGCGGTACTTGGTGCAGGTAACGTTTACTTTGATCCCGGTTCTTCCGGAATCCGTATGCTGGAGTCTGACGGTAAAACAGCAAGAGAAGCTGTTTCTTCAGATCTGGTCAGGATTGCGAAGGTCTGTGAAGCATTGCCCCATGTGGATCTGCTGGCAACTGCCCTGACTCCCTATGATATCCCAAAGAACATCGGCGATAGTTTCAGGGTATATGCACTTTTGAAGCACTCCACAAAACCATTTATTACTGGTGCATACTCGGCGGATGGAGTGAAAGCCATCAGAGAACTTCTGGCAGCCGATGCGGGAGGCTTTGATGAACTTCGGGCAAAACCCCGTGCTGTACTTGACATTACCTCAATACCGCCTCTGAAATGGACTGAGGTCAGCTGTCGGAATCTACTGGATGCAGCTGCCTGCGGCATGCCTATCGAAACCATTTCCGTACCGCTGCTCGGTGCAGCGTCTCCGGCTACTCTGGCCGGCTCCGTTCTATTGCACACCGTAGAGTCCCTCAGCGGTATCGTACTGACCCAATTGATCAATCCCGGCAACCCGATGATATATGGTGGTGCTCCTATGTTTTTTGACATGAAGAATATGACCACATCACTGAATTCAATCGAAACCAGCATGATCGCAGCTGCTTGTTCCCAGATAGGCAAATTCTATGGGATGCCTGTTCATACCTATGCCTGTCTGAGTGATGCAAAGTGTTGTGATTCACAGGCTGGACTGGAAAGCGCTGTCAGCGGAATTCTGGCCGCAATGGCCGGAATCGATATTATCTCCGGTCCGGGCATGTTGGATTTCTGCAATACCTTTAGCCTGGAAAAACTGGTAATCGACAATGAAATCTGCGGAATGGCCCATCGGCTTGCCAGAGGGATCGAATTTTCTGACGAAACCCTTGCAGCAGAACTCATTGCTCAGATGGGCTCCCACGGCGATTATCTCGCCACAAGGCATACCTTGAAGTGGTTTAAAAAAGAGCCTTATCTGCCTTCCGCGGTAATCGATCGCCAGAACTTCGAAAAATGGAACGAAAGGGGGGCCAAAACAAGCTTTGATCACGCCAGAGAAATCGTTTCGGAGATTCTGGGCAATCCGGAGACGGAGGCGCTTTCTCAGGAAATCAGCGATGCGCTGGATCGTGCGTGGTATCAAATCGCTGCCGATGACGGCGAACTTGATGAAGCGGCTGTCAGGGCAACTTTTGTTTAATCCGGGAGCAACTGCTATTTTAGTGTTGACTTATTTTTTTCTGAAAGAGGAACCATGAGAAATGTAAATCTGATTTTATGATTTAAAGGAGGTTACCTGATGGAAGACACAAAAAATGAAGCCAGCTTAAAAAGAGGACTAAAACAAAGACATTTAACGATGATCGGTCTGGGAGGTTCCATCGGAACCGGCTTGTTTGTTGCATTGGGATATAATATAACAGCAGCCGGCCCGGGAGGTGCGTTACTGGCATATGTCATTACGGGAGCACTTGTTTATTTCCTGATGACAAGTCTTGGGGAGATGTCGACACAGATTCCCGTTACCGGTTCGTTTTCATCTTATTGCACAAGGTTTGTGGACCCAGCCTTTGGGTTTGCAGTGGGTTGGAATTATTGGTTTTCATGGTCAATAACCGTTGCGGTAGAGCTCGTTGTAAGCTGTATTTTGATCAAATTCTGGCTGCCGGATGCCAACAGTGTCCTTTGGAGTGCAATCTTTCTTGCTCTTGTATATTTATTGAATTATTTTTCTGCCAGGGCCTACGGGGAAGGCGAGTTTTGGTTCGCCGGAATTAAAGTTGTTACCGTCGTGGTATTTCTGATCATGGGTCTATTGATGATCCTGGGGATCATGGGTGGTCAGTCCCCCGGTTTCAGCAACTGGACCGTCGGAGAAGCGCCCTTTGTGGGGGGCGGGCTGGCAGTATTGGGCTGCTTTCTGTTTGCCGGATTCTCTTTTCAGGGGACTGAAATCGTAGGAATCGCATCCGGAGAAACAGAACATCCCGAAAAAACCGTTCCTAGGGCCATTAAAAGCGTCTTTTGGCGTATCATGCTCTTTTATATCGGTGCAGTAGCTCTGATTGGCTTTCTGCTTCCATATACCGACCCGAACTTATCCAAGACCGGCGTTGAGAATTTGATCTACAGCCCGTTTACTCTGGTGTTTGAGAGAGCTGGATTGGCCATTGCAGCTTCCCTTATGAACGCAGTTATCCTTACCTCTGTCCTTTCCTGCGGAAACGCAGGCCTCTACTGCTCCACCAGAATGCTATATTCTCTGGCGGAAGAGGGGAAAGCCCCTAAGATTTTCAAAAAGGTCAACAAAAGAGGTACCCCAATCTATGCATTAAATTTGACCACTGCCGTTGCTGCCCTCTGTTTCCTGACCGCAGAATATGGCCTGAACACAGTCTACTACTGGCTGCTCAATGCTTCGGCGCTGACCGGCTTTATCGCATGGCTTGCCATTGCGATTTCCCACTATTCGTTCCGGCGTGCATACATCGCACAGGGATACAGAATTGAAGATCTGAAGTACAAAGCCAAATGGTATCCCTTCGGACCACTCCTCTCCGCAGTTCTTTGTGCATGTATTATTTTAGGCCAGTTCTACGCATATGGAGACTTTACTTTCATGGGCTTTGTTGTCGCTTATTTTGGGCTGTTCATCTTCCTGATCTGCTACTTCGGGTATAAATTTGTTAAGAAGACAAAGATGATCAAGCCTGAGGAGGACTGTAATTGTTAAAATAGATCCTGTAAAAAGCTCTCGTGAAAAGCCAAGGTTTCGGCCTTGGCTTTTTCCGTTTCAAGACATATTGTCCAATTCATCTGAATAGAATTTAGTACATGGGCTTCAGCCAGGGCTGGTGCTCAGTGACGGTTAAATTTTGAAAACGTATGATGAGGAGTCGACCATGAGCAAACACAATGGATTAAATCCCTCCGAAGTGGCCGAATCAAGACGGGCCAACGGGAGCAATGAACTTGCGAAAAGAAAAAGAAAAGGGTTTCTCAGTCAATATTTAAGCAGTTTTGGTGATCCTATTATCAAAATTCTGCTGGCCGCATTGGCTTTGAACGTTATCTTTCTTTTTCGAAATGCGAATTGGATGGAATCAGTGGGAATCGCAATCGCTGTTTTCCTTGCAACCTTTGTTTCCACCCTGTCGGAATATGGAAGTGAAGCGGCTTTTGCCAAATTGATGGACGAGGCTGAACAGATCCGATGCAGACTGATGCGCGCGGGGAAGCCTGTTTCGGTGCCGATCTCTGATGTAGTTGTGGGGGATATCGTACTGCTTCAGGCAGGGGAGCGAATTCCGGCTGACGGCATCATGCTTTCGGGACATATAAAAGTGGATCAATCAGCGCTGAATGGTGAGAGTAAGGCGGTGGCAAAATTGCCGTCTCATGACTCCTCAGTACCCGATGCAGTAAGAAATTGGGACTTGCTGTCCTTTGACCAGTTGTTCCGCGGCAGTGTCGTGGACGAGGGGGAAGGTGTCATGCAGGTGGCAAGAGTCGGAAACGATACCTTTTACGGGCATATGGCAGCAGCAATGCAGGAAGAAACCAGAGACAGCCCCCTGAAGGTGAGATTGGGACATTTAGCGGGCACCATCAGCCGTCTTGGATACATAGCAGCTTTTCTTGTGGCAATGTCAGATCTGTTCAGCAATCTGGTATTAAACAACAGATTTCAGCCTGATCTGATTCTTCAGGAATTGACGAGCTTCCCGGCAATGGCAGAGCATATTCTCCACGCTTTGACCCTGGCAATCACCATTGTGGTGGTAGCTGTGCCGGAAGGGCTGCCTATGATGATTACCGTGGTCCTATCCTCCAATACGATGAGGATGATGAAGGATCATGTTCTGGTGAGAAAGCTGGTGGGAATTGAGACTGCGGGAAGCCTGAATATCCTGTTTACGGACAAGACCGGAACCCTTACACAGGGGAAGCTTTCTGTGAGCCATTTTATTTCCGGTGACGGACGAATCTACCAGAACGACGATCCGTTGGATCGGGAATCAAAGCTGTTTCATCTGATGACTCTTTCCAGTTTTTTCAATACCGGTTCGGTGCTGTCCGGCGACGAGTCTCTGGGAGGAAATATGACGGATCGGGCGCTGCTTGATTATGTGCTGCCTCTCTACGAGGAACCGGATGAGTACATGAAATTGGACGCGATTCCTTTTAACAGTACGGATAAATTTTCTGCCGCCAGACTCTGCGGCCCTATGGATATTTCCCTGATCAAAGGTGCTCCTGAGTTGCTGCTGGGCAAATGTACAAGATATTATGACGCAGAAGGACGGGTGAACGCACTCTCTCAGCCTCAAAAACTGGAAGTGGTCCGGCGGGATATGGCCAATCAGGCAGTAAGAATGCTGGTTGTAGCGGCATCAGAAAAATGGCCCCTTCAAAAAGGCTGCTTTGAGGATTTAATTTTAATAGGGCTGATCGGTATTCGCGATGAGCTGAGGCCTGAGGCTTACGATTCGATCAAGCAGGTTACCAATGCAGGGGTACAGGTGGTTATGGTTACGGGTGATAACAAGGAAACTGCAGTGGCAATTGCAAGGGGATGCGGTTTGCTGGATCATGAGGAACGCAGCAGTGTTATGACCAGCGCAGAGCTGGGCCGCCTCTCGGACGAAGAACTAAAGGCAGCACTGCCGCAGCTTCGTGTGATTGCAAGAGCACTCCCCACAGACAAGAGCAGGCTGGTGACACTTGCACAGGAGATGGGACTGGTGGCCGGTATGACGGGAGATGGAATC
Source organism: Bacillota bacterium (assembly GCA_029239605.1). Classification (GTDB taxonomy): domain Bacteria; phylum Bacillota; class Clostridia; order Peptostreptococcales; family Anaerovoracaceae; genus Anoxybacterium. The sequence continues at coordinate 55,106 of JARBUO010000020.1, read as the reverse complement.
AATGACAGCCCTGCCCTTAAACTTGCGGATGTGGGCTTTGCCATGGGAGATGGGACAGAGGTTGCCAAGGAAGCAGGAGACATTGTCATCATGGACAACAATATCGCTTCCATAGCAAAGGCGATTCTTTACGGAAGGACCATATTTAAGAGCATTCAGAAATTTATTGTATTTCAGCTCACCATGAATCTCTGTGCTGTAGGAGTTTCTCTGGTGGGCCCGTTTATCGGATTTGAGACACCCATTACAGTAATTCAGATGCTCTGGGTCAATATCATCATGGATACACTGGCAGGACTGGCATTTGCGGGGGAACCACCGCTTGAAGAGTATATGGAGGAGCCTCCCAAGTCAAGAGAGGAACCCGTGCTAAACGGTGGAATGGTCAATCAAATCCTATTTGCTGGCCTTTTCACGATAACAATGTGCATGCTGTTTTTATCCTTGGGTATCGTTAAAGTGTTTTACCATTATCACTTGAATCCGATCTGTTTTTACTCCGCGTTCTTTACCCTGTTTATTTTCTGCGGATTATTTAACAGTTTTAATGCCAGAACCCCAAGGATCAACATGACAGCATATCTCAGCAGAAATCCCGCTTTTATCCTGATCATGTCCATGATTGCCATTGTACAAATCATTCTGATCTATTATGGCGGCAGTTTGTTCCGAACAGGAGACCTGACGCTTCGGGAACTTGTATTTGCTGTCTCTATCGCTGCTTTGGTCATTCCTGCTGACGTTATCCGCAAGATCGTTGTAAAGAGAGTCTTTCCGATTTTAGACAGGAACCGGTCAAAGGAGATTCACTGAGAGGACTCGCTCGGTAAGGGGCTTTGGGAGACCGCTTTAGAGAAGCTCCGTTGAGAGAATTTCTTCAAAAGGAACGGGCTTGCTGAAATAATACCCTTGAATAAAGTCGCAATTCAGGTGTTTTAAAAAGGCAAGCTCTTCTTCCTTTTCCACACCTTCTGCAACAACGGAAAGTTCAAGCTTATGAGCCATGATGATAATGGATTCAATCATGCTTCTGGTCTTGGGATTGCTATGGTTGCTGATAAAATTTCTGTCAACCTTTAGTGTTTGTATTGGAAGCTTATTCAAATAAGAGAGGGAAGAATAACCTGTGCCGAAATCATCAAGGGCTACACGAATCCCCATCTTAAGGAGTTCCTCCAGCGTTTCGGTGATTGCCTCGTCCTTATGATGAATGAATACGTTTTCTGTGATTTCAAGCTCAAGTAAATTGGGATTGAAAGCTGTTTGGTCCAAAATCTCTTTGAGATTGGACACAAAGCCGGTGCTTTTTAACTGAATGGGCGATACATTGACTGCAAGTGTATAATCGGTGCCCCGCGATCTGTTGAGACTGCCAATGAGGCTGCATGCCTCACGGATGACCCATTCTCCTATGGACACGATGATTCCTGTATCCTCGGCAACAGAGACAAGCTCTCCTGTATCCACACTGCCAAGTTCCTTGTTGTTCCAGCGAAGCAAAGCTTCAAAACCCCTTATGGTATTGCCTCGCGGGGATACCTGGGACTGGAAGACAATAAAGAATTCATCCAGTTCAGGCAGACTGCGAAGATGCTGCTCAATTTTCAACCGCTTTTCTACTGCATCGTTCATTGCCGGTTCATAAAATGCAAAGGAACCTTTCCCCTGTGCTTTTGCGGCGTGCAGAGCCGTATCTGCACATTTCAGCAAGGTATCAAAATCTTTGCCGTCATCGGGATACATGCTGACGCCGACGCTGATGGAAATATAAATGTTTCGTCCGCAGCAGGATATGGAATCCATGAATTTACTGCGAATGTTATGAATTGCGTCAAAAACACCGCGGCAATTGCGATCCGGAATCAGACAGGCAAATTCATCTCCTCCCAGGTGAATCAGCCTGCAGTCCCGGTCCGCACTGGTTTTCAGTATTTGGGAGACTTTGATCAGTAGTTCATCGCCGAAAGAATGTCCCAGTGTATCGTTCACGTTCTTAAAGCCGTCCACATTGATGTAAACCAAAGCCAGCGTCTTAACCGCTTCAAGGTAGCCTGCCTGATCAAGTTTCTGATACAGGTAGGCTCTGTTTTCGATGCCGGTCAGCCTGTCATGAAATGCCATGAACTCTAATTTGATATCTCTCTGTTTGATGGAGTCTACCATGGAATTGAAATTGTTCGCCAGCAGATTGAATTCGTAAATGTTCTGCAACTCCATGGAATGCTTCAGATCTCCTTCGGAAACCCGTTTTGTCTGAAAGATAAAACCATCGATAATCCGTTTGATCTTATAAGAGCGGTGAGTACTCAATATGGAAAGATAAGCAATTACTACAAGTAGATTCGCGAACAGGAAGACGATTACAGGAATCATGGCATAATGGATACGACCGGTATCCCGTACGCTGATCAGCGTCCATGGAACAGAATTCAGTTCTGCAACAGTAACAATGCCTCCGTATCCCGGAAATCTTATGTAATTGTCCGAAGTTTTGCTTTCTGCTGCTTTTGCAATGAGTTCGCCTGAGTAACTTTTTTCTGTCTCAGTACCAGAAGAAGAACTTCTGAGAATGACAGGGCTTTCTTTTTCTTGCACCAGCGCAAGACTAAGGGTACCGTCACCGATACCCTGGCTGCCTAATATTTCAGCACAGACTGCATTGAAATCAATCTTGCCTGTCAGTATATTTTCTTTCAGCGGCAATACGATTCTGATGGAAGAATCCTTTGCGGAAAGCGTAATTTGGGGCGGTGCATCTACCGCTTGAAACCGAAATCCGGGAATGCTGGCAGGAGTGGAATCTGCAGGTCTTATTTGCTGGGAGAGAGAACCTGCCGGCTCCCCCTGCACATCAGAAAATTCGATGTCTTGAAAGATATCCTGACTTTTCTCCAAATGTTTGATTACCAGAAAAGCGCTGTCGGATATGCTTTCATCTGATTGATGATAACTGAGAATGGTGGCAATCTGTTTGAGTGTCTGGGTGCCATTGTTCAGCTGCCAGTCTATGCCCTGGGCTAATTGCCTGGTTTTTTCCTGTTCATTTTGTATTTCCTTACCGATGAAATAATGATAGATACCGGCAATCAAAAGGAAACCGATCAACAGGACCGGTATCATTGCTATGAGATTATCCTTGAAAAAAACTTCCAAGAGTTTTCTGTATTTTACCGAATTCATTTTTTATCTCCATTCAACCCATTTGATCTGATTATCAGACCATTATTTGGGAATTCGTATTGTATGCTTATGCATTGCTTTCTTCGGTAAAAATAATAGCCGAAAGACGGTTACGCATTGGTTTCTTATGCTCTGCATACGGAAGAAAACACAGAATGCCTAGTTGTATGATATGAAATCGAATTTGAAATTCACAGTGTAAAATAATGTGACGTAATGTCACTTATTATATCCATTTTAGTCATTATTTGTCGAATTGTCAACTTAAGGATGACGTTTTGTCACATTGTTTGTATTAAATTTGCATAAAATATAAAATAACGTTGGGGGGTGAAGAAATGGCATTCAACATGAACCTGAGAAACGCGAGGGTATCAATGAATTTAACGCAGTCACAAGTTGCAAAGCAGCTTGGTATCAGTGTATCAACTTATACCAAATATGAGACTGCATCGAATGAGCCTGACCTTAAAATGCTGGTTAAGCTTGCAGACTTCTATCATCTCTCTGTCGACTTTCTTTTGCGAGGCTATGTTGCATTGAATGAAAATCGATCAGGCAATGAGCTTTCTCTTTCAGAAGATGAAAAAGCACTGATCACTCAATTCAGGTCCCTTGACGAACTTTCAAAGGGCAGATTGCTGGAACGCCTGAATGTGCTGCTGGAGATGACAAAGAAAACGCAATAAACCTTTTGATCCATAATTTTCATAATAACCTCTGATTTACCAATGGAAACCAGGACCATAACATATTAAAATAGGAATGAAACCGGAGTAAGGCAAAGTAATTCCGGTTGAAAGAGATTTCAGCCCGTCAAATTGACAGGGGTGATACCGTCATGACCGGAAGGATATCCTGAAGGAATGAAGGAGGAATTATGAAAAATAAATCTATAAAAATAAAAATGCTTCTGGCAGGAGGCTTTCTTGCATTATGCCTCTCCATTGGAATTGCTTCCAATGAACAGATTCGGTCAATCCTGACCGACACACTTTTTGGTGCAGCGGTAGATACATATCAAACGAAAGAACAAAAGGCGCAGGAATGGAATTCTTCCGGGGAAGCCGGTGAACGGAGTGTGCCAACCGTAACGAAAGAGAAAACAGAAGGTGAAGGAAAGACAAGCAACAGCACGGGAGATCGCTCAGGTCTTTCTGCGGAAGAATACATCGCTTATCTGGCAGAACAGCAGAATCAAGCTTCTGCAACCTCCAGAGGCGGCAGTTTTCGAGCTGATGTACAGAACCGGGATGCCAACGCTCAGCATTCAGATCAAAGCGAATTTTCAATACTAAAGAATCGAAATGCAGCTTCTCAAGCAGATTCGGAAACAACCGAATTGGCTCCATTTGTTGCTGCAGCACAAGATGATAATAAAACGAAAAATGATAATAATTTAAAAGGTGATAATCAATCTAAAGACTTAGACGATGCAAGCGACTCCGCAAATTCTTCCGGCACAAACAGTTCCGGGGCAAATACATCAGGCTCTGCTGCTGTAACGGAAGCAGACGCATCGTCAAAAGGTGAGAGTGGAAAAGAAAATCAAGCTGTTCTTGATCAGGAGCTCGATCTTCTGGCGAGACTCATTACTGCTGAAGCCCAGGGAGAACCTTACGAGGCCCAGGTTGCCGTGGGAGCAGTGGTACTGAATCGTGTGAAAAGCGGGGTGTGGCCAGACTCAGTTCGTGAGGTGATCTATCACAACGTTGGGGGGTATTATCAATTTACGCCTGTCGTTAACGGCTGGATTGATAAACCCGCGCAAGCGTCCTGTATCAAAGCGGCAAAAGCTGCACTAAGCGGAGAGGATCCTACAAAGGGAGCACAGTTCTATTATGATGACAGTACGACCAACGAATGGATTCTTTCCAAGACGGTCTCTATAAAAATCGGACACATGATATTTGCCTTTTGATCTGCAGCAGCCGAATTTAACAGGAATTTAACAGTTTCTTAACCCACCCTTGTCCATTGAGAAAGCTCCCTGTGCTAAAATCAAAATAGAAGTAGCAAAGGAGATCTCGCAATGGACATGGTGACGCAGGATTTAAGCAATATTATCAGCAACAAAGAGATCATGACAGTCTTTCAACCCATCATTTCGCTCCGTGACGGCGAAGTGCTGGGTCATGAGGCACTGAGCAGGATTACGTGTCAGACACAAATTAAAAATATTGAAGAGCTGTTTGTTCTTGCAGGAAAATACAATTGTCTCTGGGAACTTGAGCAGCTCTGCAGAACAAAAGCATTTGAGGCTGCTTTTCGCTTTATGGTTCCTCCTTATGATAAGAAACTGTTTATCAACGTCAACCCCAACGTTCTGCACGATGAAACCTTTCAGAAGGGATTGACGAAGGAGTATCTCAATCAATATCAGATTTCACCGGGTAATATCATTTTTGAAATAACCGAGCGGAATATTATTAAGGACTTGAATGGTTTCATCGCGACGGTAGCTCATTATAAAAGCCAGGATTATAAAATTGCCATCGATGACGCCGGGGCAGGATATTCCGGTCTGAACCTCATCAGTGATATCAACCCAAACTATATCAAGCTCGACATGAAACTAATCCGCAATGTCAATTCTGACGGACTTAAGGCGGCCCTTGTAAAAGGCATGGTCGAGCTTTCAAAGATTTCAAATATCCGCCTCATTGCAGAAGGAATCGAATCAGGTGAAGAACTGGAAACCTTGATTGGCCTTGGTGTACAGTATGGACAGGGATATTTTATACAGCATCCCGATAGCGTTGTGAAAGAGATCAAGGCAGAAATTACTCAGAAAATCAGGAATGCGAATCTTAAAAAATATGATTCCATAACAAGCAGTATCTTTAATACTCCCATTAAAAACCTCTGTACAGTCACCAGCACCATACCCCCTTTCGAACTGGTTCCTGATGTTTTCGACATCTTTCGGCATTCTCCCGCTTGCGTTGGTCTATGTGTGGTAGAGCAAAACATCCCTGCGGGCATTGTTACGAAGGAACGGCTGGCATTAAAGCTCAGCGGTCAGTATGGCTTTGCTCTTTATCAAAATAAACCGATCTCTCATGTCATGGATCGTGAGTTCCTGTCCGTTGATGGTGATACCCCGGTCAATGTAGTTTCTTCTATCGCGATGTCCCGGGAGCATGATAAACTATATGATTTTATTGTTGTAACCACAAATGGTGAATTTCTTGGGACGGTGACGATCCGTGATCTGCTGAAAAAGACTACGGAAATCGAAGTTGCAGCGGCAAAGCATCAAAATCCTCTTTCCGGCCTTCCCGGCAACCTGATCATTGAGCAGAGGCTCCATCGCTGTGTTTTTGATGGAGGAAATTATAGCGTGGCCTATCTTGATATCGATAATTTTAAGGCCTACAACGATGTTTACGGATTTGAAAACGGCGATATGGTCTTAAAGCTCTTGTCCAATATTCTTATGGAGAATCTTTGCCGCGGTGAATTTATCGGACATATCGGCGGGGATGATTTTGTTGTAATTGCTAGCGAGCATGTGGAATCTGATTTTTTTCAGGGAATTATTGCACTCTTTGAAGAGGAAGTCTTAAAATTCTATAGTCCGGAAGATGTTGAAAAGGGCTATATTACAACAGCAAACAGGAGAAATCGTATTGAGAAGTTCCCTCTCATTACACTCACCGTGGCATCTGTCAATAATAAAGAGCTGTTTTTTAAAGATGTCTTTGAACTGACTGAAACATTAGCAGCTATGAAAAAAGATAAAAAAATGAAGCTTAAGGTTCTCGAGTGATCCGAACTTTCGACACGTGGGCAAATTATATTCAATATTTGGTAGAATATTGACGAAATACGATCAAGTTGATACAATGAACTTGATCGGTGATAGTATTGATGATAATTTGGGTGGTAACCTGCACAATGGAGAAATTCTTGAGAATTGACAATAATCTGATGGCTGCTGCAATACTGGGAATCGTGGTTTTAATCGCTTTCAGAAGGCTTGATCGAAGCGACCGGCTGAACAGGGTTTTTTTGATCACGAGTCAGATTGTCATATTTGAACTGCTCCTTGAGACAGCGACCTGCATCCTTAACCGCAGCAATGCGGCATGGGCAGCGCCTTTATCCACTGCACTTCATGTAATTTTGTACGCGCTGGCGCCTTTTTTAACTTATTTTTGGTATCTGTTGATTTCGAATTGGTGTATCCCCGATCGAAAGATTACTCATCGAACCCATTTCCTGTTTGCAATTCCGGTTTTTCTGAATTTGATCATAACCATTTTATCACCAGCCTACGATCTGGTATTTTACATTGACAGTGCTAACGTATACCACCGCGGTCCGCTGTTTTTACTTTCCATAAGCATCGTCTATTTTTATATCGCATACGCCTTTGTTCTTGTTTGCTTGCATCGCGGAAAAATCGTAAAGGAAGAGTACCTGCCGATGTTGGTTTTCGGGATTCTTCCGCTTATTGGAGGGGTCGTACAGGCGCACTTCTACGGAGTTTTACTTATGTGGAGCTGTGCTGCCTATTCTCTCGTCGTATTCTATATTTTTTTACAGCTGAGAATGGTTCATATTGACGATCTGACTGGTGCTTGGACCAGAAGCACCTTCGAGTACTGTATCGATCGAAGAAGAAAGCAGAAGCGGAATGAAGCGTTCGGTTTGATCGTGCTCGATATCGACGAGTTGAAGCGGATCAATGATGAACACGGGCATTTCGAGGGAGACTATGCATTAAGGACAACCGTACAGCTGATCAAGAGTGTTCTCCGGAAAACCGATATCATCGCCAGAACTGGGGGCGACGAGTTCCTGATTATACTGGACTGCAATACGAGAGAAAAGATTGAAGCCACCGTAGAAAGGATTCGGGAAAGTTTTCAGAAGCATAATGAGAATTCCAATAAACAATACATCCTCGATTGCAGCATCGGTGCAGAGCTGTACGATTCGGATTTTGAAAATTTCGATCAATTTATGCATCATGTCGACAGCCTGATGTATCATAATAAAAGAAGAAAGAAATATAGGTGAGTTAGATGAGGGTCAATGGACCCTCATTTTAAATTGACTTTTTTTACACAAATCATAAGCGAGAAAATTTTTTTATTAATGATTGTGAGTGAAAATCAATTGATGATCCGAATAGTAAAGTGAAGGACGTTTTTCTGGAATCATAGACTGTATACGGTCAGGTAAAGGGTAAGGAGTAACATCATGAAGGACATCAGTGAAGAGAAGATTCTGCGTTTGCTAAAAGCAGCACCGGAAGAGGGAATACATATGGCGCTTAACGCATATGGCGGTCCGGTAAGAACCATATGCCGAAACATATTGTTCGACTGCACTGCTGAGGATGTGGAAGAGGCAGCGGCCGACAGCTTCGTTGAATTATGGAGGTCGATAGAAAGGTTTGATGAGAAAGCAGGTTATTCCCTGAAAAGCTATCTGTACGGAATAACCAGACATAAGGCATTGGATAAGCGCAGAACAATGAACAAGAGCCGGGAGCATATTCCCCTGGAGGAGGTGGTCATAGAGGCAGCCGTTGATCTTGCGGGAGATTATGCACAGAAACTGAATGACAGTATTGTACATCATACGGTGGAATGTTTGGATGAGCCCATGCGGTCTGTGTTTATTTTGAGATACTTTTATTTTGTAAAGATTAAGGATATCGCCTTGCGTCTGGGTTTGACTCCGAAAACCGTAGAGAATCATTTGTACAGAGGAAAAGACCGATTGAGACTGGAACTGACGGAAAGGGGGGTTCAATATGAATAAGAACGGAAGAATTGATCATAAGGGTGAATTGAGAATTGATGAGTTGTTGGGTGACATTTACGAAACGGAAACCATGAATTTGAGTGATGGATCAGAACTGCTTCAGGACCGGCTCACAGAGGAAGAGAAGGGGAGAATCTTCTCAATGATTCAGGCAAAGCTGCGAGAAGAAGCAAAGAAAGTTCCGCCACTGCTTACAGAAGGGGATTCTGGGGATGCGGCTTCCGAAAGTACGCGCCTGAATCCAAGCAGCAGCGGCAAGGTATTCCGGTTCGGCAGGAGAAGAAGAATCCTCATCGCATCCCTTGTCGCTTTGTGCGCTTTTGCTTCGACAGCATTTGCTGCGGAGATCTTCCACTGGGACAGCCGGATTTCTAATTATTTTGGGATGAGTGATCAAAATCAGGGGGATTTGAACGGTGCAGGGATGAACGTAGGTGTGCGTGCAGAGGACAGTGGAGTAACCATCGAGGCGGTACAGACAATCGGGGATGCGAGCAATATGTATATTCTGCTTAATATAACAGTTCCGGAAGGTCAGATTCTGAATTCCCAGACAGGGTTCGATATGATCTATCTGAAAGTGAAAGGAGCAACGGGTATGGGCTATAGCTGCGACCAGATCCCCGACGAAGATCCAAGCGATAATAAAGGAACGCTGCTCTTCTCCATGGAAGCAAACAGCGAAATCAATGATAAGGATATTGAGCTCAAATTCGTTAACATGAGACATTATGATATGGACAGCGGTGAAATGGTTCTGGACTATGAGGGCGAATGGCTTCTGAACTGGAAACTGGCTTATCAGGATGTTTCCAGGACCTTTGAGATCAGCAAGGACATTGAAGTCAACGGAGAGACTGTGCGTGTGGATTCCATCTCAATTTCTCCCATCGCATTCAATGTCAAAATCAGCGGGGACTACATTAGAGCGTATGATTCTGTGCCACCCAATCCTGAAGACGGAGAACTAATCGAAATCACTTCGGTGAAACTTAAGGACGGGACAATTTTAACAAAGGATGATTCCATGGGCTGGGGAACATCCATAGTTGGAAGTGATTATGTTATCAACATGAAAATGAGAGAACTACTTGATCCTAAAGGAATCGACAGCATTATCCTCAATCATACGGAAATCAAGCTGTAGCGGAATCGATCAGCCAGCCGAACGCGAAAGCACGTAGAATCCGCACGGAAGCGTATGGCGCTCCAAAGCTGCATAGAACACAATACAAAAGCGTTTGTGAGACGCATATAAATGACCTTTAAACACGAAGTGCTCCCTAACTGCCGGATAGGGAGCATTTCTTCATTATACGACATCCTGTGACATTATTCGCGAAAATCGTTATACTTTCTGCCCAGATTATGCTAATATTATGTTACGAAATGTAGTTCATAAAGATAAGGAGATCAACTATGAAAAGGCTCAACCTTACAGTCGGGCGTGTTATGTCGGTCATGCTCAGAGCCTTGGACCAGATCGACGTCAGATTAGTCGACCATGGACACCGAGTAGCATATATCGTTTATAAGATGATGCAGGCATCAGGCACCTATTCGCTGCGCGAAATGCAGGAGATTGTGATCGTTTCCTCTCTCCATGATATAGGGGCTTATAAGACGGAAGAAATCGACAACATGCTTCGGTTTGAATCAGACGATGTGTTCGATCATTCGATCTATGGTTCCCTTTTTTTTAAATATATGTCGCCGCTGAGCAAATGGTCGGAAGTCATTCTCTACCACCATTTCAATGAGATTCACTATGAAAAAGTCAATGTGGAGCGAAGGATCAAGGACATTGCCGTTATGATTCATCTGGCGGACCGTATGGATATTCTGATGCAAGGCAGGCAAAGCCTGCGGGAAGCGGAAGCGGATCTGGACCACCAGAAATATCGATTTGGCGAAAAGGCAATCTCTCTTTTCCGCCAGGTAAACAAAGAGGCAGACATCGAAAATTCCATAAAAGATGGGTCCTATCTGGGTGAACTGAAAGGAATGCTGAAAGATGCAGACTTTGAGGGCGACACGATGCTGGATTTCATCCGCATGATCGCCTATTCCATCGACTTTCGCAGTGAAACAACGGTAACCCATGTGGTCTCAACCGTCAGCATCAGTCTGGAATTGGGCAGATTCCTTGGCTTACAGGAAGAGGATCTGGAGAAAATAGAGCTCGGGGCATACCTCCATGATATCGGGAAGATCGCTACCCCTCTGGGGATTCTTGAGAAGCCGGGTAGTTTAACCAATGAGGAAATGAGGACCATGAGAGAGCATATCGAAATCACCGGTGACATTCTCAAAGGTCGTGTACAGGATGAAGTGTATCAGATTGCTTACAGGCACCATGAAAAACTGGATGGACGGGGGTATCCTTTGAAATTGACAGGGGATCAACTCACCTTAAATGATCGGATTGTAGCTGTTTCTGATATGATGAGCGCCCTTGCGGGCAAGAGAAGTTACAAAGAAAGCTTCTCAAAAGAAGTTGTAATTGATATTCTAAAGCGGCAGATGGATAGCGGCAAACTTGACCGAAGGGTGATAGAAACAGCCATCGCCAATTATGACATAATCATGGAATGCTGCAGGATGAATACCTTGAGAATTACCGAGATTTATCATAAAATAAAGAGTGAGTTCAGATCAATAAGAACCGGAATGATGGAGTTGGTATGAAAGAATGGATTTGGATCGAAATCGTAATCGGGTGGAATTTTGCCACCCTGTTTCTGATGGGAGCAGACAAGCTGTTTGCGATAAAAAATTGGAGGCGCATTAGTGAGCAGACACTTTTGACGGCCGCGTTTGCTATGGGGGGACTCGGCAGTTTGCTCGGTTCCCTGTTGTTTCGCCACAAGACGAAGAAATGGAAATTCAAGCTCCTTCTTCCCATTGCATTATTGTTTAACCTGTCGGTCATCTTCCTGGTCTGGTATTACATACTGTAGAAATTTTATGGGTGAGATGACGCGGAGCGGGTATATTAATTAAAACAACGTGAAAATTCAGTCCTCTCCGTGCTTTGCTGCACTTCATGCAGGCTTGCACGGCTGCGGGTGAATTTCACAGGAACGGGAGGTGTTATTATGTTGAAAGAAGGAATGAAAGCGCCGGATTTCTCTTTGGAGGACAAGAACGGGAATCTTGTAAGCCTGTCGGACTTTAAGGGAAAGAAGGTTGTTGTATATTTTTATCCCAGAGATAATACTCCTGGATGCACGAGGCAGGCCTGTGCATTCAAAGAGGCATATGATGGGTTCCGGTCCGAGGATATTGCCGTAATCGGGATCAGCAAGGACAGCAGCAAATCCCATCAGAAATTTGCGGAGAAATACGAATTGCCCTTTATTTTACTGTCTGATCCGCAGCTTGCCGCGATTCAGGCGTATGATGTGTGGCAGGAGAAGAAACTTTATGGCAAGAGTTCTATGGGCGTTGTCAGGTCGACTTACATCATTGACGAAGAGGGAATGATTCTCAAGGTCTTTGAAAAGGCCAAGCCGGATACCAACGCATTTGAAATCTTAGAGTTCCTGGGTAAATAGAACGTTTACAGTATTAAAATCCAAACAGCATTCTTCCGAAGGATGCTGCAATAAAACAGAGAGTTAACCCGGTCACAGTGGGAATTGCCATGGAGAGCAAAGTCCACTTGAGACTCAGGGTTTCTTTTTTTATGGTCAGGCATGTGGTTGCGCAGGGAAAATGGAAGATGCACAGCAGCATGGTACAGAGTGCTGTAAGTGCAGTCCAGCCGTTTGCATCGAGCAGCTGACGCAGCTGCTCCAGCCCGGAAAATTCCGTCAGGCTGCCCGTTGACAGATAAGCCATAATGATAATCGGAACAACGATTTCATTTGCGGGAAACCCTAAAATAAAAGCCATCAGAATGACACCGTCTACACCGATATGGTAGGCGAATGGATCTAGAAATTCTGTACAGTGGGTCAAAATGCTTGCATCACCAATGGTAATGTTGGCGAAGACCCAAATGACAAGTCCTGCCGGGGCTGCCACCACCACTGCCCGCATCAGGACAAAGAGTGTTCTATCCATGATTGAGCGAATGATGACCTTTCTGAATTGAGGTCTTCTGTAAGGTGGAAGCTCCAGGGCAAAAGAGGAATGACTGGGCAAAGCCACTGCCCGATACGCTGAAATACATGATAATGATTGCAATGAGTGTTGGAAATCGACCGTTGCAAGGCACAAAATTATTGGTCAGAATAGCAATGAGCCTTTCTCTCGGAGAATCGATGATTCTGCAGCCAATGACACCGCAGGCATTGCAGCCAAAGCCCATGCACATGCTCAAAGCCTGCCGGCCATGGGCAGAAGCTTTCCGAAAGAAGTGATCCATATTGAAAGCCACCCGAGGCAGATAACCGAAGTCTTCCAGAAGTGCAAACAACGGAAAGAAAATAGCCATAGGCGGCAGCATGACTGAGATGACCCAGGTGAGGGTTTTATAGACTCCCGATATGACAGGGCCGTCCAGCCAGGCAGGAGAACCTACAGAAGCTGAAAACAGATAAAGCTTTCCCTCAAGCCAGGAGAAAAAATCGGCAAGCACAGCAGATGGGTAATTTGCACCGACAATCGTGATCCAGAAAATCATTCCAAGCAGCAAAATCATTAAGGGGATTCCAAATCGCCTTGAGGTAACCACATCGTCAATGCGCCGGTCAACCGCATTGTAATTCTGTTTTTTAACAGATACACAGCGGCCATAAAGTTCTTTTGATCTTTTGATAAAGGCTTCTGCATCCGCTTCCGTAAAGGATGGCTTTAGGCTGCATGCCATGCACTTTTTTGAACGCTTTTCACCCGCTGGCTTTTCATTTGTTGCAGTATAAATTTGTTCCTTCAGTTCTGAAAGACCTTGTTCAGAACGGGCTACCATACCGACCACAGGGACCTGAAGGAGATCCGACAAGGTTTGTAAATCTACAAGGATACCTTTTTTTGCGGCCTCATCAAGCAGATTGACACACACGATCACCCTGTCGGATACGGTCAGGATTTGAAGAACAAGATTTAAATTGCGTTCGAGGCAGGTCGCATCCGTCACAATTACGGTGACATCGGGAGTTCCCGAACAAATAAAATCCTTTGCTATTTCTTCTTCTGCCGAAGCCGCCATGAGGGAGTAAGTACCAGGGATGTCTGCTACTACAAAGGTTCGACCTTTGTATGTAAAGTTGCCCAGCGCATTGGTGACTGTTTTACCCGGCCAGTTTCCTGTATGTTGGTTCAAGCCGGTCAGACTGTTGAATACGGTACTTTTTCCGACATTTGGGTTGCCGGCGAGTGCAATAACAATAGGATCCATCGCGACAAATTCCTCTCCGTTCCTGTTAATATTCTTTTATTAATATTTTACGGGCATCATCGCCCCGAAGCGCAATAACTGCCCCCATGATGAAATAGGCTGTAGGATCTCCGGTGGGACTCTTATGCAGGGCTTCGACGGAAGCACCTTTAACAAGACCAAGGTCCAGCATTCTTCGTCTCTCGGTACCGATGGCGGTAAGATCCGAGACCACAGCCTTTTTCCCAAGGGGCAGGGTATTTAGTGGTTTGATATCCAAGCTCATATAACTACCCCGACGATTACAAAATTTACATAGAAGTAAAACTTCTATGTGGTAATATATGAAAATAGAGGAGAGTTTGTGATATAATGAACGCATCAATTAAGTGTGCGGCGCTGCTGCATAGGTTTAGGAGGAATTCTGAGTATGAAGCGTAAGATCTGGTTTGCCTTTATCGCCATGGCAATCATGCCTACTCTTCTGATCAGCTATGTTATGCTTCAATACGTTCAAACGGCAATTATTGATTCAAGGCTTGAAAGCCTGTGCAGAACGGTCCGGATGATGGAGTACCGAATAACAGACTATTACGATGCGCTGCACTCGGAGATTGAAAAAAAGACGAATCTGGAGTTCGTATCAAGGCTGCTGGATGAATCCTCCGGGGAAGCCGAAACTCTTGATTTGCAGGAACGCACACAATTGCGGCTGCGGCTACTGGATGATATTAGTTTTCCTGTCATCAGCGGAGCGATTCTGGACGCAAAAGGAACCGTTGTAATTTCTTCTGTTCCCTCTGAAGAGGGGCTTGCGCTGAATAAGACCCAATTGTACAAAGACATTATCTCCGGGAAGGAAGCCTATCTAAATATCGTGACAATCAATGAAACATCGGATACCCTTGACTTTGCTGTTCCAATTAAAGCTGAGGACGGAGAGACAGTAGGTATTCTCAAACAAACCCTGAAGATGGACCCGTTGAAGAATTACTTAAGTAACCTGGATATGGAAGCCAATGATTATTCTTTTCTGATCAGAAAGAATGGGATGCTGGTTTTCCAGTACAGCAAGGTCAATGCGGGAATGCTCTATCAGGATTACAGGAATAAAAACACTTTGGATCTACTGATACAAGACTTTAGAAGCGGACAGCTGAAATCCGACCGAGGAGACGTAAGCTTTGAAAAAGAGGGAGAACAGTATATCGGCTCCTATAAAACTGTCGATAAAATCAATTGTATTGCAGTTGCGTCTGTGAAACGGGATACGGTCTACAACGATATCAATACGTCCAAAGAAATAATGTTTGCAATCGGTTTGGTCGTGGTTATCCTTGCGATCTCAGGCGGCTATTATACCAGTATTGTGCTGACCCGGCCGCTGAAACAAATCAGCAACAGTACCAAAAAGATGACTGACGGTGATCTTACCGTTCGGTGTTTCTGCAGAGGCAGCGGTGAATTTCACGAACTCTGTTTCAACATCAACAGCCTTGCCGATAATCTGCAGAAAAGTGAAAGAGAATTGCGGCTTTCTTCGCGAATTGACAGTCTGACGCATCTGC
Organism: Bacillota bacterium; assembly: GCA_029239605.1. Taxonomy (GTDB): domain Bacteria; phylum Bacillota; class Clostridia; order Peptostreptococcales; family Anaerovoracaceae; genus Anoxybacterium. The sequence goes on along the minus strand of JARBUO010000020.1, from coordinate 39,254 downwards.
CCAACCGCAGTGCGATTTATGAGGTTTTAGATACGCTTCTGTATAAAAATCCGAATCAGGCACTGCTCATGCTGGACTTAGACGGTTTTACGGATCTTAATGATAATCTTGGATATGATATTGGTGAAAGAGTTCTTATGGAAGTTGCAGACGTTCTGCGGGCCCTGCCTCAGCATATTTGCTATCCCTCCAGATTGGGAGGAGATGAATTCCTGATCTTCATTACAAATTGGACATCACCCAAGTATCCGGAACGAATTGCCGAAAGAATTATAAAAGAAATTGAAGGAATCCGATTTATTGATGAAATACATGTTGACATAGGTATCAGTATTGGTATAGAATATACAAATGTCGAGAAAATTGATAAAAAAAAGCTGATCAAGCACAGCAGCCTGGCAATGCAAAGGTCCAAGACCCTCGGCAGAAATTCTTACTTTATCTACTATCCATATATGCAGCGCGAAATGCAATAAATAGATGCCAGATAAAGGAAAGAAAAAAATGACGGATTTAGCCAGAAAAACTGCTTGACATACTTGTCCAGAAATGGTACTATCTTTCTTGCGACGTATTAATGTCGGCTTGAATGTGGCGGTGTAGCTTAGTTGGCTAGAGCGTCCGGTTCATACCCGGAAGGTCGGTGGTTCGACTCCACTCGCCGCTACCATGTTCTTTATGGACTACATTTAAGCAATGAGGGCGCATAGCTCAGCTGGGAGAGCACCTGCCTTACAAGCAGGGGGTCATAGGTTCGAGCCCTATTGCGCCCACCATTTTTAAAAATGCGGTCCGGTAGTTCAGTTGGTTAGAATGCCAGCCTGTCACGCTGGAGGTCGTCGGTTCGAGCCCGATCCGGATCGCCATATTAAAACTGTGTAAAAAAATCTAAGTATGCGAAAGATTTTTCGAAGAAAGTTTTTCGGGAAATTAACAAGCATGGTGGGTGTAGTCAAGCGGTTAAGACACAGGGTTGTGGCTCCTGCATTCGTGGGTTCGAATCCCATCACCCACCCCATATAAAATTATCATCATATGGGGAAAACAAAAAATAGGCACATAACATTGGGGTATCGCCAAGCGGTAAGGCAATGGACTCTGACTCCATCATCCGAAGGTTCGAATCCTTCTACCCTAGCCAATCAATAAATGCGCGTGTTTCGCGGCACGCGCATTTATGTCCCGAAAACTGAAATGAAAAGCCTAGACTTTACAGGAATGCTTCGGGAATCATCTGCATAAGATTTTAAAGCGGATGATCTTTAAAGAAAATCGATGCGGCGACATAGCCAAGTGGTAAGGCAGAGGTCTGCAAAACCTTTACTCCCCAGTTCAAATCTGGGTGTCGCCTCCAAAGTTGAAACTCTAAGCACATTGAATTTGGTGGGTTTAGAGTTTTTTATTTGTTTTCGAGACTTTTCTTGTGGTGTGCAGTGTGAATTGTTATAATTCTACTGTGACAAACTAGTATAACCCACATGAAATACCTTAATGTTTGGCGCAGAATATTTTTCTGAGAGTGCTGTTTCACAAACGCAGGCATAGCAGTGGCTACGTCGAGGCTTGGGGAATAGTGCTATCAGGAAAATAGGCAAGCAAAGCGTAAGGTTATTTGGTGTGGATTATACTAGGGATGCGCTCATTAATTCCGTGTGCTCATCTGATCGGCAAACCATCTGTGCGCCTTTCATTAAATCAGCGCTTCCTTGACAAAATTTTTTAGAATAGAGGATAACAAAAATGATTCAAGTAGAAAAACTTTCTTTTGGTTTTCCTGCGAAAGATTTATATAAAGAGGTTTCGTTTACATTAAATATGGGGCAGCATTGCGCTTTTATCGGAAGCAATGGTGTTGGAAAATCAACGCTTGTTGATATGATCATTCATCCGGATCAGTATTTGTACGATGGAAAGATCATCAAAGATGAACGTTGCCGTATTGGTTATGCCAGCCAGTTTGCTGTGAGAGATAAAGAGCAGGAATGCACTGTTTTTGAATATCTAAGCGAGAGATTCGTGGAAAATCAGCAAGCGACAGTTGCTGTGTGTGAAGAAATGGCAGTGGCTGAGGATGCAGCGCCGTTATTTGAGAAATATCAGGCTCTTTTAGATGCCTTTGAGGCCATGGACGGAGATCATTATGCAAACAATATCCGTAAACAGTTATCTGTAGCAGGTATGCGTGAATTAGAAGAAACAAAATTATCCCAACTTAGTGGTGGAGAGTATAAATTACTTCAGATTATGAGAGAAATGTTGTTATCTCCAAATCTTCTTGTTTTGGACGAACCGGACGTATTTCTTGATTTCGGCAATTTAAATAGACTTTGTCAGTTAATGAATGGGTATCATGGCACATTATTAGTTATTACACATAATAGATATTTATTGAATCACTGTTTTAACAAGATCTTACATTTAGAGAACGGTGATATTCAGGAATATGACGGTAATTATACAGAATATCGTTGTGCCCAACTAAAGGAAAAATTAAAACTGAAACTTCAGAGTACCTCCGAACAGGAAGAAATTGAACGTACTGAGAAAATGGTTGATATTTTGCGAAGAAGAGCTACGATCATGGTCAATCCTGTTATTGGAAGTGCTGTAAATGCAAAGCAAACACAGCTTGACCGGTTACTTGCAAGACAAATTAAGACACCTTTTATTGAACTTCGTGAGCCAAAGATTGAACTTCCGGAAATAGAAGCTATCACAGAGCATACGGTTTTAAGCATTACAGATTATCATGTTTCATTTGATGAAAGTTTATTGGAACAGATCAATTTTGAATTGCTGGCCGGTGAAAAAGTAGCCATGGTTGGTGCGAATGGTACAGGAAAAACGACGTTAATCCGCGATATCTTAAAGAATAACCACCCCTCCATCCATATCGATGAGAATACAAGCTATGCGTGTTTATCTCAGCTTCAGGGCGAGAATATGGATGAAACAAAAACGGTATATGAGGTTATGGAAAACTCAGGGTTTGAGACAAGAGAAAGCATCCGTGAGTATCTCGGAAACTATTGTTTGGAAGGTGATACCTTGAAGCAGAAGGCAGGTCAGTTATCCGGCGGAGAAAAGAATTTACTCCAAATTGCGATGATTGCAAATACCAATGCAGAGCTTCTTATACTCGATGAGCCGACCAGCCATTTGGATCTTTACGCACAAATGGCTATGGAAAGAGCCATTTCCGAATATAAAGGGGCGGTACTCATGGTAAGCCACGATTTCTATCTTGTAGCGAATTGTGCTGATTACGTTTTACTTGTAGAAGATAATACGATTCGGCGTATGCGTACACGTTCTTTCCGTAAGATGGTTTATGACAAATATTTTGATCAGAAGTATTTGGAGATAGACAAGAAAAAACAAGAATTAGAAGCCAAAATTACATTAGCCTTTCAAAAGAATGAACTCGCAACTGTAGAAAAACTTTGCAACCAGTTGGAAATACTTAGTGCAGAATAGTAGTATGGAGGAAAAAATGACTGAATTATTAGCTCCAGCGGGAAATATGGAAGCTTTAAAAGCTGCAATTTCTAATGGTTGTGATATGGAAGCTTTAAAAGCTGCAATTTCTAATGGTTGTGATGCAATATACTTAGGAATGCAAAAATTTGGTGCACGTGCATACTCATCTAATTTTGATTTCGAATCGTTAAAAGAGGCTGTCACATACGCGCACCTCCGGAATGTAAAGATCTATGTAACAATGAACACCATCGTTTTCGAAAACGAAGTTTTAGAGATGAAAGAGCAGATGAACGAATTAAATGAAATCGGTGTTGACGGTATTATCGTCCAGGACCTGGCTGCTTTCGATTACGTGGTGAATCACTTTCTCGATATGGAAGTTCATTGCTCCACGCAAATGGGAATCGACGATTTAGACGGAACTTTATTATTGAAAGAACTTGGTGCGAACAGAGTCGTTCTAGCCCGTGAGCTTGAGATTGAAAAAGTAAAAGAGATCAAAAGAAGTGCGAAAATACCTTTAGAAATTTTTGTTCACGGTGCCTTATGTGTATCTTATTCCGGAAACTGTCTCATGTCGGGACTGATAGGTTACCGAAGCGGAAATCGCGGAAGATGTGTTGGCTCCTGTCGTAAGGAGTATGAACTGATTGATAAGACGGCAGGTACCTCTTTGGGGAAAAACTATATTCTATCTACGAAGGACTTAAACACGATCGAATATATCGATGACTTAAAAGAAATTGATTCTTTAAAAATAGAAGGCCGAATGAAAGAGCCGGCATATGTTGCCAATGTAGTATCAAAATATCGCATGGCCTTAGATCATACAATAACCGAAGAAGATAAAGAAAATCTGAACAAAACTTTTAACAGAACCTTTACGAAAGGATATCTGTTTCACGAGGATAAGAAAGACATTACCAACATTGTAAGACCAAATAATTTTGGTTATGAAGTCGGCAGAATCAGCAAGATCGTGAAAGACATGGTTGAAATAACCCTTACACGTACCTTAAATCAAAACGATATCATCAGAATCAGTCATAGCAATGAAGATGTGAATTTAACCGCTGTAAAACTGTACGATAAAGATGGCAATTTAATTAACAGAGCTGATGATGTGTGCTATATCAAAATCAAAGAAAAGGTGTCAAAGGGCGATATCGTATATATCACGAAGGATTATTCCTATTACAAAGAGTTAGAAACCTCACTGGAAAAAGAATTTAAGCGTTTTAAACTCGATATCAGAGTCTATGCATATCCGGGTTCAAAGCTCATCATAGATGCTGAGGGCTTAGGCTTTCAATATTTATATGAAAGCGAGGAAGAGCTCGGCGAAGCAATTAATAATCCAACAACAAAAGACCAGGTAATCAAGCAGTTTTCAAGATTGAATGATACGATATTCGAACTGAATCATGTGGAGTTTGAGGAATGTAATGCGTTTATTCCAGCGAAACTGTTAAATGCAGCAAGAAGAGAGATTGTACAGGGCTTATATGACTTAAAGCTTAACAGCAAAAAGAACAGAACAAAGGCTTTGACAGCAAAAGAAAAAATAAGCTTTGCGCCCCAAAAAACATACCTTACGGCTTCCGTATCGACAAAGGAGCAGTATGATGCTTGCGTGAGCTGTGGAGTTCAGGAAATCTATTTTGAAAACGTTGTCAGAAGAAACCAGAATGAATATAAGGAAAAAGAAGGGAAGTTGCTAATCGGAGGATATGGCGGAATCTATCACTACAGAAATACGAATCCTTTTGTTACGGACTATTCTCTCAATGTTGTCAATGCTGCCAGTTGCTATGAATTATATCGGCTGGGTGCGAAACGAGTCACGTTATCTTATGAATTGAATAAGAAACAGATTGATGATTTAATCAATGCTTATTATAAAGAAAATGACGGCTATCCTGCACTAGAGATGATTGTGTATGGTAAGGCACCTTTGATGGTTACAAAATATTGCCCGCTGAAAAAAATGAATCAATGCGGTAGCTGCAAAAGGTCGGGCTATGAGTTAAAAGATGAGCATGGTACGTTCCCTGTCATAACCCATGAGGATTGTACAACGACGATTCTGAATGGGAAGACGCTGAATCTTTTGGATGAGCTGCCAAGCATAAAAGGAATCGAGGCATTCAGATTAAACTTTACAGTTGAATCAAAAGAGCAGGTCGTAAAAACCATTCATCAGGCCTTAGGCAAATTAAATGGCAGGGTGGATAAAGCTGTTTTTAACCAGGAAACAGACACAAGAGGACATTTTAATAAAGAGATTTTGTAGGGGATGGAGATTCTCATGATAAAAAAATGCAAACAGTGCGGATGTCAATTAAAACCCAGCGAAAGCAATGCAGTCTGTGAGACTTGCCGCAAAAGAAAAAGGAACGCACAAGCAGAGGTGAATCTGCAAAGAAAAAAAAGAAAGTCAGGACTATAGCAGCTCAAATAAAAGCCGGCAGATTTGTATCTGCCGGTTAATTATTTAAAGTGTCCTATTCGCAATTTGTTGCTTTGCCATCTCGGCAAGTTTTTTTGTCCAATTCCACGTGACGGTACCCTTTCTTATCACAAAAGGAGCATATCCTTACAAAGTCAATAATATGCTCTATCATTGAGCCTGAAAATATCCATGGATTCCATGGCATCGATAACAAGCGGGAAATTACTTGAATTACCCGCACGGAATAAGGGAAATAACGGCTCTGCATGTAAGCGGAGAGGATTCTATTAATGAATGTATTTGAAAGATTCGCGATGATCTTGACACGAAGCAGAAAAAGAAGAAAAATGATTTCTTATGTGATTGTTGCGGTCATAATTTTCTTTGGTATCGTTTTTGGAGCAGCAATTTCTATCTTAACTGCGCCAGCTGAGATTCGATCAAGCCTATTTTATAGGGATGAAGGAAAGCGTATTGACGTATTACAAGAAAACATTGCGTATTATAATGGAATTCCAATCATTGATAGTTCCCCAATGAGTAGAATCAGAACATATCCGTGGCCTTTAAACGGAACGGTTACTTGCCAATATGGCGGGCGAGTTCTTAACGGTGAGGATGATTTTCACGGAGGGATTGATATTAGTACTGGAAAGAACGATCCGATTATTTCCATTGCCGATGGAACTGTGGAACGAATGCAGATCGACAAAAAAAGTTACGGACTGTATCTATTAATTCAACATGATGACGGTTTCTATACTTTAAGTGCACACCTTGCCCACTCCTATGTCAAAGAAGGGGAGCGGGTCGTGCAGGGACAAACAATCGGACTGGAAGGTGGAGAGCCTGGGGTAGATCCCTATCCGGGCCGAAGCACAGGCCGGCACCTCCACTTTGAAGTAAGACAAACTGCGAATCAGAACTCCCGAATTAATCCGCTTATCCTCTTAAATAAGTAAAGGCTGATAAAATGGATAAAGCCGGCAGAAGAATTTCTGCCGGCTTCTTATAATTAGCTTACATCATCATTAAAATTTGTTACCATTAAGCTGCGCTTTTGCCATATCTGTAAGCTTTTTCGTCATGATTCCGCCGATATAGCCTCCTACATAACCGTTTTGCCGTGAAGTTAAATTGGCCTTGTCCATCTTGTTATACTGAGACATATCTGATCCGGTTTCATTGGCGAATTCGACCTTAAGGTCGTTTAAGTGTTCGGGTGGAGTTTCAATCGATGTATCTTTCATGAAAACATCACCTTCCCTTCATTCATAAGGTAACCCAATTTAAAAGTTATATGAGAAGCAATATTTTCATTGCTATCCTAAGTCTGGTTTGCTATGGATTGCACATTCATGTATTTGGTAAATATTTGAAGATGCTAAAGTTTTGCTTCTACAGTACGATAAATAAATACACCTATAAATGACGGATATGTTTTTGATGTTTCGTCAAAAGGTATTATTTGTATTTGTTTGTATTAGAGAAGGAGAAGAAAATGGGAAAGATCAATAAGATCAGTACAAAGATTATCATCAGTGCTGTCTTGATCACTGCTATTTCGGTGCTTGCGGTTGGAGGAATTTTTACCTATAACTTGCTGAAGCAGTCCAATGAAAATCTGCAGGCGATCAACGAAGTGTTGAATGATGATTATGATGTTCTGATCAAATCTGAAGTAGAAAGTGCTGTGACCATGCTGGGACACGTCTATGGCAGATATGAGAGGGGCGAAATAACGCTGGAGGAGGCAAAGAAACTTGGTGCTGATACCCTGCGTGACATGAAGTACGGAGAAAACGGCTATTTTTGGGCAGACACCCTGGAAGGGGAAAATATAGTGCTTCTGGGTAATGAAACGGAGGGAACCAGCAGAATTGAGTTCCAGGATGTAAACGGAAAATATGTAATCAAGGAATTTATCAAACTCGCAAAGGAAGGCGGCGGTTATCTGGATTATTATTTCCCCAAGCCAGGCGAAGAGGAAGCATCGTTGAAACGGGGCTATGCTCAGCTGTTTGAGCCGTTTCAGTGGGAAATCGGAACTGGGAACTATATCGACAATATACAGGCTCTTTCCGATGGTTTCAAAGCGGAGAATGAACGGTTGATGAAAGATCTGCTAATAACGGTTATCATCACTGCTCTCGCTGTAATTGCACTGGGCACCCTTGCAGCATACCTGACCGGAAAGCGTATTTCAAAGCCTATCGTAGCGTTGACTGCTGCTGCCGAAAGATTGGCTGTGGGAGATACAGGCATCAAGCTGATCAGAACATCGCAGGACGAAGTCGGTGTCTTAACGGATGCCTTTGAAAAGATTATAGACAACATCAGAGAGCAGTCGGAACATGCAAGGAAGATCTCAGAAGGAGATCTGTCCATCGAAATTATTCCGAAATCAGAAGCAGATATCCTGTCTAAGAGCATGAGCCGAGTGGTTATGGAGTTAAAAAACCTGGTCACAGAGGCAGAAACTCTTACATGCGGTGCGGCGGAAGGAAACCTTTCTCTCAGAGGAAATACGGAACGTTTTAACGGTGGTTATCAGGATATCATTTCTGGATTTAATAACACGCTGGATGCAATTGTTGAGCCGCTAAATATAGCACTGTCATTTATTGAGCAGATGGCAAACGGCGAAGAACTGAAGGAACTGAACAATACATATCAGGGTGACTATGGTATATTGATTAATCACCTGAATATGGTGCGGGAATCATTGAATACGCTGCTTTCTGAAATAGAAGATCTAACGGGTGCAGCGGCAGACGGAACTCTTTCATACAGAGCAGACATCAGCAAGCTGAAAGGCTCTTACTCGCGCATTGTGGGCGGTGTAAACGGCGCGCTGGATTCGGTCGTGAATCCGCTTCGGGTTGCTGCATCCTGCATGGATAAGATAGGAAAGGGTGAAATTCCGGAAAGAATCACGGCAGTTTATTACGGTGATTTTGATGATATCAAGAACAGCATCAATTCCTGTATTGATGGGCTCGGCGGACTGGCTGAGGGCAGAGATGTCCTTGGAGCAATGAAGTATAACGATTTTACCCGAAAGGTTGAGGGCGTTCATCAGGGAATCTATGCAGAAATTGCTGATTCGGTCAATATGGTATCGGAGCGTATTAATACAATCATTGATGCATTGAATAATATCGCAGCAGGGGATCTGAAACAGCTGCCGGAATTCAAGGCAATCGGAAAACGCAGTGAAAACGATGCATTGATGCCGGCTATTATTGTAATGCTTGAGAATATCAATGCACTTGTAGAAGAAACTTCAATGTTGTCTTTTGCTGCCATTGAGGGCAAGCTCAGCACCAGAGGCGATTCTGCAAAATTCAAAGGTGAGTATGCAAGGGTAATCGATGGAATTAATCATACCCTCAACGCAGTGATTGCTCCTGTGGACGAAGCATTGACCGTGTTAAAAGAAATCTCTCATGGAAATCTCAGCTCCAGTGTAAGAGGAGACTACAAAGGAGATCACGCAGTTCTTAAGAATACCCTCAATGAAACCATACAGATCATTCAAAGTTACGTGAGTGAAATCTCCGGTGTACTGACACAGATGGCAGATGGGAATCTGAACCTCTCCATTACAGCGGATTATCGGGGAGATTTTATAGAAATCAAGAAATCACTGAACCACATTTTATCCACCCTGAGTGAGGTTATGGGGGATATCAATGAAGCTGCAGAGCAAGTTGCCTCCGGATCAAGGCAGGTCTCTGACGGAAGTCAGACGCTTTCTCAGGGCTCCACTGAGCAGGCCAGCTCCATTGAAGAATTAACAGCTTCCATTGCAGAGATTGCATCGCAGACGAGACAGAATGCCATTGATGCAAACGAGGCCAATGAGTTGGCGGCTGACGCAAAAAATAACGCCATCAGAGGAAATGAGCAGATGCGCAGCATGCTGAAATCCATGGTTGAAATCAGTGATTCCTCAGCAAGCATATCCAGAATTATCAAGGTCATCGATGATATTGCTTTCCAGACCAATATTCTGGCACTGAATGCTGCGGTAGAGGCCGCCAGAGCAGGTCAGCACGGGAAAGGATTTGCAGTGGTTGCAGAAGAGGTAAGAAATCTCGCCGCCAGAAGTGCTGAGGCAGCAAGAGAGACCACGGGCCTCATTGAAGGATCTATTCAGAAGGTACAGGCCGGGACAAAGATTGCAGACGAAACCGCCGCGGCTCTCGGTGAAATTGTGGAAGGAATCGAGAAGGCAGCAGGCATTGTGGAAAATATCGCTGCTGCTTCCAATGAACAGGCCACAGGAATTGCGCAGATTAACAAGGGCATTGAGCAGGTTTCAATGGTGGTTCAAAACAATTCTGCTACCGCAGAAGAGAGTGCAGCTGCCAGTGAAGAATTATCCAGCCAGGCCGAGCTGCTGAAGCAGATGATGGGCAGATTTCAGCTGAGAAAAGAGCTGAAATCTAACTTTGGAATCCCGAACCTCCCGGAAACAAATCAGAGCTTTAAGCCGGAACCTTCCTTTGAACAGAGAATATTCCTTGACGAAAAGGGCTATGACAAGTATTGAGATTAACAGGATCGACCGCCGGTACAAAGAAACCGGCGGTTTTCTTTTCGATTTGACCCTGCAGGCGGACCAAATTATAATGAATGAAGATTCTCAAAGAAAAAGCCGCCGGGAATACCGGCAGCAATCCTGAAATTAGCTGTGTCCAATAATTAAAGCAGAATGAGGCATTCATCAATTACCTCATCCGACAGCTCGAAGGCCTGATCCTTTTCATCCAAGATCACCACTCCCTTTCCGGCTTAAAATACAAGAGGGCCTGAAGGACAACCGATTTCTAATATATGCCGGACGTGATGAGGATATGCCATGTATTTTACCCGCGAAAAACTTTTGGAGATCTGAAAGACATTGTTGTTCTTATGCTGCATCGAAAATATCACTTGACTATTCCCTTAGGGTATATTTTATATTTGGGCTAAGGAGATGATGCAATGAAAATCAATGAGGTAATGAAAGCAACCGGCCTGACAAAAAAGGCGATCTATTATTATGAAAATGAAGGGTTAATTCATCCCATGAAAATACCCGGTAACAATTACCGTATTTATAACGAAAAAGATGTGCGCAGACTGATCAGGATTAACATTCTTCGCAGATTGGATGTACCGATCAAATCCATTGCAGGACTGCTGAATCAATCGGTAACCATGAGAGAACTCCTTGTGGAGCAGCTGATTGAAACCAATCATCGTATGAATGTTCTCTATCACAACAAAAGAATCTTAAATGAATTGATTGTTAGAAATATTGATGAACGCGACTTTACACTCGAGATGATGAATGAGCTGGGACTAAAGTCCGATCGCAATCAATTAAATCCCGGATATCTTGTAAAAGAGCTTGAGCAATCATTCCCAGGAACGTTGGGGAAGCTCTGTGCGATCTTGTATCATGACGAACTAAATGGACCTCTGGATACAGAAGAAAAAGCAAACGCATGGAACGACTTGATCAGCAAACTGGATGAGATGAGTGATATTGATTTTCCGGATGAAATAAAAGCAATTATCGATGACATTCATGGAGATATTGAAAGAGGCCGGTTTTCTCATCGAATGAAAACCATTGCGCTGGCTGCAGGTTCGGAAGATGCACTTTATGAGGAGCTTGCAGAAGATATTCCGGTGATGGAGGAAATGATCACGGAGTATTATGGAAACCCTGAGAACCAGCGTCGAATCGAAGGGTTCTACCATCTTCAGCCTTTTATTCTGAATAATATTCATATGTTTAAAGAAACAGACAGGTATATTGAAATCCTCAGCGGGAGGAAAAGAAAACGATACAAATAAAAGGATACAAATAAAACCCACTTAAGCAAGTGGGTTCTTAAAGTACGAATTGATGCAGTCAAAGTCACACAATGGTCATGAATTATTGCAGTCAATGTTATCAACGATGTTCACCAATTATTGCAGGCCCATTGATGTATTGCTGCTTTTTCGGCTGGAATGGATCAATTCCGAGGGGGTATAGACTTGGTAATAGTTCCGTGTTTCCATGTATTTTTGAATCCGCTCCTGCAAATTGATTGCTGATTCCAGCTGCTTTTGCAGTATTTGCCGCATTTCCGGAGACGATGATTCAGATAGAGCGATGCCGTAATCTCTGACTGTTGCTTTCGCATTCAGAAGAAAATCCGCTGCGATAATCTGTTCACTCATATCTCCCATACCGGCGAGATTTTGAATAATTTTCATAATATATTTCTCCTTTCAGCCGTCTGGTTCCTTAAGAATATTCACGACGGAATCATAATCGTTAGTTTTGTTTTACCGGAACTTCTTTTTCCTTTACCTCTTTCAGCATTCCTGATGATGCCAGTTCAGAGGTTTGCACTGATTTTAAGCTGTTTCCACTGGCAGAAGAAGATCTGGCCGACATTTGAAGCAGCTTTTCCAACTCTTTGATTTGTTCCTTGGCGGAGGAGTAGTCTTGCTGAAGTATCGATTTCAGCTCCTCGTCTTTCACCAATCTTGACATGGAGTAAGATTTTGTGGCGGAAACGGTCTTTCGTGTTAGTAGCTGATGAACGTCGTAAATTTCATGAGAGGTAATCCCCTTAAAGCTATTCATATTTATCACATCCTTACTGCTTTCTTTTTAGTGTAATTTGTTTTATTGATAAAATTTTTTCGATCTACATAGAATCATTTTGCCCTGCAATGGGTTGTTTATTCGCAGTAAAACAAGAAGCAGTCTGTTAAAACTGCTTCTGTTCCTATTATTCAGTTATTAATTTATAGTAAATAAAATTACTATCAGCTTATAAATAGCAGTTTCATTCTGGTATTACTGCTTAAATGTGTCAGTGAAATTTGCGATATTTTTAAAATTATCTCTTTCTGCACGATTTTTCATATCCTGCTGTTCTTTTAGCTCCTTTTGATCCGCTTCCACCTGGAAATTGGATGCCGTAAAGTCCCGGATATTTTTAAAGTTATCTCGAATGGTTTTATTTTGTTCCAATGATTCAAAATTATTCGTAAAAATCACCTCCTTTATGAAAGTATCTGCTTTTTTTCGGTTTCTATTCCTTTTAAATTTGGGTGAATAATCCTTTCATAACGCGTGGTATTCAGGAAAAAATAAAATACGGAAGGAGGTTTGTAAAAATGACAGATAATAATATTGATTTTGGTAATATGAAGTCAAGAGATGTGGGAAATCTAATTTCAAAGACTCTCGTTCAATTGGGAAAGCAGGAAGTTTCAAAAAATGCAGGCCCTAATGATGATGTAGATTATGGAAATCTTCCGTCAAAAGCGTTGCCGGAACTGGGAAAACAAGTAATAAAGAATGAAATGAATTTGTAATCCTTCACGTGCCTCGCTCAAAATTAGCGTTTGAGTGGGGCATTTTTATGACATTTGAAATTGTTATAATTTTCACAAATATTCAGAAAACTCTGGTCTTAACTGGCTACTTTTGGTTGACAATAAAGTTGTTTTTATTTATAATTTAAACGTAAACAAATGTTAGCCTTTTAGCCATTATGAAGGGTAATTTTGACAAGTTTTATTTATGTGGAGAACTATATATTAAGGATTCATCATATTTTTTGCGGGGTATACTATCTCACGTTTATAAACTTCCGAAATTATTTTTCTGATGGGAAAGAGGCATTTTTATTTTCTAAGGAGGGAAATAATGGGTAAAAGAATTCCAATGTGGCAAATTCTTTTAGTAATGCTGGTGCTGATGGCGACTTTAATTTGGACGATTTTGGTCACAGGGGGCTATGTACACATCGCTCTGATCATTTCCGCTGTCTTTGCTGCTATTATTGCTTATTTTAATGGGTTCAAATGGTCTTATCTTGAAAAAGGCATTATCAACAACATCGGAAGATCGATGCAGGCGATCCTAATCTTACTTTGTATCGGCATGCTAATCGGAACATGGATTGCCGGCGGTATCGTTCCCGCATTAATTTATTATGGATTAATGATCATGAGCCCGGGAATCTATCTGGTGGCTACCTGTTTGATTTGCTGTATTGTATCACTTGCCACCGGCAGCTCATGGACAACCGCTGGAACCGTTGGTATTGCTCTGATTGGAATCGGAAGCGGTCTCGGAATCCCCATGCCTATGGCAGCTGGGGCAATTATTTCCGGAGCATATTTTGGAGATAAAATGTCACCGTTGTCCGATACCACAAATCTTGCACCTGCTATGGCGGGGTCGAATTTATTTGATCATGTAAGACATATGATTTTGACAACAGGTCCATCTCTGATCATTTCACTGATCATATTTGGTGTCCTCGGTTTGGGCCATGGAGGAGAGAATGTTGATATGAGTCAGGTTGAAAGCCTGATGAGCGTAATGAGAGATAACTTCAATCTTTCTCCGCTCTTAATCATTCCGCCACTCCTTGTAATTGCTATGGTTGTTTTTAAAGTTCCAGCTCTTCCAGGACTCTTTGCCGGCGTTCTTTTAGGAGTACTCTGCGCTGTTGCTTTCCAGGGGGCAAATTTAGGTGAACTGCTTACAATTACTTCCTATGATGGATTTGTTTCTGAAACAGGCAACCAGTTTGTAGATGACCTGCTTACGAGAGGCGGCTTCAAAAGTATGTATTATACAGTTGGCCTGATCCTCTGCGCAATGTGTATCGGAGGAGTTCTTGACTCTACTAATATGCTAAAGATCATCTGTGAGCATCTGTTAAAATTTGCAAAAGGAACTGGTTCTCTTGTTGGAATAACCATCGTAACTTGTATCATTGTTAACATTGCAGCCTCGGATCAATACCTTTCCATCGTGCTTCCCGGCAGAATGTACAAGGAAGCTTATGAGGACCGGAAGTTAAAAAACAAGAACCTCTCCCGTGTATTGGAAGATTCCGGAACATTGACGTCACCACTGGTACCATGGAATACATGTGGTACGTACCAGGCTACAACCCTTGGTGTTCCAACCCTTGAATATCTGCCATACTGCTTCCTGAATATCATCAATCCATTCGTTTCTCTCTTCTACGGAATCACCGGTATTACCATGGAGAAGATGACGGATGAAGAATACGAAGCTTGCATGCGTCAAAGAAAATTAGATGCAGAGCTGGCAGAAAGAACAATGGAATAAAAGTAATATAAACTTTAAATTTATATTAAATGCATAATAAAAGTGCTGCTCAGATTATGAGCAGCACTTTTCGTTTTGATTATATCTTTCATCCTATGGGTGCTGTAATTTCATTTTATCCTGAACTTAAATATCAGCTTTAAAACCAGACAGTTCAGAAACCAATTTTACGTGCGTTGAAATCATTTCTCTGATCTCCGTGATCAGTCGATCCTTAAGCTCGATTTTAGGCAGAATAAGAGCGTAGTCCCTTTCAAGAAAAAGAAAGAAATAAGGATCTGTTTCGACAGCAGTTTCAAAGGCATTCCATTCATAATGCACAGCGTTTCCTGAAGCAGTCCATTTTGCAGTTAGCCCAGAATCGTCCAGGGTTAATTCCTGTGTTTTATGAATCATATCTTTTACATTTTGCTCCAGCTTGCGAACTTCAAAACTGATCCAACAATAGACTAGCGTAACAATTACGATTCCCAGAAGTCCTAAGGGCTTGAAAAAGGGCATCGCAAATGCTGTGCCGCTGATTATAAGCAAAAGAAAAGAACAAAGCAGGGTGAAAACAATGAACCTTGTTCTAGTAGGTTTTTTCTGATACATAAAGTAATTTCGAAGCGCATTATAATCTGTGCGGCTTAAAATGGATGAAATTTGAATCTTTCTTTCCTTCAAAGCTTGTCCTCCAATCGGGATATATAAGAATAGTATAAGGTAAAGCTGTGTAATTGTAAACCATTTCGCGATTTCCTCCAATCTGATGTGCAAATAAATGAGCACAATTATTGGCTAAAACTAGTTTTTATTGATTTTTCTGTTTATAGTGCTATAATCGAATTGGTTATCGAATGCTTTAGAAAATTCTCACAACTTAAAGATTCAGATTTTTCTGAGTATTGTAACCGGTATGGGGGTGATAAAGCGTAGCGAGATATCGGATTGGCAATATTTCGAAAGGAGCACCATCAGATTTCGTGCCGACGATTTGAATTTACTTTCAGATCTATGCACGAGCGGTTGACTGAGCAGCAAAATGATATATTACCGAAAAAGTCATTTTCTCGAAGCGAAATGATATATAGAAATTTTGGTCAACAGCGTTACAGTGAGAATTTATTTCGTATTTATTTAGGGTAAGGAGAGATAATTTATGGGTACTGAAAAACACGGCGAAGATACCAAATTACATCGTGGTATTGGATCCAGACAGCTTAGCATGATCGCAATCGGCGGAGCAATTGGAACGGGTTTATGGTTTGCCAGCGGGAGTGCGATTTCCAGCGCAGGTCCTGGCGGTGCCATGGTTGCCTTTGGTCTCATGGGCCTTATAGTATTTTTTATGATGACTTCACTTGGAGAAATGGCGACCCAACTTCCACTCGTAGGCTCTTTCGAAGCTTATGCAAACAGATTTATTGACCCTGCTTTTGGTTTTGCAGTAGGCTGGAACTACTGGTTTTCCTGGTCAATTACAGTTGCGGCGGAATTTGTTGCTGCCGGACTGATCGTTAAATTCTGGTTGCCGGATATACCTGTAACCGTTGTTGCTATTATATCTTTCACACTGTTAATGGCACTCAACCTGATTTCAGCAAGATCTTTTGCTGAAGCAGAATACTGGTTTGCAGGAATCAAGGTCGTAACAATTGCAATCTTCCTGATCGTAGGTGTTTTGATGATCGTTGGAATCATGAACGGACATTCAATGGGCTTCCAGAACTGGACGTTAGATGCTGGTGATGGACGAAAAGCACCGTTTGTAGGCGGATTTGCTGCCATGATGATGGTATTCCTGGTTGCAGGATTCTCCTTCCAGGGAACAGAAATCGTTGGTCTTGCTGCTGCTGAAGCTAAGAATCCTGAAAAGAATGTACCGAAGGCGATCAAGAGCGTTTTCTGGAGAATTCTGTTATTTTACATAGGCTCCATTTTCGTAGTGGGTACTCTCGTATCCTTCACAGATCCCCAGCTGCTGGGCGGAGGCATTGATAATATTGCGGCATCTCCAATGGTAATCGTATTTAAAAACGCAGGTTTTGCTGCAGCAGCTTCTGTTCTGAACGCAGTAATTCTTACCTCCGTTCTTTCCTGCGGTAACTCCGGACTTTATACCTCATCCAGAATGCTTCATGCAATGGCATTGAGAGGAAATGCTCCGAAATTCTTCTCAAAGGTTAATAAAAAAGGTGTACCGGTATATGCTGTATGGGCAACTGGTCTGATTGGAGCGCTTGCTTTCTTTGCTTCTCTGATTGGTGAAGGAAAAGCTTATTACATCTTCTATAACGCATCCGGTCTTTCCGGGTTCATGATCTGGCTGGGAATTGCAATTTGCCACTACAGATTCAGAAAAGCTTGGGTAAAACAGGGACACAGCCTTGATGAGCTGAAATACAAAGCTTTGTTCTATCCATTTGCACCGATCTTTGCTATGGTTTCCATTACCATCGTTATCTTTGGAGCCAATGTTTGGGTATTTGAGGAAGGCGCATTCACTTGGTTTGATTTCATTACCAACTATTGTCTGATCGTAATCATTCCTGGCCTATACTTCTGGTATAAATGGAAGCATAAAACAAAGGTTGTTCCTCTGGATGAATGCGATTTCACAATTCCAGCAGGAGAAACTGTGGATAATAAATAAGGATTTCACAATACTTGAATAGAAATAATAACTTTTTCACAGTACTTGATTAAAAGCAATAACTTTTTAAGACAGCAGCCTTTTGGCTGCTGTCTTTGTTTCAGATGGCTCTTCAAGATCAGGCCGTGGTAATAATATTTGCTTGATTGTTTCATATTAATATGGTAGACTGATTAAGCTGACAAGACAGCAGTATATACATAAGTAAACGTTATGTGATATATATGGATAAAACGCTGTCAAAAAATCGAAAGAAAAGAAATGGCAAAAGGAGAGTATGAAATGTATCAAATTGCAAATCGTATTGATCGGCTACCTTCAACACCGATGTTGAGAAAAATATTGTGGCTCGCTGGAATCGGATGGATGTTTGACGCCATGGATCAGGGAATGGTTTCCGGAGTAATGGCTGCAATCGGAACGGACTGGAACCTTACAACGGCACAAATCGGCTTGCTGGGAAGCTCTGGAATGCTTGGAATGATTCTGGGTGCCGCAATGTCCGGCATGGCAGCTGACCGGTGGGGGAGGAAAACCGTAGTCATGTGGACCTTGGTTATATTTGGCGTGGCCAGCGGCTTATCTGGATTCGCTGCAAATTATCCCATGCTGCTTGTTCTAAGATTTTGTACAGGCTTCGGTTTGGGTGGAGAGCTGCCTGCAGCATCAACTTTGATCAGCGAATACTCTCCGAAGAAGATACGCGGACGCAATGTTATATTACTGGAGAGTTTCTGGGCATGGGGCTGGATTCTGGCATCCCTGGTAGCTTATTTGATGATCCCTGTTTACGGATGGCGTGCAGCTTTCTGGGTGGGTGCAGTACCGGCTCTCTTTGCTGCATTTCTGAGGAAGGCAGTACCTGAGTCCCCGCGTTATCTTGAAAAAGCGGGAAAGGGTGCGGATGCAGACCGTCTTGTTGCTGTCATGGAAAAAGAAGCTGGTTTTGAATCATATAGAAATCAGAAAGAGAAAGCTACAAATAGTAAAGAGTCAAAAAAACGACTGTCTCTGGTTGAATTATGGTCAAAAAAATACATTCGAAGCACTTTGGTTTTATGGACCATTTGGATTGGAATCAATTTTGGTTATTATGGATTTGTTTTGTGGACGCCGTCCCTATTGGTTGCGCAGGGTTTCAATCTCGTCAAAAGCTTCGAATTCACATTGATTATGAGTCTGGCGCAGCTTCCGGGATATTTCAGCGCAGCATACCTGGTTGAACGAATTGGCAGGAAATCGGTACTTACCATTTATTTTGCAGGTACAGCCTTGGCTGCATGGTTATTCGGTCATGCGGATTCAACCAGTCAGGTGCTTTTCTACGGTTGTCTGCTTTACTTCTTCAGTCTGGGGGCCTGGGGATGTGTATACGCTTATACTCCCGAAGTTTACCCTACCGTAGCAAGGGCAAGCGGTTCCGGATGGGCGGCTGCTTTTGGAAGAATCGGTGCTTTCGTTGCACCTCTTATCGTTCCTGTGCTTTACAATACCTACGGGGAGGAAACCGGTTATAGCTATGTCTTTATCTTACTGACTGCCGTATTTGCCGCAGTGGCAGTTGTGGTTGCACTGTTCGGCAAAGAGACTATGGGAAAATCACTTGAAGAGATTAGTGAATAAACCATGATCTGCTTGATAAGACACCCCAAAAGAAAGCTTCTTTTGGGGTTTTTTCATTTCAGAAAATCGGTAAAAGTTGCGTATATAGAACCTCAAAAAATAGAAGGAACAATATGGAAAGATATTACGTCAAATGAATAATTAACTAACCGCCGGAAGTAATGATGACTCATAGAGAGGAGAAAACTTCAATGCGTACAAAAACAATAATCTGCGGCGTACTCGTAGCCTTATTCCTGTTATCTGGCAGCATTCTGGCTACTGCTTCAGATGAGACAGAGTCTGAACACGGAACCATCTATCTTTATACAGGAAGCCCTTTAATTCTTTCGAATGGAACCATCCATATGCTGGATTCGGCCAACCCTGATATCAGTGCCACTGTCGTGAAGGGAAAGACGATGCTGCCCCTCCGAGCAGTTTCGGAGTTCTTTGGGGCGGAGGTGAGTTATGATCAAAACCAGCGGAAAGCGATCCTGAAATATGATGGAAAGCAGTTCTATTTTCCAATTGATCAGAAGAAATATATCGTTGAAGGCCTTGGGGAAAGGGAAGAATTTTCAATCGACACCAATTCCATGATTATGGAAGGGCGTACCATGGTTCCTCTGAGAGTGATCTGTGAGCAGGTACTGGGCAAAAAAGTTTCCTATTACAACAGAGTCATAGCAGTTTCTGACCAGACAGTCAACCTAAAGACACAAACTGAATTGATGAAGCAAGTTGAAGAAAAGATCGGAAAAGTAGTGAAAGCTGGAACGATGTCAGAGCTAAAAAAAGCATTGTCAGGAAATATCTTGTACGGGTTTTCCGTTGATGAAAAAGCGGGAGTCCAAAAGGAAGCAACGATGACTGGTCAAGAATCGGGTGATAGTTCGGTTCAGAACGGGATCGCCTCTGAAGAGCATGAGACTGCTGCTGCGCCCAGTGCAGATTCCTCTGCAGCTCCTGACTCTGCCGGAGGATCAAACCGCGGCTATTCTGAAACCAATGTTCAGGTGGAAGGCATCGATGAGGCAGATGTTGTTAAAACGGACGGAAACTATCTTTATATCGGCGGAAACAACGTGGTTCGTATTGTTAAAACTGATCAGGGAAAGCTTGAGGATAAAACCTCAATTAAACTTTCAACAGATAAAAATGTCAGTGAAATCTATGTAGACGGCAATAAGCTGGCAATACTGGGAACCAGATCTGAAAATGGTGATCTTCTTTACAACAAGAGGGAAGTCGAAGTAACGGAAGCCATGGAAACACCAGCGGAGCAAGCTGCTGAACCAGAGCAAATTACAGAAGTGTCAAAAGCAGCTTCTGAGCCAATGCAAATCGCAGTTGACAGATCCATTGGAATTATGCCGCCCTATTATTCTATTAAGAATTACAGCTTTGTAGATGTTTATGATATCTCCGATCCTGCAAGACCGAAGTATTTAAAGGGGCACGAAATGGAGGGCTCTTATCAGTCCAGTCGGAAGAACGGTGACATCATCTATCTTGTGACCAATTTATACTCGTCAGGAGATGTTGTATTGCCTATGATGCGGGATACTGTGCTCGGGGCAAAGCAGGTTCAGATGCAGCTTGACGATATTATGATTATGCCCAGACGTCCTGCTGATGGGTATTTGATCATATCCGCCATCAATGTAAGCAATCAGGAGAAAACTGAGGTTGAAGCAATCACTGCTTACGGTATGACAATGTATATGAATGATTCCTCACTGTACCTCGCATCTGACGGAGCTAATGACAAGAGTACCATTATTAAATTTGAGCTTGCTGGTATGAAGGTCGGATATGCAGGATCTGGAGAAGTAAAGGGTCACCTGATCAACCAATTTGCAATGGATGAATATGGAGGTAACCTTCGCGTTGCCACCACCACCTGGGGCAATGAAAACGCATTATATGTGCTGGATCAATCCTTGAATGAGATGGGAGCTGTGACGGGACTGGCAAAAGGTGAAACCATCTACTCGGTTCGATTTATGGGAGACAAAGGTTATATAGTAACCTTCAGAACCATTGATCCGCTCTTTGTCTTTGATCTTTCAGACCCTAAAAATCCCGTTGTAACAGGAGAGCTGAAAATTCCGGGTTTCAGCAGCTATCTCCATCCTGTTGGCAAGGATTTGCTTCTTGGAATCGGCGCTGATACTTATGAGATTTACCGCAAGGACAGCAGCGGAAAAGATGTGGCTGTAGGTGTCCGCCAGGGTGGCATCAAGTATTCACTATTTGACGTATCAGATATGGGTAGGCCGAAAGAAATCTCCAATTATGTGCTTGGGGATGCGGGCAGCGGGTCGGAGGCATTTTATAATCATAAAGCGCTTATGGTCGATTCCTCCGCACAGAGGGTAGCGATGGATGCATATTTGAATTTTGAGGATCAGAAAACCGACTACCAGCAGGGAGCTGTCATTATGAGTTATGCTGGCAAAAAACTTGCGCTAAAGGGGATACTTAAGTCAGAACCCTCGGGCCTCTATGG
The DNA here is from genome assembly GCA_029239605.1 of Bacillota bacterium. GTDB lineage: Bacteria > Bacillota > Clostridia > Peptostreptococcales > Anaerovoracaceae > Anoxybacterium. The sequence continues at coordinate 17,413 of JARBUO010000020.1, read as the reverse complement.
GAACGATATTCCCTATGCAAGACGTGTTTTGTATATTGGAGAGCAGCTCTATTATGTACAGGATGGACGCATCACCTCTTATGATTATGAAAGCTTGAAAAAGATTGACGATCTTTTACTGCGATAAAAGTGATCGGAAGTGCGGGATAAAACTTGCATCAAGGGAAACAATAATGCTGAGAAAATAAACAGGAGGTTATCCGATGGCAAAAGATAGTCAAATCGATAATAAAGAAGTCAGAAAGCAAAAAGCCAACGGTCAGACGCCGTTGACCAGAGAAAATCAGAATCAGAATAGGAATGCGAAAAAGCAGTCTATTCCGAATAATGATGTGTAGGAGGAACTGAGATGGCAAAGGCAGGCATGAGAAGACCAGATCCTGAAGAACCCCATGGAACAGAAAGCAACCATAAGCTTCATATTCCGAAGAATGACCAGAAACCTGTTCCAGAAATACAGGGAAAGGCAAAGTATGGTCATAAAAAGGCAGATAAGGCTGATGACTAAAATTTAAAGTAAACGAAAAAGACCCTGTATGAGTCGGATAGAATCAAATCCGATCAGAGGGTCTTTTTTTTCCAAAAAAATTGCGCTTACAGAAAGCAAACGATAAAATAATCTAATTTTTTTCTATTTTGTGGGAACTTTTTTTGTTTCTCATTCGTCTTATTAATACAAAAGGTGTAAAAAAGGAATTCAGTGTCAATGCAGATTGACATCAGGAAAGGAACAAATGAGGTCAGGAATCACTATGAAAATTATTACCGTTACATTGCTTATACTTGCATTGATGTCGGCAACAGCCTTCGCAGCGGTGGGGAAGCCGTCTACGGAGCCGGGATTCCCGGCCTTGAGCCATCAGGAGTAGCTGAATTTACATAGGGCAGAAGAAAGGGGTTCTGCCGTTAGAGGAAACGAAGGAGACAAGGCATAATCAGTCCTCTGCAGACATATTCTGTAGGTAAGGAGGTGGAACTATGCCTTGGTATAATATTAGGGCTTCGCAATACGGATCCATTATCGTGAACGGATATGCCTATCCGTTCATAAATCAGGGGACTTTGGAGCAGTGGATGCCCGATCTTACCTATGTTTCTTCTTTCAGTTACGGATTTACTCCTCAGGGTGATTTGATCCAACCAAACGATGCACGGGTTCTCCAAACCGCAAGAGAGCATGGTGTTCAGGCACTTCTCGTCTTAACACCGCTGAATGAACAGGGGCAATTCAGCAATGAACTGGCAAGTCAGGTTTTGAATAATCCTGAAGCAAGAAACAGATTGATTGAAAATCTTTATCAAACTGTAAATACAAAAGATTTTTACGGAGTTGATTTCGATTTCGAGTTTGTAAACAGAGAAGATGCAGATGAGTATGTCGCTTTGGTAAGAGACACAGCAGCGCGGCTGAATCCGGAAGGCTTTATCGTAACTGTTGCACTGGCGCCGAAGACCTATACGGAACAGCCCGGATTGCTGTATGGCGGTCATGACTACGCTGGTATGGGGCAGGCTGCAAATTTGGTACTTTTGATGACATATGAGTGGGGCTATACTTACGGCCCTCCTATGGCAGTTGCACCCATTAACAAGGTTCGTGAAGTGCTCGATTATGGCGTTACCCAAATCAACCCCTCAAAGATACTGATGGGAATTCCAAACTACGGTTATGACTGGACGCTGCCGTTTGTGAGAGGGGAATCCAGAGCTGAAACAATTTCCAATGTTGAAGCGCCGGCAAGGGCTGCCAGATATGGAGTACCCATTCAATTTGATGAAGTTGCCCAATCGCCTTTCTTTACTTATGTTGACGAACAGGGGCGCCAGCATGAGGTTTGGTTTGAGGATGCCAGAAGCATGAGGGCGAAGCTGGAGCTCATCAACGAATATGGTCTTGCAGGGATCAGTATTTGGACGATTATGAATCCGTTTCCATCCGGTCAAGAGGTTTTGCGAGAACTCTTTACAGTCGCCAAGGTAGAGTAACCGCATAACGTTTTAGAAAGACGGTGAAAGGCTGACGAAGATAGAAACGGAAACGGTAATTTTTTCAAAGGATCATTCACTCTTCATAAATTCTTCATAAAAGAAGGTTATCCTTATATTACGTAGGGATGACCTTTTGTTATAAATTGATCTAATATTTGGAGGTGTGATGGATGAGAAAAAGAAGGTTTCTGATTACGGCAAAAAGTGCTGCTTTGGTACTTACCTTTAGTATTACGATATCTTCCATGCTGGGATTTGCAGGCGGGCTGGCCACAGCGGGATACTTCTCCGGCGGCATTGAGCTTCCTGAGCAGATTTCATGGAACACAAAAGCAGAGCAGACTGCTTTGCTGTCGACAACTTCTGCTGCAGAGGGGGGTAAACGAACCACGGCAGAAGTTGCGGCACTGACAGCGGCATCGGTGGTGGAGATCAGGACGGAAACCGTTACAAATGACAGCTGGATGCAGCAGTATGTCACCAACGGCGCAGGCAGCGGTGTAATTGTCTCAAGTGATGGATATATCGTAACCAATAACCATGTGATCGACGGTGCAAATAAGATTACCGTACGTTTGAAAAATGAGAAAACATATACTGCAACCCTGGTTGGTACCGACAGCAAAACAGATGTGGCATTGTTAAAGATAGAAGCGACGAGCCTGACTCCGGCAATACTTGGAGATTCAGAAGGGCTTCAGGTCGGAGATACGGCCATCGCCATCGGGAATCCTCTGGGCCAGCTTGGAGGTACTGTCACGCAGGGAATTATCAGTGCACTGGACAGGGAACTCACCATTGATGGGAAGACCATGAGCTTGCTTCAGACGGATGCAGCTATCAATCCCGGGAATTCCGGCGGCGGCTTGTTCAATGATCGCGGACAACTGATTGGTATTGTCGTAGCAAAATCTTCGGGATCTGATGTGGAAGGCCTTGGATTCGCCATTCCCATTAATGATGCAAAAGCAGTCGCCAATGAACTGATGGAGTACGGTTACGTTAAGGGGCGGATCGACACCGGAATGACTTTCCTGGATCTCACTACAACCCAGAAAGCATTGATGTATGGAGTCCGCCAGCTGGGTGTTTATGTCCAAGCTGTTGCATCGGGGTCCAATGCCGAGGCGGCTGGCTTTAAGGCAGGAGATCTTATCTCTGCTGTAGGAGATACCAAGATTACCGGTTCTGCAGTACTTGCTCAGACGCTGGAGAAATACAGCGTGGGTGATACGGTAACATTTACCGTGATACGGAACGGAAGCTCCGGACAGCTGTCACTCCAACTTGCTGAATACAAACCCAAATAAAAACCAAATCAATCTCTTGCATTTCTGCCTCTGATCTCACGGAAGGTCAGCCCCTTTCTTAGAGGATGAATTTGTTTCCCTGAAGGGAAAGCCGTTCAAAACACCGTTCTATAAGATTGTATACAATAATAAAGGTATGGATGTATTACATAATAATATGTTCATTAAGAAAACAGTAATCCACGGATATAAGGGGGTGGAATTATTGTTTTTTTATTTTCCGGTGCTATTCTAGTATATGGAAAGCATCGGTAGATTCAGTGCGGCCAAAGCCGTTTTCTGTCTGTCGAAGCTGAAAACAGGAGGACAGAAATGCTGAAGAAAATAGACGTTATGAATCATGGCGAAAAAGTATTACAGGGGAATGAGGCCTGTGCTGAAGCCGCAATCCATGCGGGATGCAGGTTCTTCGCCGGTTATCCCATCACTCCTTCAACAGAAATTATAGAATATTTATCAGAAGCTTTACTGCTTCAAGAGGAGGGTTCTTTCCTGCAGGCTGAGGATGAGATTTCGGCCATGTGTGCCGTTATCGGAGCCAGATGGGGCGGAAAGAAATCCATGACTGCAACTTCGGGACCGGGTTTTACGTTGAAGCAGGAAGCCTTGGGTTATGCAGTGGAAACGGAGACCCCCGTTGTTGTTGTCAACGTTCAGCGAGGCGGCCCTGCCACAGGCCAGCCCACGTTCTCATCACAGCAGGACATTTATCAGGCGAAGTACGGAAGTCACGGGGACTATGAAATGATTTGTCTTGCTCCTGCATCGGTACAGGAGATGTATGACTTTACCGTCAAGGCCTTCAACCTTGCGGAACGGTTCCGAACTCCTGTGATTTTGCTTGCAGACGAAATCGTGGGGCATATGCGGGAGAAGATTCAGATTCCAGAGCAGATTGCGGTGGAGGAACATACGCCGGTGAAGCACTGTGATAAACCATTTGGCCGAAATGAAAAGAATATTCCCTACGCAGTTCATTTTTTCGAAGGGCATAACTTGCTGGTGGAAGGTCAGCTTCATGATGAGAAGGGGAGGCGGATCGGGCATCTTGCAGACAAAAGCGGGGTTTTTGTAGGAAATCTAATTGATAAAATTAGAAAAAACCAAGGGGACCTGGTGGACATAGATCACGAGTTTCTGGAGGATGCAGAGGTTGCGGTAATCGCCTATGGTACGGTAGCCAGATCTGCAAAACGTGCAGTAAGAATTGCCCGGGAAAAAGGAATAAAAGCAGGTCTTATAAAAATAAATATCGTTTGGCCCTTTCCTGAAGAACAGCTGAAGGAACTGGCAGCAACCATAAGAACTGTCATTGTTCCGGAAATGAACATGGGTAAGTATTGTCTCGAAATCCAACGGTGCTTAAAACAAAGCAACGTGATCTCTGTTCCGAAACTGGGCGGTATCATCCATCAGCCGACAGAACTTCTGCACATCATTGAAAACGAGACTGGCGAAAGAGGAAGGTAGAAAACAATGAATCCACTGATTGAACGATATATAAAAAAAGATTCGCTTCCCTATATCTTCTGTGCAGGCTGCGGGAACGGAATCATATTAAATGCAGCAATCCATGCGATCGATGAGCTTGGCGTGAAAGAGGATACTGCCTGTGTCAGCGGAATTGGCTGTTCCTCCTGGATTCCCCCCTATCTGAATATGGATGTGATGCATACCATTCACGGCAGGGCAATTGCCTTTGCAGAAGGATTGAAGCTCAGCAGGCCTGAGAAGAACATCATTGTATTTACCGGTGATGGGGATTGTCTTGCCATTGGAGGAAATCACCTTCTCCATGCAGCTAACAGAAACATCAATATTACTGTTATCCTTGTGAATAACTTTATCTATGGGATGACTGGCGGGCAGAAATCGCCGACGACTCCTCCGGGGTCAAAGACAAAGACCAGCCCCTTTGGTGCATTTGATGATCCCATTGATGGATGTGGAATCGCCATGAGCGCAGGGGCCACCTATTGTGCCAGGTGGACAGTTGCACATCCGAATCAGTTAAAAAAAGCAATCAAGGAAGGGATTATGCACAACGGCTTTTCTCTGATCGAAGTACTGTCCCAATGCCCGGTTCAGGCTGGAAAGAGTGTATTTCAAGAACGGGACCCCTGGGGCATGATGGAGGCAATCAAGAGTCAAACGATTCCGTATAAAAGTTGGATCCCTGATAAGCCTGCGGGCAAAATCCCCATCGGAACTTTTAAGGAGGACAACAGCAGGCAGGAATATACAGACAAAATTAGAAAACTGAAAGAACAGCTTCGGGGAATGCAAAAGGAGACCGTATGAAAATGATGGAGATATCGATTGATAAGACATACTGCAAAGGTTGCGGGATCTGCATCAAAGCATGCCCTAAATGCGTATTTGCAATGTCGGAGGAAAGACAGAGCTTTGGCTCACTGATCCCTTATCCGGCGCAGAAAGAAAAGTGCATCGGTTGTAAATTATGTGAGATGCTTTGCCCAGATGGCTGCATCACTGTTGAATAGGAGGAGTTTTCAATGAGAAGAGATATTCGAATTGTCGGTGCAGGGGGTCATGGTGTTATCTCTGCGGCGATTATTTTAGCGAAAGTGTATGGCATTAACGAAAGCTGTAATGTCTCCCAGACCCAGAGTTATGGACCGGAAGCCAGAGGCGGTGCGTGTAAGGCAGAGGTCGTTGTTTCAGATCATGACGAAATTGACTATATGAAGGTGGAAAAAGCAGATATCTTTGTAGCCTTTAATCAACTGGGATACGAGCAATATAAAAAGCAAACCAAAAGGGATGGCGTGATTCTGGTCAACAGTTCTCTGGTTACTGTAGATCCGGAGGATGCCCAAAAGGTGTATGAAATTCCTGCCTCCGAGATTGCTGACACAAGATTCAAACCCTTTGCAGTCAATATTGTAATGCTGGGTGCTTTAACAAAACTGCTACCCAAGCTGCAGTATCAATCCACGAGAGATGCAATCAGAGGGAATTTCAATCAATGGGCTGCGGATATGAACTTGGCAGCATATGACGCAGGATATCATTATATACAAAATGAATACTTCCTGAAAAAAATGGCTTAAACGTAAGAACGAGAGGAACTGGGAATGACGGAAAGTGAACAATATATCCAGGAATATATCCAGCGGGCAAGAGCAGCCCAGAAGGAATATGAGCAGTACAGCCAGGAGCAGGTGGATGAAGTCGTAAAGGTCATCGCGAAAACGGTTCATGACAATGCGGAGCTTCTTGCAAGGGTTGCCGTGGATGAAACAGGAATGGGAAAATATGAGGACAAGGTTATCAAGAATCAAATGAAGGCCAAGGTAATCTGGAATCATCTGAAAGATAAAAAATCAGTCGGGATTATCAATCGAGATGAGGAGAAGGGCATTACTGAGGTTGCAAAACCTATGGGCGTTGCGGCAGCCATCACACCCACTACAAATCCAATCGTTACCCCGATGTCCAATGCCATGTTTGCCTTAAAGGGGAGAAATTCCATTATCATTACGCCTCATCACAGATCGCTGAAAGCAAGCTCTCTGACTGTGGAACTGATCAACCGGAATCTGGAGAAGATTGGTGCACCGAAAAACCTCATCCAGGTACTGAATCAGCAGTCAAGGGAGCATACAAGAATCCTGATTGAAAGAGCAGATGTGGTAATTGCCACGGGAGGCATGGGAATGGTCAAGGCCGCTTATCGGAGCGGAAAACCCGCCCTTGGTGTAGGAGCGGGCAATGTACAGTGCATCATTGACAGGGATGTGGATCGAAAGGATGCCGTTGAGAAAATTATTCTTGGAAGAGCTTTTGACAATGGCATCATCTGTTCCGGAGAACAGTCTGCAATCATTCCTGCAGAATTATATGGAGAGATGATTGATGCCTTTGTCCAAAACGGAGCGTTCTATATCTCTGACCCAGAACGCAGAAGTAAACTAAGAGATGCCGTTTTTGTAGACGGAGAAATGAATAAGGGTGCAGTCGGTCAATCCGTTCAGAGGATCGGAGCGCTGGCCGGAATAGAGATTCCATCGGACCGAAGGGTCATCGTTGTTGAAGCAGAGGGAAGAGAAGACATTTTAGGCAGAGAGAAAATGTGTCCGGTACTAACCTTATATCGGTATGATTCTTTTGAAGATGCCATTGAAATTGCCAGATCAAATCTCGAAAAAGATGGAAAGGGACACAGTGTGGCAATTCATTCCAATCAGATTGAGCATATCGAATATGCGGCGGAGAATTTGGATGTCAGCCGGTTTATCATCAACCAAGCCAGTGCTACCAGTGCAGGAGGGAGTTTTTTCAACGGATTTACTCCCACCAATACGCTGGGATGTGGTTCTTGGGGAAATAACAGTATTTCAGAGAACCTGGACTATAAACATTTGATTAATATATCGAGAGTCGGATATTATCAGAAGGATAATAAAGTACCCTCCGAAGAAGCGTTGTGGGGGTAGAGCACTCTTTTTCCTGTCCATGCATTGTGGGGCAGAGCATTCTCTTTCCTGTCGATGCATTGTAAGGATAGGGCACTTTCCTGCCAAGGCAAGATCGCAAAGCAGAACAATACGTTCAGAGGTACCCAGGATTGGGTACCTCTGAAGCTATTGGCGGATATCCTTTCTCCAATAATAAGCAGATCCGTAGAGATTTTACTTGACGGCGTACTGGAATTATGAGTAATATAATGATTGCTGAGATCATTCAATTTTTAATTGATATTTTGCTCGATTGGGGATAGATTGACTGACCTTGGAACGCCTGAGTACCGATTTAGACATAACAAAGGAGAGAACGGAGCGGCGAGAATGTTAGGAGGTAATGTGCAATGGCAGCAGGAAAAGCTGATTTTTTAACCGATATGGAGTATATCGACGGGATTACCATCATTGATACCTCCGGTAATATTCTGTTTTCCGTGAAATTTAATCCGGTCTTTCATCCCGATCAGAAGGACGATTTTGAGGACGTTGTAGGAAAGAACTTGTCCGAAGTCTTCCCGAATATCAATGATCAGAACAGCACCTTGATAAAAGCCATGGAACTGGGTATGCCAATATACAGCAGGCGGCAGGGTGTAATGGACCGGTCCGGAAATACGGTATATACAAAGAACATCTCGCTGCCAATCAAGGCCAATGACAGAATCATCGGATCCATTGAGATTTCAAAAGATCTCGGAAAGCAGAAACAGGCTCCCGGAAGCGTTGTTATGATGGATCCAGAACAATTCAAGCAATTTCAGAATGTGGACAAGAAGCTATATTCTAACAGAGCGCATTATCATTTAGATGATATTATAACGGCAAACAAAGAGATTCTTGATCAGAAGGATTTCATTCATAAAATCAAGGACAGTTCTGCTCCTGTTTTTATCTATGGAGAAACGGGAACCGGAAAAGAATTGTTTGCCCATGCGATACATAATGCCAGCAGCAGAGCGGCTCAGCCTTTTATCACTCAAAATTGTGCAGCGATCCCCGACAATCTTTTGGAAAGTCTCCTGTTCGGAACGACCAAGGGGAGTTTCACAGGTGCATACGATAATCCTGGTTTATTTGAACTCGCTGAGGGCGGAAGTCTGTTCCTTGACGAGATCAATTCAATGCCCATCTATTTGCAATCAAAACTTCTAAGAGTACTTCAGGATGGATTCGTAAGGAGATTGGGGGACAAATCCGAGCGCAGGGTGGATGTCAGAGTCATATCAGCGGCGAATTTGCATCCGAGAGAATGCCTGAAAATCGGACAGATTCGTCAGGATTTATACTACAGACTGTCCGTTCTTACATTAAAGATGATACCGCTGAGGGAACGGCCTGAAGATATTCAGATTCTCCTTAATTTCTTTATCAACCGATACAACTTATCGTTGCGCAAGAATATAAAAATGGTTTCTAAAGAGGTATATGAATACTTCAAAGACCATTCATGGCCCGGCAATGTAAGAGAATTGCAGCATTTAATCGAATATGCAATGAACATTGCCGATTCTTCAGAAAATACCATTCGTATGGAACATATCGCAAGCAGAGCCGAGGAGATCACGGAGGACAGAAAATTTGATCAAATGCAAATCACTCCGTTGAATCAGATTCTTGAGTCAGTGGAGAGGGACATGATCGAACGAGCTGTAACGCTTACAAAAGGCAATGTTTCTAAAGCTGCCAGACTGCTGGAAATACCGCGGCAGACTTTGCAGAATAAACTAAAAAAATATAATGGAGAATAAGTGCCCAAATTATAACAATTGGTGCCCAAATGCTAACGTTTCTTACTCTGTTAGCAGAAAAAAGTGCCCAAATGATAACAATATAAGGCAGGTTATCCGTAACGGACCCCTTGTATTGTTATTTTTTTATATTTCTTTTTTGGTTATTAAGGCTCTAAACCTTGAAAATCAGCGGTTTTGAAATAATATTATTAAACGCCTTCTTATAACGGGTTGGCATCATATTTGCTTTCTATATTATTTGGTACGTATCAAAATAAAAGACAAGAGAAGGTGATGCAGAATTGTTATTTGGTGTACTGAAGGATATTAAGATCGGGGAGAACAGAGTTATTGCCACCCCTTCAGAAGTAACCACAATCAAAGGTGACGGTCATACCGTACTCGTGCAAAAAGATGCCGGCTTAAAAGCCGGATTTACCAATGAAAGCTATCTCGTTGCAGGTGCAGAAATCGTAGAGACAGCAGAGGAAATCTATAAGCGATGTGACTTTGTGGCTAAGGTGAAAGAAATAGAAGAATCAGAATACGGAATGCTGCGGGAAGGACAAATCATATACACGTGCATTCATCCTGCCGCGCATCCTGAAGAGGTGCAGGCTTTGCTGGACAGTAAGTGTATTGCATTTACTGCAGAGGATTCCCACCGATTCGGTTCCGTCAATTGTGAGGCAGCCGGAAAGCAAGGTGCCTTAATGGGGCTTCACTCTATGATGACCAACAATGGAGGCAAAGGAAAGTTTGTAAGCGGTCTTGCAGGCGCACCGGGTATCAAGGTTTTGATCCTTGGTGGTGGTTTGGTTGGAAAGTCAGCTTTGCAGGTACTTCATTCCCTTGGCGCATGGTGTACCGTTATGGATATCAGCATGAATACCCTCAGAGATATCGGAAGGCTGTATAACGAACAGGTAAACACTCAGTTTTCAACAAAAGAGAATATCAAGAAATTGCTTCCAGAAATTGATCTGGTCATAAACAGTGTAAAATGGCCGAAAGGATGTACGGATTATCTCATCGACAGAGATATGCTAACGCTCATGGAAAAAGGGTCTGTTATCGTTGATATCAGCAATGATACCCCCGGAGCTATAGAGTCATTCCATGAAACAACCCATGAGAATCCAACCTATATTGAGAAGGGAATTGTACACTACGGCGTCAGCAATATTCCCGGTTCCATTGCAAGGTCCGTATCGGAAGCCTATGCGGCTTCGATTCTGCCCCATTTTCGTTCTATCATGAATCTGGGAATAGAAAAGGCCTGCATCAAGGATGGGTTCTTGCGGAGAAGTTTAACCGCATATAAAGGTTATCTTACCCATGAGGAAACCAGTGCAATACAGGGAAGACCATGGATAAGGCCGGAAGACATCCTTCATCTGTCGAACAAAAAAATAGACCCGGCTCCATCTGCTACAACAACGAAATCAGAAAATTACATAAAAATTTAATAAGAAGAAGGAGAACTAAGACATGACGATCTACACCTTACTCGTGGATTTCGCTTGTGCAAGCGGGCTTATTCTCATCGGAATATTCCTTCGCGCAAAAATTAAATTTATCCAGGAGACTTTTATACCCGCCAGTCTGCTTGCCGGTTTTCTCGGCTTGCTTCTCGGCCCGAACTTTTTGAATGTGCTTCCTTTCTCCGCAGATATTGGATCCTATGCAGGATTAATTACGATTTTCGTATTTGCTTCCGTTGGAATCAATGGATTCTCCTTTTCTCCGGGAAGCATGAAAAAGGATTTGAACCGGATGGGTGCCTATGCGTCTTATAAAATTCTGACCATGGCCATTCAGTTTTCCTTACCCATCGCATTTTCTATCCTGATCATTTCAAAGGTGGCCCCTCAGGTGAATAACGGCTTCGGGATGCTTCTGGTTGCTGGATTTTATGGAGGGCACGGAACTGCCGCGGCGGTAGGAAGCTCTTTCGAAGCGTTAGGCTTTGCGGATGCAACAGACCTGGGAATGACCGCGGCAACAATCGGTATTCTTGCAGGTATTTTCGGCGGACTTATCTTTATTAAATGGGCAACCAAAAAGGGATACACGCAATATGTCAAGGACTTCTCCAAGATTTCAGATGATCTGAAAACAGGTCTTGTTCAAAAGGAAAACAGAACTGCAATCGGATCAGATACCATTTCATCCATCGCGCTGGACCCCCTTGCATTCCACATGGCATTGATTCTAATTCCCTCCGGTCTGGGATATTTGCTCAATACCTATATCGAGGAGAGATGGGCCCTTGGTTTTCCGACCTTCACCATTGCATTTGTTCTTGCACTGGTTATGTACGTTGTACTTGGACAGGGGAAAAAGGGCGTTTACAAATATGTTGATGAGAGAATTGTTACCAGGCTCGGGAGTTCTGCTACGGATTACCTTGTATTCTTTGGAGTGGCTTCCATTAAGCTTCCAGTTGTTGTGGAATATGCGCTGCCCCTTTCTTTACTGGCGTTGTCCGGTATTGTGGTAGTCGTATTCATGATGAGAGTTATGGGTCCTGCAATGAATAATGAAAGCTGGTTTGAACGTTCTATTTTCGTTTATGGCTATGCTACGGGCGTATTTGCCATCGGATTGACGCTGTTACGAATCGTCGATCCGGAAAATAAATCAAAGACCCTTTCCGATACTGCGATCGTCGGTTCTCTGAATACACCTATTGAATTGTTTGCGTGGTCCGCAGGTCCTGCCATGCTCATGGGAGGGCAGCACTGGACCTTCGTCGGAATATTTCTCTTGATTGGTGTTGCCTGTGTGGCGGCAAACATTATCTTCAAGTGGTGGTATTGGAAGATTCCGCTTGGTGCAAGAGAAGCCGTTCAAAGCGAGCCAATGTTCGGATCTGTACAAGAGTAAATTAATCATATCAATAGACAAACTTTCTCATAAACTACAAAATCAAACAAATGCGTCAAAGCAGTTATTCCTCGGGGAGTAGCTGCTTTGATGTGAGCAATAAAACAAAGCAGAACTGGCACAAAATCAGCAGCGGTATAATAGAATTATAGGGGTGATAGATAATGGCTGAAGTAACCTTTCTAAATGCTTTTTCCCTTACTGTGGAAATTGCAAATACGATTCGGGACCGGATTTTAAAGGGAGAATACGGGATCGGTGAAAGGATTAAAGAAAATCAGATTGCGGAAGAACTAAGAGTGAGCCGGACTCCGGTCCGGGAAGCAATCAAACAACTGGAGGCAGAAGGACTGATCGAATCCATTCCTAATAGAGGGTCCTTTTGTCTTGGATTTACGAAGCAGGATATCGATGACGTTTATGCAGTAAGGACAGCGGTCGAAGTTCTTGCCGTGAAATGGACAGTAAATAAAATTACGGATGAGGAAATTAAGTGCCTGCAGGATGAGTATGAATTGATGGAATTCTACACGAAGAAAAAAGACGGAAAGCGGGTAATGGAAATCAACAAGCGATTTCACGAGATCATCTACGATGCTTCAAGGAGTCGATTCTTAATTCAAATCCTGAAATCCTATCAGGAGTATGTTCAGCAAACACGAAAAGTAACTGTTTATTGCAATGATAACCTGAATGCCATTCTTGGCGAGCATTATGAAATTCTCTTGGCGATCAAAGAACGAAATGAGAATAAAGCAGCCGATAAGGTTCTTGTGCATTTGTTGAATTCACAGGCCAGAGCCGAGGTTGGCATGAAAAAGATCAGAAGCTGTGAAGAACAGTCTGTAAATTAGAACTGAGAATATAAAAGGACAGCAAGCATTCCTGCACATTGCTGTCCTTGATTTATTTTGTATTCTTTGCTGGTGTTTCTTGCGCCTTAGGCTCGCTGACCTCGTATTGTCGGCCTTGCTAGCCTCGTCCTCCGGCTTGATCTTAATAGTTCCTACCGTTAACGCACCCACTACAGCCACTTTTGCCAGGGTACGGGTACCACGAAGTATTTTCTTGCCGTCCTTTTCTTTGACGCCTTCCAGAATCTCTCCGCTGTTATCAACCACTGTTTTTACATTATTCACGAAATTTTGAACAACCTGGCTGCCGGCTGATTTCAATTCTGTCTTGCCTTCTTCCAGCTTGTCCTGCTGATGCTGAATTTTTCCGGATATTACATTGGCAGTACCACTTGCAATATCTCCAGCAATTCCACCTGTTAATATGGTTGAATCAACAACGCTTTCTCCCAGTTCGTCAATGAATTTCTTTTTCGTTACCTTACCGATGACTGATATGGTCCCGCCGATGACTCCCCCTACAACTGCCCCTGTGATAATCCCTGCTTTTTTTATATTATTCATAACATCATTCCCCCTTTTCAGAAACACATTGAAAAAAGCTGCTGTCATTAGTATACTATAAAACAAGGCATTTTTGCACAAGAATTTAGGGAGCGCCAGTGATGAGAAACAAACCTCAGGAATCCTGTGCGTAAGAAAAGAGAGTTAGAATAATGAAGAACGCAATCAAAGCAGCCTTTCCTTATACCATACCCGTAATGCTGGGGTATCTATCCATAGGGATCGCTTTCGGCCTGTTGTTTGAGAACGCAGGTTACAATTTTATCTGGGCCTTTTGTATCAGTCTGCTGGTTTATGCTGGGGCCATGCAGTTCATTGCGGTAAGCTTCTTCAGCGGGGGTTTGGGCTTAATCCAAATTGCAGTGATGACGCTGGTAGTAAACTTCAGGCATATTTTTTATGGCTTGTCCTTCTTAGAACGGTTTGGAAAGATGGGCTTTAAAAAGTGGTACATGGCATTCGCTCTTACCGACGAAACCTATTCCCTTCTTTGTGGAATCAAACCTCCCGAAAACGTTGATGATAAAAAATTTCTGCTTTGTGTTGCATTGCTAAACCAATCCTACTGGATTGCAGGATCTGTCATCGGAGCCCTTGCCGGGTCTATGATTACGTTTAATACACAGGGAATGGATTTTGCCATGACTGCCCTGTTTCTTGTTATTTTTCTTGACCAGTGGAAGGCTTATCGTACCCATATTCCTGCATTGACCGGGCTTGTTTGCAGTATTGCTGTTTTGGCTGCTGTAGGTCCCGCAAATATGGTCATACCATCCATGGTCTTAATTGTCATTTCTTTGATGCTGATGAGAAAGGCTGTTAACCCAATGTTGGAAGAAGAAAGAGAGGAGGGCGGTGAGAAATGACTTTATCTGTCGGTGAATCAGCAATGATTATTCTTGTTATTTCCGCTGTAACCTTCGGTTTGCGAGCTGCACCTTTTCTATTGTTCAGCAGATCAGGCCGAATTCCAAAGGTGATCGTTTACCTCGGCAATGTGCTGCCCCCTGCGGTAATGGGCATGCTGATTATTTACTGCCTGAAAAATATCAGATTAGTTCAAAACCCCTATGGAATACCGGAGTTGATTGCAGTAACAGCAGTAATAGGGCTTCATCTTTGGAGAAGGAACAATCTTCTCAGCATTATAGGCGGCACGGCGGTATATATGTTTCTGGTTCAATTTGTCTTTGTATAGCAGAGATATCCCCTTGTCGGAAAAACGCGAATATTTATGCAAAAAATTAGAAAATTCTTTTGACAATACCCTTACTATTGTTATATAATAATCGATGTACTCTATTGGACATGGATATGCGCCCATAGCTCAGCTGGATAGAGTCGCGCACTACGAATGCGAAGGTCGGGGGTTCGAATCCCTCTGGGCGCACCAAAAAAATACACTTATTCTTAACGAATGAGTGTATTTTTTTATTCAAGAAGAGGGATTCGAACCCGAAAGGGCGGCCAGCTAAAAACAGCATAGATGCTGTTTTTAGCTGGTCGTCCGAGCCATGGAGTGGCGAAGGACGGCAGCTGTCTGAAAAAGGCAGAAGACAGCTGTAAAATCCCTCTGGGCGCACCAAAAAATACACTTATCCTTAACGGATGAGTGTATTTTTTTATTCAAGAAGAGGGATTCGAACAGAAAAATTCGACCCGGCTGAAGCCGGCGAATTTCAGTATGGCACCTACTGGAATATAAAATTATTGTTGGAGCAGCTGTCACTTAGCTGCTGAAGGAAGGTGAAACAATGACGGATCAAGAAAAATGGGAAGCTTTGATTAACAATTGCGCGGATTTTGATGGCAAATTCTTTTATGCGGTGAAATCAACAGGAATTTACTGTCGCCCTTCCTGTAACTCCAAAGCGCCTTTGAAGGAGAATGTTGTTTTTTTCGATTCGAGTGAGGCAGCAATGGCTGCCGGCTACCGCCCGTGTAAGCGATGCCGACCGGACTTGCCTGTCTATGAGCCTGCAGAGGATTTGGCTTTGGAAGTTAAGCTCCTGATCGATCAACTGTATTTGGAGAGGCAGCTCTTATCGGATAAACTAGGGCGGCTTGGCGTTTCGGAACGAAGAATGAGTCAAATCTTTAAGGACAAATACGGAATGACGCCGGCAGAGTACAGCGGAACTCTGAAAATACAAGCAGCCGAGGAAAAATTGAGAGATACAGATCAGCCGATTCTTGATATTGCGCTTTCTCTGGGCTTCGAAAGCTTGACCGCATTCTTTTCTTTTTTTCGGAAGAAGACGGGAAAAACACCGGGAGAATATAGAAATGACCTCAGCAGGACGGGGCAAGCGGAGCATTTCTTTTACGGGACATATGAGACAAGTATTGGAGTCATAATAGCGGCAGCAAACAAATCCTCAATTGTTTCACTTTGTATGGGAAAACACATCCCGCCGAACCTTGCAGAGGAGAAAACGGCGCTGACGGACCAGGCAATTTCAGAGCTGAACGAGTATTTAGATGGAAAAAGGACATCCTTTCAGGTTCCTATCGAACCGCAGGGAACGCAGTTTCAAAAAAAAGTCTGGGAAGCATTGCTGCAGATTCCCTATGGAGAAACCCGCACTTACAAACAGATAGCAGCGGCAATTGGAAATCCGGGTGCAAGCCGTGCAGTAGGAATGGCCAACAATAAAAATCCCATTTGGATCATAATTCCCTGTCATCGGGTTATTGGCTCAAACGGTTCTTTGGTGGGGTATGCCGGGGGAATGCATATTAAGGAGCATCTGCTTCATCTCGAAAGTGGCGAAGGGTCTTTACGCCATTCAATATAAAGTGATTTGAGGGCAGACTTGCATTTGTGCAGTTCCAATGCAAACCCAAATGATTGGATCAAAGTGGAAATAAGTCCGCAGATGCGGACTTGGAAAACTAAATATGCGTAAATTCCTTTGATTCAAGGGAGTTTATAAGCGGCGGAAGCGCACTGATAACAAAGCCCGGTAGTTTAGTTCACTGTGTTGTGGCAGTTTCCGCAATTGCTGCAGGGTCCATGCTCATCCAGAATGCTCTTCAGCGCGCAGGCGCTGCTGCTATGAGAACGAACGATTTTTGCACCGCTTCTTTCACCGGCTTTCACCGCATTTTCTACCATTTTATGTGACACAGTATTGGTGAACAGAACCAGTAAGTCAGGATTTCCAATCAGATTTTTCATGTTTGTGGGCATCTGTGTAAACACTTTTGGTTTGCACTTATATTTCTTACAAATCTCTTTGTAAGTGCAGACCATTCTATCGTGCCCGCCGATAATTACAATACTCATGATCAATAGCCTCCATTTCATAATTTTATCATTGCAGACCAATATGCAAAAAGAATTTATATGTACAACGACGATGGTTAGTTATATCTAACTGAAATGTCAATAAAAAGTTAGATTAAACTAACTATATTGCAATTAATATAACATGCATCGTAAGGGTTGTCAACAGCGGATCGGGAATAATATAAAAGAAAGATGTAGGCCTTGAATGAAAAAGTAACTGCAATTTTAGATAGATTGAATTGCAGTTAGTCCCGCAAGGATTTTTTTGATATACTTTTCTTAAATGTATTATTTACTT
>JARBUO010000245.1 GCA_029239605.1 Bacillota bacterium | reverse complement strand
TTAATAAAAAAATCTCCTTGAACGTTTTCTTCAGCATATATAGAAATTGATGAGAAAAGTAAGACAGTCAACGAAAGCCACACAGATACAAGCTTCTTTGCCATATCTATTTTCCCTCTCTTTCTTTGTCTTAAATTAAGACTTTATCATTATACCACAATTAGCCAAAAAGTATACCTTTTTTTGAGGAATAGTTATATCTACCAATGAAGAACATTGAAATTTGAACAATTCATACCAGTTTATCCACAGCAAATCAGTACTATATTTGGCAGAATTATCAAAATATATTCGAAGATTTAGACTATTTTGACATCGCTCCCCAGCATGCCTGAATTCTCCCGAAATCGACTTGGAGTACCAAAATTCCCGTAAGGTAAGACAAAAAGTCACGTTTTCAAAAAAAATCCCGAAGCGCCCTAAGGCGCCTCGGGATAACTGTTAATAATATGATGAATGTTACGCAGTCAATTCTTATTTCCGTTCAAATTAGAGGCTGAACTCTGCCTTTGCATCAGCAAGGGATTCATCCAGTTTGGAAATGACTTCGTCAATGTGCTCATAGGATAAAGTTGCCGGTGGCTCAATTCTTACGGTCTTGGCATTGACAAGAGTTCCTGCTGTCATTACGTGTCTTTCGAACAGTCCCTTTGTTACTTTGTAACCAACTTCTGCTTCCGGGAATTCCATAGCGATCAGAAGTCCTGCGCCTCTTACAGCCTTCAGAACTGTTGGGTATTTTTCCATCAATGCGCCAAGTTTTTCCATGAAGTAGTCGCCTTTTTCCTTGCAGACTTTTGGAATATCGTGCTCAAGCATATATTTGATGGTTGCCAGCGCCGCCGAACAAGCAAGAGGATTTCCTCCGAAGGTCGGTGATCCGAGAATCCATGGATTCTCAATGAGTTTTTCGCCCCAGCACCAAGGTCTTGCGATAATACCGGTAATCGGCATGATACCACCGCCGAATGCTTTTCCGTAAGTCATGATATCGGGAGTGACATCTTCCACTTCACATCTCCACATGGTTCCGGTTCTTCCCATACCAGTCTGGATTTCATCAAAGATCAGAGCAACTCCATATTTGTCACAGATTTCTCTGACTGCCTTTAAGTATCCTGTAGGTGGAATTACTACGCCAGCTTCGCCCTGAATCGGTTCGATGATAACACCGGCAACCTTTTCACCCACAGCCTGAAGATTCTTAATGGCCGCTTCCATGGCATCAGCGTCACCGTATTTCACGTGCTGAACCTGCTGAATCATTGGAGCATAGTCTTCTCTGTAAGCACCTTTTCCGCCCATGGAGATCGCACCCATGGATTTTCCGTGGAAAGCGCCAACCGTAGAGATATACCATCTTCCGCCTGTAGCAAGACGAGCAAGCTTAAGAGCCATTTCAACTGCTTCCGCTCCGCCGTTTGTAAAGAACGCATACTGCAGATCTCCGGGGGTAATCATTGCAAGAATATTTGCAAGGTAACCTCTAAGCGGGTCAACCAGTTCCTGGCTATGTAATGCGTATCTGTCAAGCTGCGCTTTTACTGTCTTTAAAATTTCAGGATTTCTGTGCCCACAAGTATAGATTCCAAAGCCACCAAGGCAGTCAATGAACTGAGTTCCGTAAAGGTCCTCAAAATGATCCACAGAGTCTGTCCATTCAACAAATGCGGCGTTGTCGGATACGGATTTTCTGTATTCCAGCCATCCTGGATTAACATTTTCATTAAAGTTTGCAATGGAATCCTTAACGATTCTGTCTTTTTCATCTTTTGTCTGAGCTTCTTTTAATGCTAATTCTTTGTTACATGCGGTCATGGTATAAAACCTCCTCAATTTTAACTTATAACTCTTTCTAGAGCAGCTAACGATTGTCATTAATATATTCAAATTCCATGCCAACTCTTAAAGCTTCCAGAAAAAATATTATAATTTTCTGAATTTATCCCCAATTTCAAGGGATTGGGCCGCCTTCAGGAATTTTAAAATCGAGCTTATTGTCAGAATATTTTTCTCAAATTTAGTATAAAAAATGAGATTTGTCTTATTTTTGAGACGAAAACAATTTTCTAAGGAAATGCTGATTAAATGGAGTGTGCACGATCAAATGTGCGCACGGAATGAATCAGCGCTTTCCTAAATATAATCCATCATGATTTCGTTCATCTTTTCATCCCAGCTTGCTTCATCGGCTACGGAGCGTACAAAGGCTTCCAGCCGGTTCAGCTGATCCTTCTGCAATAAATCCAGATCGCCGGGCTCAGACACCATGCCGTAGCGCCTTGCTGCCTGAAACAGCTTCTGACGGAGTGGCGGCAGGGAAAAGTATTCTTCAATCTGTGCCAGCATCTGCTCACGGTCGGTGTCAAGTTTTCCCTCAACCTTCTGCAGCAGATTGATTATGTGATCGCTGGCTAAATAACCGGTGCAGCCCTGCACATTTTCAATCAGCAGCTTGATTTCTTGCAGTTTGTCATTTTCACTGCAGAGGCGGATCCGTCCGTCCATGAAGTCCTGCCACAATCCGGTACCTGCCTTGATCACCGCGCTTCTCAGCCTTACAAAATCCGGATCGATTGCCCGAACCACTCTGGCAGTTTCCATGGCATTTTCCTCAGAAAGCTCCTTGCCTCCAATTCCCGGCATAAAGTAAACGGAAAGTTCGATGCCTCCCGCTTTGATATTTTTCCCGGCAATAATTTCCTGCTCGGCAGTTACCCCTTTGTCAATGAACGCAAGGACACGATCTGAACCCGATTCAAAACCGGAGTGTATCCGATCCAGGCCTGCTTCTTTCAGACTGACATATTCCTCTGCTGAAATTTTTGAAAGGGTTTCAGCTCTTCCATAGGTTGTCACCCGCTTAATACTGGGCAGCTTTTCTCTAAGATAGCGCAGTACCTCCAGCACCCTTTCGGTCTTAACCGCAAGAGAATTTCCATCCTGCAGAAAAACATTTTCACCGCCGTTTGCGAGCCAGCGGTATACAAGATAGTAGCAATTCTTTTCATCTTGTGTCATGCCGTCAAATTTTGCAAGGACCGCCTTTCTGTTCAGAGCACCATCTTCCTCCTGATAGCTTGTCACCAGTTTTGCATATTCTGCCATAACATCGATGTCTTTTTTGATACTGTCTACGGTAAATGCTCTGAAACTTTCGTGCTTATAAAGACTGCAGAATTTACAGCGATTCCAGGTGCAGCCCTCAGTAATCTGCAAAAGCAGGCTGTTTGCTTCACTGGGCGGTCGTATGGGTCCGATTCGATAGGTAGTCTGTTTTTCATGCATAAGTAATATCACCTTTATTTTTAAAATTAAGGAATGGCTTTTTTCTTTTCATCATAAGATTCTTGGTGCAGTAACGTTGTACAGTAATTATGATACTGTTTCCAGAAAGAGGACTGCACTTTTGAATCTGATTGATAAGAAATCCAACTGGATTTGGAATTATTTTATCACATCATCTGCTGAAGATACTAATAAATATGGTATAATAATCGCATCAAAATAGCGACTATTAT
>JARBUO010000145.1 GCA_029239605.1 Bacillota bacterium | reverse complement strand
CCTTTTTTCGCAGCTTCAGCTGCAATGAAAAAATGGACAGCAGGGAGCGCAGCGATTCGGAGGCCGCAAGGCCGTTGCCTTTTTTTCGCAGCTTCAGCTGCAATGAAAAATGGACAGCAGGGAGCGCAGCGATTCGGAGGCGTAGCCGTTGCCTTTTTTTATATGTTCCTTATTGATCAGTTGAAAATCTGGTTAAGGGGTTAACGGTTAGGTCTCTGCTCCCAAAAAGCACAGGGAGCAAAGGCAATGCACTTACCGCAGACATCACTGCCACCCTTTGCCTTGGTTTCTGCTGCTGGCGCTTCCAACTGCTTCTTTAAATCTATATTATGAGCCGCTATGTCTTCAGTCTGTTCTTCCGATTCCAGCTCCTCCTGTGCTCCGCCGTACGAGTTCCCCAGGCCGGTATGAATTGCTGCATTCTTTTGAAGTACCGCATAGCACTTTTTCCTGTCATATCCCTCCGGCGACAGGGCTTCCGCGGGACAGCGCTTAACACAAATGCCACAGCTTCCATTCTTCTTATACAGACAGTACTCCTCCCCCAGCGGCGAATCCGGCTCTACATCAAGATCTGTTACCAGTGAATGATAACGTCCACAACAGCCCAGTTTCGTAATCAGCATATTATTCAGTCCAAAAGTTCCCAAACCGGCAGCTCTTGCGATATGCCTGTGAGACCAGTTGCTGATGAGTTTTTCTTTGTCAAAGGTACGGGTTTCCGGCGAGACCGCAGCACGAACTCCTTTTTCTGTGAGGAGAGCGATGAGGTGGTCATTCAATTTGAGAAACATTGCATTGGTTTCTTCATAGGCCAGAGCCCATTCCCGGGAAGCAATGTCCCTGCTCAGCTGATTTGTTTTATTCAATTCTCTGGTAAAGGGAACGAAATACGCAACAATGACAGATGCTCCTGCCAGAACGTCTTCCGGAAGCTGATGGGATTTGGAAATCACCCAAGGCAATCCTGCAATCAATGGGTGCTTTGCATCTGCAAAACCCACCAACGGTTCCCCCCACTTGGTGGAAATATCCTCCCGCTCCCCATACTTTTTAACATACTCTCGAATCTCGCGAGTGATAAAATCTTTCATAGGCCTCTATCCTTCTTTTTTACGACAGTGTTGATACCCTTCCAATGCAGGCAAAGAGAATTCAGCGGACATTCCGGGCATTTAGGCCGCCTGGCATCGCACACTCTTCTTCCGTGCCAAATCAAAGCGTGATGCATCCTTGTCCATTTATCTTCAGGCAGGACTTTCATCAGAGAAAGTTCTGTCTTCAGTACGTCTGACTCCTTCACAAATCCGATGCGGTTCGAGACGCGAAAAACGTGGGTATCCACTGCAATGCGCTGTTCTCCAAAGCCATTGGCTAAAACAACGTTGGCAGTCTTCCTGCCCACGCCGGGAAGTGCGATCAACTTGTCATAATCCCCCGGTACTTCACCGTTGTACTCCTCTGTCAAAATCCGTGCGAGGTTCAGAACATTTTTTGCTTTTGTCCGGTACATCCCAATTCGCTTAATCCTCTCCTGAAGTTCTGTTTCCTCCATTGCGGCAATGGACTGTGCGTCGGGATATTTTTCAAACAAACCCTTTGTAACCTGATTCACACTTTTGTCTGTTGTCTGTGCTGACATGACCACCGCCACAAGCAATTGAAAAACAGAACCAAAGGTTAATTCGCAGTCCGCCTCTGGATACATCCCTTCCAAAATCTCAATTGCTTCCGCTACTTTTTTCCTTGTTAATACAGCCATATCCTTTCTCCATTCCTATATCTCTTCCCATGGGTCACAATACCCCAGGGAAGTTTCTTCTTTCATCCTGTTTCTTACTATTTATTATACCATAAAAACAAGTATTTTTGGTATACAGCAATGTGCCTATTTCGAAAAAGGCAACGTATGAAGAATTTTTTTGACTCGCGGGTCGGATTTATATTGACATGATTTACCTATTTCAGTAATATAATAACTGTGCTTCTGACCCGTCGGTCAGTAGTAGTGTATCTTATCAGCATAAGGGGAATGAAAATGAGTAAAAAGAAATTTGACAGCTTCAAAAGTATGAGCAAAAAGAAAAAATTCGTTTTAGCAATCGTTATTCTAATTATAGCAGTCGGCGCTTTTCGTATTGTCTCTAACCGTCTGGAAGACAAAACGGCTGTCACCAGTGATGTGATCAACATCAAAGTCACCACTGCTGCCATTACAACATTAGAGAGCACCTCGCCTCTTACCGGCAGACTGGAACCGGTCGAAGAGGTCGCATTAATTCCAAAAGCCATGGGAGAAGTAACTGGCGTTTATGTAGAGCTGGGACAGAAGGTAGCCAAGGGCGCTGTTCTGTTTGAAATGGATAAAACACAAATTGCGACTACATATAATCAGGCGAAAGCAGCCTATAACGATGCCTCAGTGAACTTAAGCCGTATGGAAACTCTTTTCAAAGAAGGAGCTGTTTCTCTGCAGCAGTATGAAGCAGCAAAAACACAATTTACAGTAGCCAAAGAAACCTACACTTCCGCCAGCGACGGTATGAGCAACTTCGTGGTGACTGCACCCATCGACGGCTATGTGACTTCGGTCAATGTTGATGTGGGTGCAATTGCATCCCAGGCTGCACCGGCAGTTACAATCGCTAACATTGACAAACTTGAAATTGATACCAGTGTGTCAGAAGCACTCATCAATAAAATCAAGGTCGGTGACAAAGTAGATGTGCTTGTTTCCTCTGCTTCCGATGCACCAATTACTGGAACAGTCACAGCGCTTTCACCTGCTCCCGCTGCCGGTTCCCTTACGTATCCGATGAAGGTTACCTTGGATAATGAAACCGCTTCCATTAAACCAGGTATGTTCGCCGAAGTGGTCATTACGTCTGAAAAAACCGAGAACGTCATAGCGCTTCCCTCAAGTGCTGTTCTGATCAAGTCAGGCAAAACAGTGGTTGCCGCCATTGAAGACGATAAAGTAAAACTGAAAGAAGTGGTTCTGGGCGTTGACAACGGTGATCTGGCTGAAATCAAGAGCGGCGTGAAAGCAGGCGACACGATTGTTATTGAAGGACAGTATTATCTTGAAGAAAACTCAGAGTTCAACATTATAGATTAGGAGTGATAGCATGAATTTTTCCAAAACAGCGATTATGCGTCCTGTTTCAACAATCATGCTGATGCTCATCATTGTTGTACTCGGCGCAGTATCCTTTACAAGGCTGCCCATCGACCTTTACCCAAAGATGGAACTGCCTTATGCAATGGTCATGATCCAATATCCCAACGCTGCCCCCACAGAAATAGAAAATCTTGTTACAAAGCCAGTGGAACAGCAAATTGCAACTGTCGAAAATATCAAGGCGATCTACTCCTACTCCATGGAAGGAAACTCCATCGTTCTGTGCGAATTCGAAAATGGAACTGATATGAATTTCGCCTCTCTCAACATGCGTGAAAAGGTTGATATTATTTCGGAATATCTGCCGGATAATGCAACGAAACCGATGATTCTTACCATGGACCCGACCATGATGCCTGTATCACAGCTCTATGTTTCGGGGGATATGTCACTTGAAAAATTAAATACCCTTGTGGATGACGACGTCATCCCGGCAATCGAAAGAAGCGAAGGCGTTGCTGCTGCAAGCAGCTTCGGCGGAACGGAAAAACAGATCAGTGTGAAATTCGATCAGGAAAGGCTTTCCGGTTACGGATTGACCCTCAGCGACATCAGTGCTATGCTGGCAGCCGAGAATATCAGCCTGCCCAGTGGCGAGGTGAAAAAGGGCTCAAAGGAGCTGGTCGTCCGAACCATCGGAGAATTCCAATCCCTCGATGATATTAAGCATGTACCCTTTGTGCTTCCGACAAGAGAAGTGATTTACCTTCAGGATGTAGCCACTGTAGAGGAATCTCTGAAGGACCAGACCTCAATCGGCCGGGTTAACGAATCTCCTGCCATCGGTATCAGTATCACCAAACAGTCTACCGCCAATACGGTAGTGGTTTCCAGGCAGGTTAACGATGCGGTGGAAAAGCTGAGAGCCGCTCACCCGGAACTGGAATTCACCTTCTCCTATGATCAGGCAGATTACATAAAGAATTCTATTTATAATGTGGCAGAAACTGCAGTCATGGGTTGTATTCTCGCAGTAATTATCTGTTTCCTTTTCCTGCGGAATGTAGCTTCCACAATGATTATAGCCATCTCCATACCAACTTCCATCGTTGCAACCTTTATCATCATGTATTTCACCGGTCTGACGATGAACGTCCTTTCTCTCAGCGGCCTTGCAGTAGCCATCGGTATGCTGGTGGATGACTCTATCGTTGTAATGGAGAATATCTATCGAAGAAGAGAAGAAGGCATCTCCGCATTGGATGCCTCCATCGTTGGTACGAAGGAAGTTACCATGCCGGTATTTGCAGCAACCATGACGAAGATTGCGGTTTTCCTCCCGATTGTTTTTGTGGAAGGAATTGCAGCTTCCATTTTTAAAGAGTTCTCCTATACCATCGGATTTGCACTGCTCTGCTCCCTTCTGGTTGCACTGACAGTGGTGCCTATGCTTTGTTCCAGACTGCTAAACACAAAGGATATGGGAACCCATATCAAGCTTCTGGGCCGCAGATATGAGTTTAAACTTCTGCCCTTGTTTGAACGGGGTATGAATTATATAACGGAGGAATATCTCAAGTTTCTGAAGTATTCTCTCCATCACAGGAAAAAAATCGTCGTATGGGCGCTGATCATACTGATTTCCTCCTCAGTGCTTGTTGCGTTTGTCGGAGGAGAACTGCTTCCCACAAGTGATGAAGGAAGCTTCAGTATCACAGCAGAGGTTCCCTTCGGAACATCTCTTGACGATACGGATAAAATCATAAGCGAGATCGAATCCTACGTCCTTGCTAAAATTCCGGAACTTAAGATCTGTTCCGTGGAAATCGGGAACAGTAATATGTTCAGTCTGAACTCTGCGAATACGGCTACAGTAACCGTCAACCTCATTGACAAGCAGGACAGAAAAAGGAGTACGTCAGATATCGTAAAGCAAACGACCCTTGATCTTCAGGACCTGGTTGGTGCTAAGCTTACCGTTTCTGAGACTTCCTCAATGAATATGTCGGGCGGAAACGGAAGCCCCATTTCTATCGTACTCAAAGGCGATGATCTGGATACGCTGAAGAGAGTTTCCCTTGACCTTGCAGATATCATTCGCGGCATCAAGGGCACCATCAACGTTTCAACGGATATGACAGAAGGAAATCCGGAACTTCGGGTTATGCTGCAAAGAAACAATGCCGCAAAGTATGGAATTACCTCCTATCAGCTGGCAAAATCTCTGGAATCCGCGTTGAACGGTGCAACTGCCACTACCCTGAAAACCAACGGAGTAGAGACAGATATCATTCTGTCCCTCAGCGACGTATATAAAGAGTCCGTGGAAAATTTAAAGCAGATTGTCATCGCCGCACCAACTGGACAATTGGTAACGGTGGGAGAAATTGCCGATTTCGCCTTTGATAATTCTCCATCGCAAATCACCCGCCAGGACCAGGTTCGTACCGTAACAATATCATCCAACATTTCCGGACGTGACCTGCAGTCCGTCTCTAATGATATTAACAAGGCAATTGGCAAGTATCAGCTCCCTGCGGGTTATTCCATAGAAACCGGCGGAGAGCAGCAGGAAATGGCGGAGTCTTTCACGAGTCTTGGTTATGCCTTACTGCTGTCCATACTGATCATCTATATGATCCTGGCATCACAATTTGAATCGCTCCTGCAGCCTTTCATCATCATGATGGCCATCCCCTTTGCACTGACGGGCGCGTTCCTGGCTTTGTTCCTCACCGGCACACCATTGTCGCTGGTAGCATTCCTGGGAATTATCATGCTGGGCGGTATCGTTGTTAACAACTCGATTCTGCTCATTGACTTTATCAACCAGAATCAGGTTGTGTACGCCACACGAGAGGAAGCCATTATTAACGCCGGCAGATTCAGAATCCGCCCCATCGTAATGACCATGCTGACAACGACACTTGGCTTGCTGCCGCTGTCCTTTGGAATTGGAACCGGAGCAGAAATTCAGGCACCCATGGGAATCACCGTTATCGGCGGTTTGATCTTCTCCACTTTGATCACGCTGGTCATCGTACCGGTTTTCTATTCCATCATGGATGACCGCCATCTGAAGCGGATTGCTAAAAAAGCAGAGCGCAAGGAGAAAAAGCGAAAGCTGCAGCAGGAGGAAAACTAATGTCCAGGGAAAAGCAGTCAAAGCGTGAGATGATTCTGAAAGCCGCCTACGAACTCTTCGTAAAAAAGGGCTATCTTGATGCAAAGATCATTGATATAGCAGATGCCGCAGGAATTGGCAAAGGTACCGTATATGAGTACTTTGAGAGTAAAGATGCCATTTTTATGGAACTGTTTAAAACCGAGGTCGCAGACGGCTATAAAAAACTTCCGGAACTATTGAATGCAGAACTTGATTGTGAGAATAAACTGAAAAAATACATCGAGGTTGAGCTTGAAAATACGTCCAGATATACCTTTAGCAAAAATTTTGTTCTGGATTTGCTATTGAAATCAGATGCATTCCAGAACCCATCACTGATTGAGGCAATCAACCAGCTTATGACGGATAAATTCCGGATTATGCACCAGATCATAGAGCAAGGCATCCAACGGGGCGAATTCAGGAATTCTGATCCACTTCTCGCAACGGTTGCCATCATGGGTGCAGTGAACCACTTTATCAGCCTGAAATTTTGCCCAGTGGATTTATCGCAGTTCACGTCAGAACGTCAGCTGAACGACTTGAAACAAAGCGACTTTTTAACCTTGATTCTAAACGGATTAAAGGCCTGCTAAGGTTTATTTTACAACAATAATACTTAAAAATCTTTTGAATAAAGCCATGGTTTTCTGTGAATATTAGTCAGAGAAATCATGGTTTTATTAATTTTTCAGAACATTTGGAAGGTTGAAAAATAAATCCTTAAATTAAGAAAAAAACTAGTTACATTTGGTTAATTCTGTTGTATAATGATCGTGTAATAATCTTACAGCTGTATATTTTATGGAGGTGTTTTAATGTCAAAGTACACGCAAAAAGAAAGCGGCGGCTTATATGAATTGACTGACGCCGCTCGTGCTGAGCTATCTTCGTCAAAGTATTACAACGAAGACCTGGCACCAACTCCAATCTCTGAAAGATCCTGGTCCACTTATCACATCGCAATGCTCTGGGTCGGCATGTCCGTATGTATCCCATCCTTCACAATGGCTTCGTCATTGGTAGTATTGGGATTATCCCCCTGGCTCGCCGTATTTAACGTTGCTCTGGGTAACATTCTTATCCTCATCCCGATTCAGCTTAACTCCCACGCAGGTACCAAGTATGGACTTCCCTTCCCGGTATTTGCAAGACTGGCATTTGGTCCTATCGGTGCTCACCTGCCATCCCTTTCAAGAGCGGTTACCGCTTGCGGATGGAATGCAGTTCAGTCATGGGTCGGCGGTGCTGCCGTTGTATCTCTGGTAGCTTCTTTTGCTCCTGCTTTCGGAAAGATGGCTGCTGCTCCGTTTATCGGATTCGGAATCTTCTTATTTATTACTTGGTGGGTAACTGTAATGGGTTCAGAAAGCATCAAATATCTTGAAGCTGTCGGTTCTCCGGTACTGATCATACTTACCATTATGCTGTTCATCTGGTCCATCATGCTTGCTTCCAGCGGCGGCTACAGCTTCGGAGACCTGCTTGCAGCAACTACCGATATGTCTACTGTAGAAGCTAGCGGCGGATTCCTTTACGTATTCATGGGCGGATTAACCGCAAACATTGCATTCTGGGCTACCATGGCACTCAATATCCCTGACTTCTCCAGATATGCAAAAAATCAGAAAGCACAGTTCAGAGGCCAGTTATACGGAATGCCTGTCATGATGGCTGCATGCGCATTCATCGGTGCGATTTTCGCACAGGCAACAAAGCTGGTTATGGGTACTGCTATGTTTGACCCAACCGCAGTACTGCCTTTGATCAATAACCACTTCATCCAGTTCCTGGTATCCGTTGGCGTTATCCTCGCTACAATCACAACCAATATTGCTGCCAACGTTGTTGCTCCTGCAAACGGATTCTCCAACGTATCTCCCAAGAGAATCAGCTACAAAGTTGGTGTAACTGCAGCTTGTATTATCGCTATCGCATTCCGTCCCTGGTGGATGTTTGGCGAAGCCGGTTCTTACATCTTCGGATGGCTGAATACTTATGGCGGAATTCTGGCTCCTGTTGCTGCAATCTTTATCGCTGACTACTACATCGTAAAGAGAAAGAATATCGACGTTATGGCACTGTTCCAGGGTAAAGAAGGCAGATACTGGTACCAGAACGGATGGAATGTAAGAGCCATCATTGCTTGGATCATCGGATTCATTCTCCCGACACTTGGTAACCTGGGTGTTACTTCCCTGAAGTGGGTTGCTGCCAATGGTTATATCATCGGATTTGCAATCGCATTTATCGTTTATGTAATTCTGATGAAGAGTGAAACTGTATCCTTCATCAGTGATGAAGAAGAAGAAGCAATGACAGAAAGATAAACCAACTGTCATGAACATGTATTATAATTAAAATTATAATAAAGCTGCAGGAGCCCTTGTGACCCAGGGGCTCCTGCTCATATGACAACTAAATTGCACGTATGCGTGCAAAAGGAGGTTTTTGAATTGGATCTATTAATCAAAAACGGTACGATCGTT
>JARBUO010000144.1 GCA_029239605.1 Bacillota bacterium | reverse complement strand
CATCCCCATGTTTTTTTAAACAAAAATTCAGAAAGTATTGACAAAGTCCTTGAAAAATGGGAAAATGTGAAAAGAAAAGAGCGGGGAACCGCAACGCATACAGATTCTTTGAGAAATGTTCCCAATGCACTGCCGGCTTTAATAAGAAGCTATAAAATTCAGAAGAAGGCAGCCGAAGTCGGATTCGACTGGGACGATGTTAGTGATGCGTTCTCTAAAGTGAAAGAGGAGACTGGCGAGC
This sequence comes from Bacillota bacterium, assembly GCA_029239605.1. Lineage (GTDB taxonomy): Bacteria > Bacillota > Clostridia > Peptostreptococcales > Anaerovoracaceae > Anoxybacterium. The sequence continues at coordinate 8,551 of JARBUO010000144.1, read as the reverse complement.
TCCTCGAGATTTACCGGGGAAACGACGAAGCCAGTATTATGGAAGAAGTTGGAGATCTATTATTCGCGGTTGTGAATGTAGCTAGATTCCTGGGTGTAAATCCTGAAGAGGCTTTGAACTTTACTTCATCTAAGTTTATTGATAGATTTGGTTTTATTGAAGATTCGGCCAAGCTTCAAGGGAAAAGATTGGAAGATATGAACCTTGAAGAAATGGACAAGCTATGGGAACAAGCGAAAGCCAGAAACCGCAATCTTTGATCAATAAAAAACAAGTGGGTAAAGGGAAGTGTTTCACTTCAAACCAATCATTTTAAACAAATTAAAGGAGGTTATGTTCGGTGAATAAAGCAGAATTAGTTGCTAGCGTAGCAGAGAAAACAGGTTTCACTAAAAAGGATGCTGAGGTTGCAGTGAATGCGTTCGTTGCAAGTGTTGAGGCTGCTCTTGTTAAGGGGGAGAAGGTACAGTTAATTGGATTCGGTACTTTCGAAACTCGTCAGAGAAAAGCAAGACAGGGAAGAAATCCTAGAAAACCTGGTGAAGTTATAAAGATCGAAGCTGCAAAAGCTCCAGTTTTCAAAGCTGGTAAAGCATTAAAAGACGCAGTGAACAAATAAAACCACCAACATGAAAGGCAGCGCTAGGCTGCCTTTTTTTCGAAGCTTACAAGCCGAAGGCGAAGGAAAGCTTCAGTGAAAAAACGGACAGCAGGGAGCGGATTACAGGAATATGAGAATTGATAAGTTTCTAAAAAATTCAAGATTGATCAAGCGGAGAACCATTGCAAAAGAGGCATGCGATCAGGAGCGTATCTTGATTAACGGAAAGGCTGCCAAGCCTGGCAGCGAAGTCAAGGTCGGAGATATCATTCTAATCCAGTTCGGCAATGCTCGAATTAAAGCAAAAGTACTGGTATTGTCGGAGCACAGCACAAAGGAAGCTGCTGCTACGATGTACGAGATTGTGGAGTAACCTGCAGAAATCATTAGAAGAAGAACCGTTCTTTGTGTGGTGACAGGAATCTGTTCGATAACGCAGAATCAAACCGAATATTCAATATAAAAGCCGCTTCACGTGGAAGCGGCTTTTTTTGTGGTAATGCTTCAAAATACTATATCTGTCAGTCACTACGACCGCATTGAAGTAATTTGAGCTATATCGGCTAGTTTTTCTTTGGAGTGAAATACGGAGCCTCAAGTCCAAGCTCCTGGATTACATCAGGATTCTCAGAAGAAGGGAAGGCTACGATGAAGGCATAATCATCACCTTCAAATTGGGAGTTCCATCCGTAAACAAGGCGCTCAAAGCTTTCGATGACATACCCGTCCATGTTGTGGTCCGTGGTATCGTAGGGGTCTGCCAGGATCAGTATGTCGTCTTGGGTTTCGTAGGTTCCCATGTCGTCATAGCCAATGATTACCTGCCAGTGACCGCCCCATTCATCCCAGCCGATCATCATCGGGATTCCATTGGATAAGAGATATGGGATCAATCCATCATCTCCTGCACCCCATTCAAGATAGTGACCGCCGATCTCAAGATCACCTTCGGGTTCGATAAATGAACTCAAGTCTCTCATGGTGAACCATGCCCAGTCTCCGCCGTATTCCTCGTTCAGCGTGCTGAAGACGTCTTCCATTTCATTGACGGACGTTGCTCCGGCACTCACGTCAGATCTCATCATCGCCAGATCAATCTCTGTCAAGCCGGCTTGATTTTCACCGAACCACTCGATGGACATCAACGCAGAGGCAAGTCCACAGGTCCATTCCGTAGCCTGCTGTATGGTTCTGAAGTTTTCCAGGAGCGTCAGTCCGGGAACCGTGTCGCTGGCGATATTGTAGAAGTCAAAGTGTGAATAGTATGAGGAATTGGGGACGTCTCCCGAATGGCGGTAACTGCCGGTTGCGGGTCCCGCAAGTTTGTCATCTCCTGTGCCCCAGATCTCAGTATCGGGATAGACGGTATAAATATCGTTGGCAGTATCGCGATATGGGATCCAGTTTTTCTCTATGCCAGCACCGTAGGCAGCGCCGAAATCCATAGCTGCGCTGGTGGTCTCAATGGTATATCCGCCAGTTACCGGTGCATAATCCCAGGTATAGGTGTCGTTATCCACGGGCTTGGCAACCAGGAACAGGGATCTGGAATATCCAACCTCATTATCGAAGCCCTGACGTCCGTCTGCAAGCCGTTGTGCAGATTGAATGTTGTATCCGTCGTTTCGGTGGTCTGTGGAATCGTAGGGGTCCATTAGGATCAGAACGTCATCGGCACCTGTTTCGGTACCCATGTTGTCATAACCGATGATGACCTGCCAGTGGCCGCCGAAGCTGTTCCAGCCAACCATGATTGGATAGCCTTCCGCAAGCGTCTCCTGAATCCAGCTGGTGTCATAGAGGGCATACTTGTTATCATAGCTGGAGTAGATTTCCCACTCGCTGGTTAATTCCAGTTCTGATAGGTTTTCAAAGATATTGATCATATGACGGAGGCTGCTGGCGCCGCCCCATTTGTCTTTTTCACGAAGTGCGACAAGGTCATTGTCGTTCAGATCGCCTCTCTGCCCGAACCAATCCAATGCAGTGAGCACAGAAGCCGGTCCGCAGTTGGCTCCGGTGGTCTGAAGATAGGTCTTGTAATTGGTCAGCATGGTCAGCGTACTGCTTGATGCAGCGTTGTAATAATCATGCTGTGGCCAGTAATATCTCTGACCAGGCAGCGTTTCGTCAGGGGAGGCATTATAACCGATGATATTGCTGAAGTCGGTTACTCCGCTGTAGTCACCCAATCCGTAGGCTGTCAGCTGTCGTTCTCCCATAGGGATCACATGTTCTGCTCCGAAAACATCCTGACCGGTTTCGTCGGTAACCAGTGGCTCAGAATCCAAACCGATCCCTTCCAGCCAGTATTGATCCGCATTCCAGTAATCAGCGCTGTCAGCCTGTTTTACAATCAGAATTCCATCGCTGATTTTGTCATTATTCAGATCGTAAAGTTCTGTAAAATTACCGACGATGGTAGATTTGTCTAAGGATGCTTCCTTAAATGTGTCGGTATCTTTGTCCCACATGTAGGCGGTGCGTATGGCAGCCACTGTGACATTATTAATGATGCTGTTGTCAAAAGAACCCACAAGAGTGAAGGGACGTAAGACTTTCCCTGCCTGAATTTCTTCCAAGGTATAAGGTTTTACATTGCTGCCACCTGAACCTCTTCCTGAGCTTCCGCTCCCGGTGGTCGTCTGAACGGAACCACTGGTTTCTTTTCCGCTAATTGTTGCAGAGGCACCATCCCCAAATGTGACTTTTGAAGGTGTTTGTGCGATAACAGCACCGGTGCCAGAAATATTGGCCGTTTCAATTTTACCGGTTCCGTTAATCTCGGCAGCTCCAGTCAAATTCGCTGTTTTTACAGTAGCAGCTGATGCGATGCTGGCTGTAGCACCTGATGCTACGTACAGTGTGGTGACAGTTCCGGACTGAATAGAAGCTGTCCCGCTCTTTTCAATGTCAAGAGTTACAACAGTCCCTTTGACTGTCACAGAGGCATTTTCAGTTATGGTGACGGATCCAAAGGAGCCTTCAAGAATCACTTCTTCATAGGCTTCCACTTCGTCAACAACGACGCCATCCGCAAAGATTCTGACTTTTCCGTCCTGCTTTTCAACCAGGACAGAATCAATATGAGAATCTCCCTTAATAATGACGGAATTTTCGCCTCCGCCTCTGACAATTAAGGCTCCGTTTACGGTGGTACTGTCAAGGGTTGCATTTCCGTCAGCAACACCTTCTGCAATGATGAGGTTTCCTTCAATGGAAGCGTCCTTAATGACCACATCTTTTGCTTTGACGACTGCCAGACCGTTGACGTTTTGCGTATAAGTCCCAGACTCGGTATAGTAGCCTTTCACTGCATTGTCGATGATTGTAACAACCTCTGCCCTGGTAATGTTGCTCTGAGGATTGAATTGATTGTTATAACCGCTGATGTACCCTGCTGCTTCCATTCCGAATACCATGGACTTTGCCCAGGAGGATATCTGTGACTGATCGCTGAAATTCGAGGCACTGCCCTGATTGGGAGACACCGAAAACGCACGGGCAAGCATCAGAGCTGCCTGTTCCTTCGTGATCTTGGCTGTCGGAGTGGCATGCCCCATTCCATCGCCGTTAAGAATTCCGGCCGCATTTGCTTTTAATACAGCAGCTGTGTACCAGGCATCAGCAGGCACATCGGAAAAACTGTTCTTTGCCGCTACTTGATAATCCATCATGTTATCAAGTACGGTAGCCATCTCTGCCCTAGTTATGTAGTCATTGGGCCTGAATCCTCCATCTGCTCCATTCAGAACATTAAAGTCAGCCCATTTTTCAATTGCAGCAGAGGCCCAATGCTTTCCTGTGTCTGAAAACATCTCTGTAGATCCACTACCTGCCGTATCAGCAGCAAAAACTGTGGCAAAAGAACTGGTGACCATTGCTGCGGATAATAAGACCGCAATTATCTTCTTTGCTTTCATACTTCCTCCTTTTCCTTTTAGTAAATACCACTTGATATCTGGACATGCGAGCGGCCCGATCTAGAGCATGTAATACGGACATTGCATTGTCACAGCTGAATTAGGGTAAAAAAAATAAGGCGCTAAATTTAGCGCCTTTGCTTAAATAGTGATTTTATTCCCACTTTTTTCAGTTGTCAATATCAAAAAACTACATTTGTAATGTTACCAAATTAGTTATTTTATTTTCGCAAATGAATTACTGTTTTCGTTTATAAATTCTCCACCATTTGGCAATAATAAATTTAAGATTGCGTGGAGGTCTTTACATGAAAATCGGTATACCTGGCGGATTGTTATATTTCAAATACGAGCCCTTTATCAGGACTTTTTTTAATGAACTTAGTGTTGAAACTGAATACTCTACCGTTTCCAATAAAGAGATTCTGGACTTGGGCACCCATAATTGTGTGGATGAAGCTTGCTTGCCTATGAAGCTTTTTCACGGACATGCAGCAAAGCTTCAAAAGAACTGTGATTGCATTGCGGTTCCCCGGATCATGAGCTGCGAATTCGGCGAATCTATTTGTCCCAAATTTCAAGGGCTTCCTGAACTCGTTTCAAGCGGGACCGGGAAAAAAGATCAAGTCTTTACTGAGCCTCTTTACATGAACGAACCGAAAAAACTTAAAAAAGCATTGAAGAAGGGTTGCAGGCAAATCGGTGTGTCCGATAGGAGAATGGAACTTGCTTTTCAATCTGCTTCGGAGAATCAGAGAAATTCCAGTTTTGGCATTTGGGAGAACGGATATCGGAAGCGAGTCTTCCTCGCAGGACATCCGTACAATATTTATGATTCTTTTGCAAACCTGAGTTTGATCAGGAAGCTTCATGAACTGGATATTGGTGTGATCACAGAAGAGTGGATCAGTCAGTATGACAAGATGGAGGCACTGGCTGGATTAATCAAAAAGCCCTACTGGTTATTCTTTGTTCATAATTTTGCGCCGGCTATGATCTTAATGCAGAGAAAAGAAATTGATGGAATCGTCTATGTGTCTTCCTTCTGCTGCGGAACGGATTCAATCATTATCGATATGATTAAAAATCAAATCGGAAACTTTCCTCTGTTAGTCCTGAAGCTGGATGAACAGACGGGAGAGGCAGGGTATCATACCAGGCTGGAAGCTTTTCGTGAGGTGATGAAATGAAACTGACTTTTCCTCATATCGGAGATGCCCATTTGGTGGGGAGGATTCTTTTCTCTGAGCTGGGTATTGAAATTGTAACACCGCCATATAACACCATAAGCGGCATGGAAAAAGGGAGTGAAGTATCCCCTGATGAGATTTGTCTTCCTTTTAAGCTGATGGTTTCCAACCTCATGGCGGCGCATGCCATGGGTGCAGATACTGTGGTAATGCCTGCGACTATGGGACCTTGCAGACTGGGAGAATATGGAGAGCTCTTAAAATCCATACTTGATAAAAGAGGCTATCACTTCCGTTGGATTCTGCTTGATTCGCCGAAATCCATCGGGGTGAAGGAGTTTCTGCGGCGTTTATCCTATCTGGTTTCTGACAGTGAGAAAAAGCTTCCCAAAATATTAAGTGCAGTTAACGGCTCCTACAGAATCATAAAAGGACTTGAAAAGCTGGAGCAAAAGGCACATCTGAGGGGCGGTTACGAAGAGCAGAGAGGTTCCTGCAAGAAACTGATTGCAGCTTGCAGGCGGGATCTTTCAGAAGCTGACAGCATCAGGAAAGCACTGGGGAGCATCAGGCAGTACCATAAACAACTGGATCAAATTAAAGTAAACAAAACCAAGACCCCTTTGCATTTGCTGATGGCAGGTGAGATCTACTCCATGATTGAACCTTTCGCAAACCATCATATGGAGGAACTTTTGATGGACATGGGGGTAAGCTTTGAAAAGAGAGTGACCCTGGGATGGTGGATCGACAGAACCATTGTAAATCCTCTTCAGTTAAAGAAGAGGATACTAGGGAACCGGTACATGCCCCACGAGATCGGCGGTTATGCTAAGGATACCGTTGCAGAGGGAATTTTGTGCGCCCGAAAGGGGTATGATGGCGTCATTCAGGTCTTTCCTGTAGGATGTATGCCCGAAATCGTAGCGAAGTCGGTTTTTGGGAAGATGATGAAGGAGAACCGGCTCAGCGTTCTTACTGTAATTTACGATGAAATGGGTGGAGAAGCGGGATATATTACAAGAATAGAAGCCTTCGTTGATATGCTGAGCAGGAGAAAGCGTATAGAAGTGAATCAGAAGCGTACTGTTCTTAATAACAAAAAAAGGGGGAAGATAAATGTATTACCTGGGCATTGATGTTGGATCTGTAAGCACCGATCTGGTGGTTATGAACGAAAAGAGAAGAATCGTAGATCAGCTGTATCTCAAAACAAGAGGCAACCCCATTGAAGCGGTAAAGGAAGGGCTGCGTCAGCTGGGAAAAAAATATAAAAGCAGGGAGATCGATGGAATTTGTACTACCGGGAGCGGCAGGTCACTGGCTGCAGCTGTAGCGGGAGCGGATGTGGTGAAAAACGAAATTACTACCCACGGTGTGGCCGCAGCTGTTTATGACCCGGAAATCAGAACCATTCTTGAAATCGGTGGGCAGGATTCCAAGATCATATTGCTCAATGACGGAGTGATAACAGATTTTGCGATGAATACCGTTTGTGCGGCTGGTACCGGGTCCTTCCTGGATCGGCAGGCAGAGCGGCTGGGACTTGCAGTGCAAGAGCTTGGAAGCTATGCATTAAGAGCTGAAAACCCCGTGAGAATCGCAGGTCGCTGCGCTGTGTTTGCTGAATCTGACATCATACATAAGCAGCAGCTTGGTTGTTCGATGGAAGATATTATTGCAGGAATGTCAAAGGCTCTTGTGAGAAACTATTTAAGCAATGTGGCAAAGGGTAAAGAAATCCGGAAGAAGGTGTGTTTTCAAGGAGGCGTCGCAGCTAACGAAGGAATACGGCGTGCCTTTGAAGAAGCACTGGACTGTGACATTTTAGTGCCGGAATATCATAAAGTTATGGGAGCATACGGCTGTGCTGTAATTGCGCAGGAGTATATTGAAGAGGAAAACAAAAAGACCCGCTTCAAAGGATTTGAAGTGGGTCATGATGAGATCAGTACCGATACCTTTGAATGCTCCGATTGCAGTAATCACTGCGAAGTCGTCATTCTCAGGTCCAAGGGGCGGCAGATTGGATGTTTCTCTGACCGCTGCGGAAAATACCAGGCAACAGAAATTAAGTTGCCTGTATCAGTCTGATTTTGCTTAATAGCCGATTCCAAACCATGGGTATTAATGCAACTTGAATTCCAAGCATCACCACTGACTTAACAATTCTGGCCGGTATCAGCGCAACGACGGCCTTGTCCATAAGAATATAAAGCCATAGGGTGTCCAGGCACATGTTTATCAGCAGACATACGATAGCGGATGCCATGAGCACCCTTTGCCATGTAACCGGCTTATTATATAGAAAAAATCCGAAAGTAAGACCCGTTAAAAAAGCGGATATTGTAAATCCGGGAAAGAATGCTCCCGACGGGAAAATCAAGATACCGAGCAGATCGCCGACGGCGTATGCTGCTCCGGCCCAAAGCGGACCGTATAGAATCCCAAGCATGGCTACTGGAACAAACCCGAATCCAATACGCAGAAATGGCGTGTTAATGGATAAGAATCTGGTCAGTATGATTTCCAATGCGATAAAAAAAGCAATTACAATCAATCTTGATGTGTTTTGATTTTCTTTCATTAAAAAAATCCCTCCTCTTTAGAAGTATAAATATCAGTGCTGAACAGCACCTGCAGGATCAACCCCGGCCAGAGATACCGCCATGGCGGTATTTCCCGGAACAAAGCCGATCAAACGATATACTACACTAAAGATTCAGAATTCCTTAATGCAGCAGCGGACGCAATATTGTATCGCAAACTAGACTGTTTTTCGTTCATAAGCGACATCCCATCTTATGACACTTCACGCACAATATTTACTCTACTTA
>JARBUO010000143.1 GCA_029239605.1 Bacillota bacterium | reverse complement strand
TACCGCTCCGATCTTCGATGTAGCTGATATCGGTATCGTAGGCGACGTTAAGGTTATCGTACCGAAGCTCACAGAAGCTCTGAAGAAGATCAAGGCTGCCAACGAGTAAGATTATCTTTGTGATACATGAAATCTGCTCTGATTACATTTCAAGAGAAGATATTGAAGCAACTCAATCCAGCGAAGTTTAAGACTCGCTGGATTGTTTTTAAATCCGGCAAACAATATACCTCCTATAAAATGGAAATGAGGCCGCAGTGCAGCCCCATTAAAAAAATGAAAAAGATAATTGCTTGTCAGGATTTCTTTCCTGGTTTTTTCATCTTGGCTTCCTTTTTCCCGGAATTCTTTTTCCCTGGAAACCTTTTTTCCTAAGAAAGAGTAATCTTACCGACCCTATCTTGCAGCAGCCAGCCGCTTGGAACGAATCTCCAGCCTGCCTCTTACCACGTCAATAAATACCGCTACCACGATGACCGCGCCAATGACAATCTGCTGCAGATCGCTGGATACTCCAAGCAGATTGCAGCCGTTTCGTATGACTGTAATCATGAAGGCTCCCACAAGAGTTCCCCAGATATTCCCCTTTCCTCCATTAAAGGAGGCGCCTCCAATGATGCAGGCCGCAATGGCATCCAGATCTCCTTCAAGGGACGCAAGGGGTACTGCCGAATTCATACGACCCACAAAGACCAGCCCGGCGAAAGCACACATAAATCCGGATAAGGCATAGGAGAAGATTTGCACTCTGTCTGTGTTGATTCCAGCAAGCCGTGCAGCCTCCCGATTTCCGCCGAAGGAGTATATCTTGCGGCCAAGAGCCGTTTTATTTAAAAAGATATGAAAAATAACGCAGGTTGCAAAGACCAGGATAAAGCTGAAGGGAATCTTCACTCCGCCGATACGAAAGTCCGTCGCGCCGATGATCAGAACCGGTGCTGGAAAGTTTCCAATCGCTGCAGCTCCTGTGATCAAAAGCGCCAGACCCCGGCACATATTTTTTGTACCCAAGGTAGAAATGAAGGGGTGGGGCAGGTGCAGCTTTGTCAAGAGCAAACCGTTTATCAATCCAAAAAAGGTACCCGTCATCAGTCCTAAAAGGATTAGTATCACCGGGTTTTGAATCCCATAGGACTGCATTGCGACACCCATCACAGAGATGGAAATGGCAAGCAGGGACCCAGCAGAAAGATCGATTCCCCCGGTCAGAATGACGACCAGCATTCCCGATGCCATCAACGCAACAATGGGCACCTGCCTCAATAAATTGGAAATATTCGAAAGGGCAAGGAATTTGCCGTCTGTTCCGATGGTCAAAGCAGTGCATAGTATTACCAGCGCAAGAAGCGGCCCCAGCTTTCCCATGAGCTTTTTCAATTGATTCCTATCCACAGTATTCATCTTGAGCGCACTCATACCCGTCTCTTTCCGGTCACGTTCCGTTCTGTCAATTGCGTTTTTGTCCGTTGTCATGATAATGTACCTCCCCATGCGGCTTTCATAATATCTTCCTGATTGAAATGCCTGCTATCCCGCTCAATTTCAGCCATAATGCGCCCACCCCGGAAAACAAGGACCCGGTCACTCATTCCAAGGATCTCCGGCAGTTCCGAAGAAACCATAATCACACATTTTCCTCTTCTTACCAGTTCATTCATTACATTGTAAACCTCTACCTTCGCACCCACGTCGATTCCTCTCGTCGGTTCGTCGAAGAAAAAGATATCCGCGTCGGTATTAATCCATTTGCCGATGACAACTTTTTGCTGATTTCCTCCCGAGAGGGTGCCTACGGAAGTATCCAAAGACGCTGTTTTGATCCTGAGGGTATCAACATTCTGAAGTGACGTTTTTGTCCGCTTTTTCACATCGATGAAGAAACGGAAGATCCGATCCCGGTCGATGGTGGCGAGGTGAAGATTATTTTCCACCGAAGCATCCAGAATCAGCCCTTCCTTCTTCCGGTCCTCTGTAACAAAAGCAATCCTGCTCGCGATAGCATCCCTGGGGGATCGAATTTCAGTCTTTTTCCCCCGGATCGAAACTGAGCCTTCTGAGATCGGGTCAGCACCGAAGATTGCACGCAGAGTTTCTGTCCTGCCAGCCCCCACAAGTCCCGAGAAGCCCAGGATCTGCCCCCCATAGGCGGTGAAGCTCACATCGTTCAAAACGCCGGGTTCCTTGAGGTTCTCTACTCTAAGAAGCTCTTCCCGTTTTTCTGCAATTTGCTTGGGAAAGAGATTATCGAGGCTGCGCCCTACCATGTCGGCAATCAGCTTATCCTTTGTCATCTCCGATACGGGTGATGTGCTGACGTGCTGGCCATCCCTGATTACCGTGACCACATCACAAAGCTGGAAAATCTCCTCCAGCTTATGGGAGACAAAGATAATGGAAATGCCTTGTTCCTTTAACATTTTTACCGTTAATTTCAATTGATTTACTTCTTTTTCAGAAAGGCTGGACGTCGGTTCATCCATGATGATCAGCCTGGACTTCAGAAGAATGGATTTGCCGATTTCCACCGTCTGCTGAAGCCCCATTCCAAGCTTTCCACATTCTGTTCTGGGATCGATATCCTGACCAAGGCTTTTCATGATTTCTTCCGCCCTGCAGTGCATTTTTCCATAGTCAAGCAAGGGTCCTTTGCCCTTGATATAATATCCGACAAAGAGATTATCGGTTATGTTCAATTCCGGTACGATATTGAGTTCCTGATAAACACAACCAATGCCGTATTGCTTGGCCGTATTGGGGTTGGTCAATACCACAGGTTTACCGTCGATCAAAATCTGCCCCTCATCCGGCTGATTTACCCCTGTAAGGGTTTTGATCAGCGTGGATTTTCCTGCTCCGTTCTCCCCGATCAAACCATGTACTTCTCCCTGCCTAACCTGAAAGGACATGTTTTTAAGTGCCACCACGCCCGGGAAATATTTCGTTATATTCTGTAATTCAATGAAAACTTCACTGTTCATTCCTGCACCGACTTTCTGAGTTGATAAACGCGTCTTTCTGCGTCTTTCCTTAGAGAAGAAAACCGGGAGCGGAGCAAATCCGCTCCCTTTTATACTTCTTTACGGTTCTTATTTACTTGCCGGATTTCGATTACAGCTTTTGCTTGCTGATCCAGCCGTACCTTACAGTTCTGTTTTACTGACCGGCCTTTTCTTTCAGATCGGTCAGATAGCTTTCTGCGTTGTCCGCCATAATAACTTCTGCTCCGGAGTCAATGCGCTCTTCAACCGCTTCTCCCTTGATGGCCTTGATGGCATTTTCCACAGCCAGCTGACCCATGGCATAGGGGTTCTGCGCCACAGATCCAAGCACCTTGCCCTGGAGAATCAGTTCGCATACATTTGACGTTCCGTCAAAGCTCATCAGAAGCGTATCGGCTCCTGCAGCTTCTACAGCACGCTGGGCTCCGAGTACATTGTTGTCGGTGGTACAGCATACCAGATCGATATCATCATAAACCTGGAGAAGGTCCTGCATGATGTTCATGGCTTTTTCCGCGTCGGAATCGGCAGCCTTCACATCAATAATTTCAACTCCGGCAGCTTCAAGTGCTTCTCTGAAGCCTTGTTCTCTCTGATCGTGAGTAGGGTCTCCGAGACGCCCTCTTATAATAACGCACTTTGCTCCTTCTCCTACGACCTTGGCAGCTGCTTCTCCGCCCATTTTGGCTGCAGCCACATTTCCGGTACCGATGAAGCTGAGTCTGTTCTCAAAGAGCGTATCCGTATCGATGGTCAGGATCGGGATTCCTGCGTCATAAGCATCCTGCAGAGAACCCATGACAGCTTCCTGGGAGGATGGGGCTACGCCCAGTGCGTCCACCTGCTGTCCGATGAGATTATCGATCATGTCAACCTGCGCCTGCACATCCGATTCGGAATTGGGTCCAATTACATCCACTTTCACGCCCAATTCCTTCGCCTTTGCTTCCGCTCCGGCTTTTACGAGAGCCCAATGCTGATCTGCCAGGGATTTCACTACGATTCCGATATGGATCTCTTCATCTCCCGCTGCGGAATCTCCGGAGCTTGCCGGCGCATCGCTGCCGCCGCAGGCCGTCATAGAAAAGGTCAGCAGTCCTGCCAGGGCCAATGCCATCAATCTTTTCTTCATTTCTTTTTCTCCTCTCAATCTTTAACAATATTTCCGGGAACACTGATTTCATAGGGGTGTGCCGTTCCCTTTCCGGCGCACCCCGGAAATCCATCAGTATTTCCTTGCTAACAGTTTTCCATGATCGCCTTTACAGCGGTCTTGGTGTCCTTAAGGGGAAACAGCTCATATCCGATTCGTCCGGTATATCCGAGGGCTTCAAGGTGTCCGATTACCTTCTTATATTGGATTTCTCCCGTCCCTGGCTCGTGACGGCCCGGAGCGTCGGCAACGTGGATGTGGCCGATCTGATCGCAGTACTTTGTCAGCGTATCGCAGATGGAGCCTTCATTCAGCTGCATGTGATAAACATCATAGAGCAGTTTCAACCGCGATGAGCCGATCAGCCTGCAGATTTCCGCTCCCATCTGTGTTGTCGTAAGAAAATTTCCGATGTGATCCGTCGTTATGTTCAGCGCTTCCAAGTTCAGGTCGATCTCCTCTTCCTCCGCCAGCTTTACGCAGGAGAGCAGGGTATCGTACATGGAGCAGAGCTTTACGGTTTCCGAGAGTCCGGCATAGTGATTCACAACAATCCCGCCCTCTCCAAGCGCGTTGGAATGAATGGTAACACTTCCCGCGCCAAGCTTCTTCGCTGCTGCAATGGATTGCTTCAGAAAATCCAGATAAGCTTCCTTGTGCTCAGGATCCACCAGAGAATAGTCCGCATCTCCGTTGAAGCCGCTGATGGCGATTCCCGCTGCATCTGCAGCTCTGCTGGTTTCCTCCAGATCGCGAATCCTCCAGTCCCAGAACTCAACCGCTTCAAAACCGTCGTCTTTGGCTGCCTGAAACCGTTCCAGCCAGGGCAGCTCCGTATAAAGCGTATCGATACAGGCGCATTTCCTGAGCGTCATCATTCCACCTCCGAAATCTTGACAGGCCGGCCTTCTTTCAGGGACTTTGTCGCAGCGGCTGCCATCAGAACGGGATACAGGCCGTCCATACCCGTTACCGGGGCTTCTTTGTCATTTACCACCGCATCGGCAAAGGCCTGCATTTCTGCAACGAAGGCTCCCGTATAACGGTCCCACATCACTTTGTATGCCGTACCGTAGGTCGTTCCCTCGCTGTTTGATAAAACTGCCGTATTCGGAATATCATTTTCGTTTTGGGCGCAGCCTTCGGAGCCGAAAACTTCAACGCGCTGGTCATATCCATAGACGGCTTTTCGGCTGTTATCTATCACCGCAAGCGCACCGCTTTCGAATTTCAGCGTAACAATGGCGGTATCCACATCGCCGGCTTCTCCAATGGCAGGATCTACTAAAACGGAACCGATTGCATTGACCTCCGTAACCTCACTTGCAGCAAGGAAACGTGCCATATCAAAATCGTGGATCATCATGTCGTAAAAAATACCGCCTGACACCTTCACGTATGAAACCGGAGGCGGTTCAGGATCTCTGGAGCTGATTTTAATAATGTTGACCTTGCCCACCTTACCGCTTTGAACCAGATCGTAGACGGCGCGGTGATTGTGGTCAAACCTTCTGCAGAAGCCGATCTGCAGTTTTACGCCTGCATGTTTCGCAGTCTCAATGGCCTCATGAACCTTTGCCAGATCATAATCGACAGGCTTCTCGCAGAAAATATGCTTTCCTGCCTTTGCTGCCTCAATAATATACTTTGAATGGGTATCCGTGGATGAGCAGATCAGAACAGCCTCAATCTCCGGATCATTCAGCAAATCATTTGCGTCTTTCGTTGTCTTTTCTATTCCGTATCGAGCGGCAAACGCTTCCGTCTCTTCATTCATAAAAGGATCGGCGATGCTTTTGATCTTCATTTCGGGAACGAACATGGCGATATTTTTTGCATGAACCTTTCCGATACGACCGGCGCCGATAATGCCAATTTTTATCATTTTCTCCTCCTCTTTTGTCAGCCGATGTGATAACTCGGCTTGATAAAGAAATCATAACAAGCTTTCTGCTTGTAAAACAGCGTGCTTTTATTTGGATCGGGTCGTATATATTTGGGATTTTGCTCCGAGAAAGATAACCAAAGCAACACAGTTTTGTCTTTTTTCGACAAAAATAGAAAAGCCCTGTCTTTGCATCTCATTTTTGATGCTGTGACAGGGCTTTTGTTTGGAAAAGTGTTATTTTTTTAGATTTCTATATTGATTTCTGTATTCTGCCGGTCTTAGACCAAGCTCCTTTTTAAACAGCTTGCAGAAGTTACGGTAATCCTGGAAACCTGCGGCGGCGGCACATTCTTTGATGGCTCCGTCTGATTCCACAAGCAGTTTTTTCACTTTGTTCATACGGCATTCTGTCAGATATTCACTGAAGTTAACGCCGGTTTCCTGTTTGAAAAGATAGGATAAATATGTAGCGTTCAGATGCACTTCCGCAGCTACCTGAGAAAGCGAAATCGGCTGATGAAAATGATTTTTGATATACAGGACCGCCTGCGATATCGCTCGGTTTCCGCAATTCCTGTCTGCCATCGCTCCTTTTCTATCACAGGATGACTCTGCCATCCAAGCAGCTTCCATCTTCTCCAAAGTCTCAGGAATTTTCCTTTCTTCCGTTGCATTCTTCATTATGCAGGAATACCATTCCCTGATTATATCCGGGCGTACCGATGATTTTCTCAGAGCAGCAAACGCAGATTTCCCCAGGAGGAGGAGTCGCTCGTTTTTTACTTCCTCTCTGCTTTCTATCACGCGTTTCAGCAATTCCGCCTGCTCCGGCAGCTGATCTCCTACAATAATTTCGGGATAACGAAACACTCGATAATCATATATCCGGAAGGAATATGCCAGCAATGCTTGGGTGATCGAATGAAAGATTCCGCCGTCACCGCCATTCAGCCCGCTGACGCCCACGACTGCCGGAGTATTCAGATAGTTGACAATGCAGCCTTTGACCCCCTCTGCAAAGGCGCAAACTGCTTCCCACTGCTCCGCATGGGAGTGGACTTCACTCAGATCCATCAGGATCAGGGCGCCATTTCCGTATGTTCCAAGGCAGACCGCGTTCTTATTTCTGCAATACTGCTCACATACAGGCCGAAAGATCATCCATTCAGCCGCTTCCCCCGAAGCGATGACCGCAGCGCAGCGGTGGAAGCTGTGTGGAATCCCGGCAGCGGCACATAGCGCCTGCTGTTCTTCTTTGCTGTACCGTCTCTGGCTTAAATCCAAAATCAGCTCCTGCAGAATAACCTCCGAACCTTTTTGTGCTAGTCGCTGCAGTTCATTCTTTTCATGCTGCTTGCGGGCTGACTGCTCCATCTTATGGCGCACCGATTCCAACGTTTTCAAAAGAATGGCTTCATCCAGCAGGTTTTTGAGCAGATATTCATCTGCGCCCATTTTCATCGCTTCCCTGACATACTCAAACTCGTCATGACAACTCAGTGCTACGATGCATTGTTCGGAGGTATTTTCCCGCACCGCTTTGATCAATTCAATCCCATCCATAACAGGCATGCTCAAATCGGTGATAATCAGTCCCGGCTGTTCCCGTTCGATAATGCTCAGCGCCTCTTTCCCGTTGCAGGCATCCTCCGTAAGTCTAAATCCGGCGGCCTCCCAATCTGTTATCTGCTTCAAAAACATCCGAACCAGAAAATCGTCGTCTACGATCAGCGTTTTAATCATTTTCACCACCACGTTCCAGATAATTATTCATAAATTCGTCGATATTAATCCTGGTCAACATCTTTGTATCGACATAAGTATTCATCGGCACACTTTGCCCCGAGAGGCTTTTTACAGCCGTTTCCACCGCTTTGTATCCAACCTCGTAGCCATCCTGCGTTACCAGACCCTGAATCATTCCGTTCCTCACGGCGGAAAGAGCGTCGTCCTGTGTATCTACTGCGATAATGTCAATATTATAGGACAGAAATTCCGCTCGGCATTCTTCCATCGCACCAAGTCCCATGACAGCACTGGTACAGAATATTCCTGCAAGAGAAGGATATTCCGTAAGAAGCGCAGCCGTCTCCCGCATGGATTGTTTAAAATCAGAATCCGCATACCGAATCTGTTCTACCTTCAAACGGCCATCTTTTTCAATCTGATCCAGAAATCCCTGCACCCGCTCGATATGGGACATCTGGGTTTTCACTCCAGTGATGACACCGATTTGATCGCCTGCCTTTAGCAGCCGGTTGAACTGCTGAGCAGCCAGCTGTCCGATCCGGTAATTATCCGCACCGATGTAAGCCAGCTCCACATCCCTTGCTCTGGTATCCAGCGCAAAGACTTTGATGTTTTTTTCTTCGGCCCTTTCGATCAGATCTTTGCAGTGATCTGAATCACAGGGTGCGAAAAGGATGGCATCCGGTTCTGATTCCAGCAAATCATAGAACATGATCCGTTGCTGTTCAATTTTTGTCTCATCTTCAGGATAAAGCAGAATGATATCAGCCTGATACCGCAGCGCTGCATCCTGAATACCTGAGCGCATTTCCATCCAGTGCTGGCTGTTCATGGCTTTGACCAAAACACCGATGGTATATTTTTTCTGCTCCTGCTCGGATGGATTCCTCGTGCCGCAGCCCGCTGTCATGAAAACGGCAAAGATGCATAGTAGAATTAAGATTCCGATTCCAGTCTTCCGGAACATCTCGGAGCTTCCCCCTCTCTTTTTCCGCTGATGAAGACTGCGTTCATTCCTCTGCAGTT
>JARBUO010000019.1 GCA_029239605.1 Bacillota bacterium | reverse complement strand
GATCGAGCCAGCTGTCTCTCATATAAAGCCTCAAGGGGAATATATGAAAATCCTGATATTCTGCCGTTTTTTGTTTCAGCTCTTCCAGCAGCGTTTCTACACAGCAATTATATTTCAAAGGTACTCCAAATCGGGAAGACAGCTCCATGCAGAGATGATAACCCCTGACAACGTCCTCTGCTTCCGTCTCCTTCAAAAGATGGGTATTATTAATAAAACCGGTGATCTTTCGGCCAGTTTCCTTTTCGATTCTGAAGATATGATCCGCCGCTCCTTCCACAGTACTTGTCTCCGGTCTTTTCCCATTGACAACGCAGAAGAAGTCGCAGTTTCCGGAAGAAAAATACCGATCAAATTGAATCAGAATTCTGGCTCCCAGATGATCGCCGCCTGCATCTACAACAGTATGGCAAAGTGGATCCTCCAGCGGTGCTCTGATTGCAGCCGTTATGGCCGGGAGATCTGCGGTAATATCATAACCGAAGGTATTGCTGTATACCTTTATGCCTTGTTCTTCCAACAAGTTTTTTCGTTCTCTGCTTCTAAAATACGGGTTGGCAATATCAAGATCTGCAAGCGCGGTCTTTTTTCCCTGTTCTGCCAGTTTTAAAGCATAGTTTACCGAGAATTCAGTTTTGCCGCTGCCGTAATGTCCGACCACGACCCTGATTCTCTTGTCATCAAACGCCAGCATAACGCACCGCTACCGCTTACGCATCCTCGTTCAGAAAATACATGGAAGTCAGCGCATAGATTTTCGCTGTCTCTATCAATTCCGGAAGATCCACGTATTCATCGGCATGATGGGGGATATATGTATTGCCTGCTCCGATGACGATTACCGGAATCCCTTTTCTGACATGCAGGAAGGTTCCGTCGGTTGCTCCGGGAACACCCTGCCATACCGGATCCTTTCCCGTAACCTCTGAAACAGCACGGCAAACAACCCTGGTGATCTCTGCATCTTTCGGCGTTGAAGTCCATGGTCTTTCTTCGATAATGTTTAAGGTTGCTTTAAAATCAGAATCCTGCTCTGACAGTCTCTCATAAATATCGAGAATACTCTGCCTAAGCTGATCGTGATCCTGCCCCGGAACCGTTCGGATATCCAGCGTCATATAGACTTCACCTGGGACTACATTAATCTGGGCTTCTCCTTTGGCCGGTGAAGCGATGATCGTTGGCGTGATACTGGGCCACTTCAAAAATTCATGGCAGCCAAGACGGTCTTTCTCCGCCTGTTCCAGCTTTTCCAGTTCACATATGATTTTGGCAAGTCTCCAATTGGGATTGATTCCCGTTAGCGGCATAGCGCCGTGGCTCTGTTTTCCGAACACACGGATTTCCGCCCGCATTGCACCCTTTTGGAAAATACAAACATGATTTTCCTCCGGCTCACAAATGACTGCTGCATCCACATCATCTGCCCAGCCTCTGTCAATGAAATGCTTGATGCCCAGCATCATGCCTTCTTCATCGCAGGGAATGCAGAGCAGAATATTGCCGTTAAACGCTGCGCCGGAATCTTTCACTGCTTTTGCAGCGAATATAGCGGCAGCAACATTTCCCTTGGTGTCACAGGTTCCCCGGCCATACATCCGTTCCCCTACGATTTCAGCCCCAAAGGGGTCATAATGCCACTGCTTTGGATCTCCCGCCGTTACCACATCGGTATGTCCTTCAAATAATATAGTTTTTCCTGGGTTTTTTCCTCTAAGATAAGCAATTATATTTGGACGCCCCGGAACCACTTCTTCGAAGTGAACCTCAAAGCCTTCCATTATCAGAAACTCCGCGATGAATTTCGCGACAGCCTCCTCATTGGCTCCAGGTTTTTCCGGGTCAAAAACGCTGTTAATTCTAACAAGTTTTTGAGTAAAATGAACTAATTCGTCAGTTTTCACGCAGTCCGCGACGTGCATATAATTCTCCACTGTACGGCTCCTTTCTGTGACGATGAAAGTTAGAAATATAAAGTTGTGAAAGAAAGTTACGGGTGCCTTGTCAAATTACTATTTGAAATAAGTTGGTCAAGGTACCTTTGATGATTCCATATTGCAGTTTTTACTGTCAGGAACGATTGATCCGCATTTGTGATAAATGACGAAAATAGTGATCAAATAAGCCTGCAGTTATTTTTGCATGAATCGAATCAAATTGGTTAGTACAAAATTAACCGGTGTGGCGATACCGGCAGAAGCTCCTTCTCGAATGATGGCTCCGTTGATCATATCGATCTCCGTCGTTTTGTTGTTCAGAATATCCTGCAGCATAGAGGATTTATTCGCTGCTGTAGCTCTGCAGACATCCTTCGTATGTCCTATAGGATCCTGAAAGCTTAACCGAATGTTTTTCGCCTCCGCCACTGCCTTCGCCTCCGCAACAGCCGCTTCCAAGAGGGCCACGATTTCCGGATGATCCAGCAATTCGCCGTTATGAAGCTTTGTAATTCCGGTCAGTGCGTTGATTCCTACATTTACCATCAGTTTATCCCAGACAAGTCCAATGACATGATCCGAAATATCTGTTTCCAGTCCCGCTTCTGTAAAAAGGGCGGCGATTTTTTCTATTCGCTCCGTCCGATTACCGTCCAGTTCTCCAATGATGGTTTTTCCGCTGCCTGCGTGACGCATACTCCCGGGTCCAAGCATGGTTGCCCCATGAGCTGTCGTGCCTGCGATGACATTTTGTTCTCCAATTTCAGCGCGGATCAGATCAATATTTCCCAAACCGTTTTGCAAGGTCAAGGCAATGGTTTCCGGCCCGAAAACCGCCTTGTTTAACTTAACTGCCATACTGGTCAGCGTAGATTTTACAAAAACGATTGCAAGATCACAAAATCCGGCCTCGTTTGGATCAGAGATTCCTTTGACTCTGTCGTAGGTTACAAGTGACTCCTTTTCCTCCATCACAAGACCATTCCTTCTGATGGCGTCAATGTGCTCTTTCCATACGTCGATCAAATAGACCTCATTCTCAGGAACAGAAGAGAGCTTTGCACCATAGAGGCAGCCCATGGCGCCCGCTCCAACTATAGCGATTTTCATTTGGTCCTCCTAGTACAATTTAGGGATATCCACTTCCTTGTTGAAGCTGAATTCCGGTGATGGAAATTCGCCTTCCAGCGTTTCTCTATGGAACTCGTTGAGCGCTTCCACCATTGTGTTGCGCAGCTGAGCATACTGCTTGACAAACTTTGGTTTAAAGTCACCGTACATCCCCAGCATGTCCTGTGTTACCAGTACCTGGCAGTCAACATGAGGGCCGGCTCCAATGCCAAGAATTGGAATGCTGACAGCTTCCGTTACAGCTTTTGCAACCATGGAAGGTACACATTCCAGAACGATGGAAAAACATCCTGCTTTCTCAAGGGCAATGGCGTCTTCGATGAGTTTTTTCGCGCTTTCCGGTGTTCCTCCCTGAACCTTGAAACCGCCCAGAGAAGATGCGGTCTGCGGCGTAAGGCCGATATGACCCATCACATTGATTCCTGCTTTTACGATAGCCTGAATCCTCGAAAGCATTTCCACTCCGCCTTCCAGCTTGATGCAGTCGCAGTTGGTTTCCTTAATGATACGGTTTGCGTTTCTGACAGCATCCTCATCACTTACATTGTAAGATCCGAAGGGCATGTCTCCGACAATCCACGTGTTGGGAGCCCCTTTCACCACTGGTCTGATATGATGAATCATATCTTCCATGGTTACAGATTCTGTGCCTTTGTAGCCCAGCATGATCATCCCCAGCGAATCTCCCACCAGAATGATCTCCACATCGCTGTCATTGATGATGGACGCCATGGTGTAGTCATATGCTGTGACGTAACTGAACTTTTTTCCCTCCTGTTTGAATTTCTTGAAGTCGGAGATGGTCATTTTCGTTTTGTTGCTCATTTTTTTCCTCCTAGGGTTTATTCATATATAATAAAAATTATATATTCGGCTTAAAGCCCAGCATCCTCGATATCCTCTCAGATGCTTCCGTTACCAGCTTTCCGTATAAAGCACGATGCTGATCCGGGTCGTATCTGTATTTGGGGCAGGATACACTGATTGCCGCGATGGGATCTCCATGATAGTCAAAGATGGGTGCACCGAAACAGATTAATCCGATCAGATATTCCTCATCGTCAATGGAGTATCCCTCTTTCTTTACCCGCTGCAGTTCGTCCTGCAGCAATGCGATGTCTGTAATTGTGTTTTCTGTAAACGCCTCGAAAGAAGCCCTGTCTAATATGGTTCGTCGCTCTGCATCGGGCGTATATGCCAGAATTGCTTTCCCCAGCCCGGAACAGTAACATGGAACACTGGTTCCGATTCCAAGTCCGACCTTTATGGTAGAGCTGCTCTCCAATTTATCAATATAGAAGATCTTATTGCCTACCCGGACGCCCAGATTGACTGTCTCGCCCGTTTTTTCGGCCAGTTCCTCCATTACCGGTCTTGAAATATGCTTAACGCCTGTTTTGTCCATGACCCGGTTGCCCATTGCCAGCAATTTCAGACTGTTTGCATACTTTCTGTTATCGGGGTTCTGATTGATGTAACCGGCATCTTTTATGGTGTTGATCAAACGATGCACTGTCGATTTATCCATCAGAAGCCTGTCACTCAGTTCCCCGATACTAAGTTCCCCATATTTATCAAGCTCTTCCATGATCAGAAAGGCTTTCATTACAGATTTTACGCTGTTTGATTTTTCATCTGTCTCGTACATCTGCATGCTCTATCCTCCAAACCCATAGTACTTTAGGAAGCGCTGATTGATCGGCTGGTGCAACGACGACCAGGAAAATGAATCGGACTTTGCATTAAGTTCTCTTGTAAACATACCAATAGACCATGCCTACAAAAACTCCTCCGCCCACAATGTTTCCCAAGGTAACCGGAATCAGGTTCTGAACAAAGAATCCGCTCCAGGTAAGGGAATCCAAAGCCTCCTGCGATAATCCGCTGAGGGCTGCAAAGTTCATCTGTGATTTGGCCATGAGCCCGGCAGGGATATAATACATATTTGCAACACTATGCTCAAAGCCTGATGTGATAAAGAGCCAAATCGGGAAAAAGATTGCGAAGATCTTCCCAATCATGGATTCTGCAGCAGCTGCAAGCCATACCGCCAGGCATACGAGCCAGTTACACATAATTCCCAGATAAAATGCTTTTACAAAATCAAGCCCTACTTTATATGCGGCAATTTTCACCGTAACCGCGCCCAGCATCTCTCCTCCGCTGGCAAAAAGCCCGGAATGAACCATCATATATGCAATGAGTAGCGACCCGATCAAGTTTCCTAAATAGACAATGATCCAGTTTCGCAGCATCCTTCCAACAGTCACTTTTTTTTCACATACTGCTGCAAGGATCATCGTATTTCCAGTAAAGAGCTCACCGCCGGCCAAAACGACCATCATAAGACCCGTACCGAACACGGCTCCTGCCAGAACTTTTCCAAGGCCGTAGGTCTCAGGAACTGCAAGCAGGTTGAATGCGGCCATGTTTGACCCTTCCGCCGCAAAGGCGATAAAGGCTCCAGCCAATATGCCGAGAATCAGTAGTTTTTGAAAGCTGCCGCCCGCTTTGGCTTCTGCGGTTCGGATGATTGCATCAGTGATTTCGGCAGGCGATAATGGTTTCATCTCCATCTTATAACCTCACCATTTCTTTGCTGTTAACCCAGAAATATCATGCTGCTTCCAGCAGGAATCGCCGGTTTTAAATATTTAATTACGCTTCGTTAACTTTTTATTTGCTTTTTATTTGCTTTCTGTTTGCTGTTCCATTGCTTTGATGACGTGTTTCAGAAGAATCATTGAAGTAACCGTTCCCACACCTCCCGGTACCGGGGATATGGCGCCGACAGATTCGGACAACTCATCAAATGAAACATCACCGCATAAATTGCCCGTCTCATCCGTGTTAATTCCCACATCCACGATGACAGATTCCGGAGAAAAATATTCCTTCCCAAAAAACCTTGCTTTCCCTGCTCCAGTCACCACGATATCCGCTTTGGCCGTAACCTCCGGTAAGTTCTTTGTCTTGGAGTGACACAGGGTCACCGTAGAATTTTCATTGAGGAAGAGCATTGCAAGAGGCTTGCCCAGTACCATGCTTCTATTTACTACCGCTACATTTTTTCCTTCCAGTTCGTAGCCGTAAAACTTCAAAATCTCTATGACGGCCTCTGGTGTACACGGAGCAATTCCGCTCTTATCTCCCATAAAGATCTTTTCTGCATTGACAGGACTCATACAGTCAATATCTTTCTCAGGCTTGATGGTCCTGCTGATGGTGTCCATATCAAGCTGCTTTGGGAGAGGTCTGAAAATCAGAATCCCATGGATTTCCTGATCTTCATTGAGTCTGTTCACGGCAGAAACAAAGTCTACCATATTAACATTATCGTCAACCACCACGGTTTCCACAAGAATTCCAAGGTCGTCGCAGTTTTTCAGCACACGATTCTCGTATGCAATGTCATCCGGCCTGCTGCCCGCTCTGAG
Source organism: Bacillota bacterium (assembly GCA_029239605.1). Taxonomy (GTDB): domain Bacteria; phylum Bacillota; class Clostridia; order Peptostreptococcales; family Anaerovoracaceae; genus Anoxybacterium. Next base: position 30,305 of record JARBUO010000019.1, on the reverse strand, counting down.
AATTGCAAGCTTAGGCAATGTTCTGCCAGATTGGCTGCAGGCTTCAACGGCACCTCGTATCTCATTCTTTATTTGATCTGCCACTGGCTTTCCCTTTAACAGCATAGCAGCCCCTCCACGTATTCATAAACCTCATCAGCGAGCCGGAGTCCTTCTGTCTCTACCGCCTTGATCTGTTCACTGTATTTCGCCTTAAGCTCCGCGTCTTTCATGAGTTTTAAATTGATCAGGACATTCAGTTTTGCTCCCTGCAGCGCGGATTTACAAAAGATTGCCCCCACGCCTGCATCGCTGATCACAATTCTGCTTCCTTTTTTCGCATACTGTTCCAAAAGTTTAATAGCAGCAAGACAGTTTTCAGCGATTTCCATGGGAACCTGTGTTGCTTTTACAAGGACTTCCTGAAGAACCCGCTCCTTTTCTGCTTTTTCTTCTTCTGTGCCGGAAGGAAGTCTGTAGGCTTTGGAAAGCGGTTCAAAAACTTCTGCATCTTCCTTTACAAGCGCATTCAAACGATTGATCAATGCTTCAGACTCCTGCAAAAGCATTTTGATGTCTTCTTCAACATCTGCATATTTTTTCTTGCCCAGCGTAAGATTACCGACCATGCTTCCCAATGCCATACCCACAGAGCCTACAAGCGCGGAAGCGCCTCCGCCCCCGGGTACGGGTTTGCTGGATGCAAGTGCATCGATAAATTCCAGGCAGCTTTGATTCAGCATTCTCTCCTCCTAGAATAAGCCGGATATTTTCCCGGTTTTGTCAATATCGATCATTTCAGCCGAAGGTACTTTCGGAAGTCCCGGCATCGTCATAATTTCACCGGTGATGGCAACGATAAAGCCGGCTCCGATAGAGGGTTTGATATTTCTCACCGTAATGCGGAAGCCTTCAGGTCTGCCAAGTTTTTTCGGATCATCCGACAAGGAATACTGTGTTTTGGCCATACAAATCGGCAGGTTGCCGTAACCAAGGTCTTCAATCTCTCTAATTTGGTTCAGGGAATTTCCGATATAGTCCACCCCTTCCGCACCATAAATCCTGGTCGCGATAGCATGAATTTTCTCTCGAATCGACAGATTTTCATCGTAGGAGAATCTGAAGTTGTTTTCCTTTTCCTCAATGACACGAACCACTTCATGTGCCAGTGCTTCTCCGCCTGCACCGCCCTTTGCCCATACTTCAGACAGCATAACATTGACGCCAAGCTCTCTGCACCGATCTTCTATGTATTTCAGTTCCGCCTCCGTATCCGTGGGGAATCGGTTGATTGCCACAACAGCCGGAAGACCGTAAACTTCGGTAATATTCTCCACATGCTTCAGCAGGTTTTCAATGCCCTTTCCAAGAGCCGGTATATTTTCTGTATTCAGGTCTGTCTTCAGAACACCTCCATGATGTTTCAGCGCTCTTGCAGTAGCCACGATAACGACGGCATCTGGCTTCAATCCACTGATTCGGCATTTGATGTCCAGGAATTTTTCTGCGCCGAGATCAGCTCCAAACCCTGCTTCCGTTACAACGTAGTCACCGAGTTTCAGTGCGATTTTTGTCGCCATAATACTGTTGCAGCCGTGAGCGATATTCGCAAAAGGTCCTCCATGAATAAATGCAGGCGTGTGCTCCAGCGTTTGGGCAAGATTCGGCTTCAAAGCTTCCTTCATCAAAGCAGCCACAGCTCCCTGGGCCTTGATATCGCCAACCGTTACCGGCTTCCCTTCAAAGGTATACGCCAAAATAATTCTGGAAACTCTTTCCTTCAGATCTTCAAGATCCTTGGATAAACAAAGAACGGCCATAATTTCTGAAGCAACAGAGATGTCGAAGCCATCTTCCCTCGGCATACCGTTTGCTTTTCCTCCAAGACCGTTCACCATAAAACGAAGCTGTCTGTCATTCATGTCAAGACATCTTCTCCAGATAATTCTTCTCACATCAACGCCCAGGCTGTTGCCCTGCATGATGTGATTATCCAGCATTGCTGCAATGAGATTATTGGCCGTGGTCACGGCATGAATATCTCCTGTGAAATGAAGGTTAATGTCCTCCATGGGGATTACCTGGGCGTAACCGCCTCCCGCGGCGCCTCCCTTTACACCGAAAACCGGCCCAAGAGACGGTTCGCGTAAAGCAATTACAGGATTCTTTCCAATCCTGCTCAGGGCATCTCCCAGCCCCACAGTGGTTGTTGTTTTTCCCTCTCCGGCAGGAGTTGGGTTAATGGCTGTTACAAGTATCAGCTTTCCATTCTCTTTGCCTGCATAGTGATCCAGCATATTATAGTCAATTTTTGCCTTGTACTTTCCGTAGCACTCCACAAAATCATCCTCAATGGAGAGCTTTGCTGCAATCTCCTGTATCAGCCTGGGGGTCGCTTCCTGAGCAATCTCAATGTCACTCTTATAGCTCATTTTTTTCCTCCTACTCAACTGTTTTGAGGAAACACTGCAAATCAATCAGTGGTTCCTTAACGTTATCGGTTACTTACAGCTATTTCACATTATGAAACGTCATTTCGTATTATTTTACTACGATTTTAATCCTAATAATACCAAAAATCAAGAAGAGATAAAAAAAAATCCCGAACATGTCGTCAGGTCAATAATTCACACCCTATCATAGATAGGGGGGTACTCTGTTCCTGCTTCTGCCTTCCTCTGCAAGGAGGCTTGACATAGGCGGGGAAACGCGAATTCCCAAGGTCAAGATGTAGGTTGAATTATATATCCTAAACGAGCATTCCAGGATCTTAAACAATGTTATTCAATTGTCTTGCTGTGTTATTATTATAAACGATATTGACGGATTTTACAAATGTAAATATTGCCTGATTTGAAATTTTTATTATTCATATCTGGTTTGGAACGCAATATCCTTTGGAATCCGCTTTGATTCATCTTTATACTTGATCTCTCCCGGCCTGATACAATCCGGAACGGGACAAACATTGAGACACAGATGACAGCCGACGCACTCATCATTTACCGATGGCCTTCTGTTTTCAAAATCCCAGTTGATGGCCTGATGTGCCGCATCAAAACAAGACACATAGCATCTGCCGCAGCCGATACATTTATCATGGTCGATGTCAACGATGATTTTAAAGTTTCGATCCAGCTCCTCCGCCGGAATAATATTTGGAAGCGCAAGTCCTATCATATCCTCTAACTTTTGAAATCCCTGATCCTCCATGTAATAGGACAGACCGCTGATCATATCGGAAACGATTCGATAGCCATACTGCATAACGGAAGTGGTTACCTGAACATTATGGCTTCCCACCAGAATATATTCCAGTGCATCACGCCAGGTCTCAATCCCTCCGATTCCACTCATCTGGATATCCTTTAGCAGCGGATGAGACTTCATTTGGGCAATGAACCGCAGACCAATAGGCTTGACCGCTGCACCGGAATAGCCTGAGATGGACGACTTTCCATTGACCACGGGCATGGCAGTCATGTGTTCCAAGTTAATATTCGTAATTGACTTTATGGTATTGATGGCAGACAAACCCTTTGCTCCGCCTTCGATTGCCGCAATGGCAGGAATCTCCATATTTCCGATGTTTGGCGTCATCTTTGCGATAACCGGCAGCTTTGTAGCACTGGAAACGGCTTTAGAATATTGACGAACCAGATCAGGGTTCTGTCCTACATCGGAGCCCATGGCATGGCTCGTCATCTGCGGACAGGAAAAATTACACTCGATAAGATCGGCTCCCGCCTGTGTAACAAGCTCAGCCAGTTCCTTCCATTCTTCATCAGTACTTCCCATGATGGTTGCAACCATCACCTTGTCAGGATAATCCCGCTTCAACCGGTGGATCGCCTGAAGATTGTCCTCCAGAGGCTTATCGGAGATCTGTTCCATATTCTTGAATCCAATCCAGGGGGTATCCTCCTTACTCACGTTGTCAAATCGCGGCGAACATTCGTCTGCAATGAATCTCCCTACTGTTTTGAAAAAGACGCCGCCCCATCCAGCTTCATAGGCTTTTGCCACCATATCATAACATCCGCCCACCGGAGAAGAGGACAGGAAAAACGGATTTTCACATTTGACACCCAGGTATTCGATTGATAAATCAGCTTTCTTCGCCATATTACTTCACCCCTTCTTTTTTTGAAAGATAACTTATGATGCTTTCAGCAACAGATTTCCCGGCAGCAACTGCTTCTACCACAGTTTTGCCTCCGTTGACAATATCTCCGGCTGCAAAGATTCCCTCTTCATTGGTAAATCCTTTGTTCAGATCACATGCGATGGTTCCGTTTTCATTGAGTGAAATATCAGCAATTTCTTTCATATTCTCTGCCTCCTGGCCGATGGCAAAAATCACATGGTCTGCCTTCAGCTTCAGCTGAGAAAAACCGTCCGTTCCTTCTGCGAGGAATCCTTTCACTTTGCCGTCCTCACCGATGATTTCCTGAGGTTTAAACTTCGTAGAAATCCCGATACCGAGTGCCTGAACATATTCCAGTTCTGCAATATCAGCAGGCGCTTCTTCGATGGTTCTTCGGTAAACGATGGTGACCTTATCTGCTCCCAGAAGCTTAGCGGTTGCTGCACAGTCCATGGCTACATCTCCGCCCCCGATTACTACAACATCTCCTTTTACCTTCATCTGACCCATGGAAGACCGGGCTTTTTTCAGGAACTCTACAGCAGAGGTCACTCCGCTCAGATCTTTACCCTTAATATCCAGCGCCTTTGACTTCCAAAGTCCCGTTCCGATGAAAATTGCTTTAAATCCCTGTTCCTTCAACTGACTGATACTGATATCACGACCTACTTTTTTATTCAGTACGAATTCAACGCCAAGATCTTTCACCTTCTGAATGTCGAAGTCCACCACATCCTGAGGAAGCCTCGAAGGTATGATTCCGTAGGTAAGAACTCCACCGGGCTTGTCGAATTCCTCAAAAATCGTTACTTTGTACCCCTGGAGAGCAAGCCTCTGGGCGCAGGCAAGTGAGGCCGGTCCTGCACCGATGCATGCAACCTTCTCTTTTGTTGCTTCCGGTGCTTCCAGCACTTTCATATCATATTCTTTTTCCATGGCAACTGCAAAAGCCTGTAGCCTTCCAATCTGGATTGGCCTGTCAATGCCCGTTCTGCTGCAAGCTTCTTCGCAAAGACGATCGTAGGGACAAACCTTGGCAGTACAGCCGCCCAATGCGTTTGCTTCTCTGATCGTAGCCGCCGCCCCCTTAATATTACGAAATCGAATGGACCGGATAAAGTCAGCCGGCTTTGTATCCGCAGGGCAGCCCTTGCTGCACGGAGCATCATAGCAGAGAACGCAGCGTGCAGCTTCTTCCATAGCCGTTTTCAGATTGTATCCGTGTACGGCTTCGTCAAGATAATCCCGCTTGATCTCCTTCCCCTGCAATTGATTTTTACTTGTAACCTTACTCAAAACTGTTCCTCCTTTGTTTTATGTGATATTGAGATTACTATTTTTTAAAAGATACTATATTGTCATACACCAATGCTGAAACAGATAATCGAAACATCTTATCCGCTTCAAGCGACGTAAAAACAAGATGTTATAGTATTTGATTTCCATTTCGATCTCATACGAACTACTTCAAAAAAAGAGGAAGACAACCGAATGCAATCTAATGATTGCCTGGTTGCCATTGAGGAGGTCAATCTATATGAAAAGTCTCTTATGACTTCTTTTAACGATATGGCGAAAGCCTATCTCTCTGAGACCCAGTACGCATTGAGAATGCTTTCATCGTTATTCTCACCTGATGCCAGATCTGCAAAGAAGGTCTCACTGCCTTCGAAATAGATATTCTCTTCTGTCATTTGCATATCACACTCCTTTCTTTGTTTTCTGTAATCAGTATATCCTTTAATTATTAAAGTGTTATTATGCGTATGTTAAATACAGATTAATTCTTATTCCGTTACAAATAAAAAAATGTCTCAAAATATCGCTACTCTGAGACAGTGAATCGTATTTTATGAAATCGTTCCTTCTCGATAATATCCTTTCCCGCTCCGCTTTGCCTCGTACATCAATTCATCTGCTTTGTTCAGGTATTCATCAAAAATCACGTCCATATGATCGATCCACACAAGTCCTGCAGAAACAGCCGCACACCCTATGGTGTGATCCGGGTATATAAGCGAGTCAGCCTTCAGCTCCATATAAAAATTGTCAATACATGTTCTGATTTCTACTCTTGACGGACAATCATAAAGAAGCAGTGCAAATTCATCGCCGGAGCGTCTGCCGAGTATTTTGTGCTCTGATGAAATTTGTTCCAGGTGCTTGACCGCATGTTTGATATAAATATCGCCCCAGCTGTGCCCATACGTATCGTTAATAGATTTCAGATTGTCTAAATCAAACATCAGAAGCGCTGCTTCCTGACGCAGATTTCTTTTCTGAAGTGCATCCTCCATTTGAAGCTGAAGTGCCTTTCTGTTGTAGATCCCCGTCAGTGGGTCAATATCTCTTTCTGTCATAATTCTTCTCTTCTCTTTTATTTCATCAGTTGCATCGATGATGACACCAAGCGTTACAGCATCCCTCCTAGCCACTTTGATTTTCAACCATTTTTCCGGATTGCTGCTGACGGCGTAGATGTTTTCTTCTTCCTCCTCAGGATGACTCAGCAATTCATCGATGGTCCTGGTAAAAAGATCCTTGTTTCCGGTGACGGCTTCTGTTTCTGCCTCCGTAAGGGCCAAAAGCCTGGGCAGTTGATCTGTTACAAAAACACCTTCTTCGTTATCGCTGTATTCAAATACCCCAAGGGGCAGTCCGACCATTTCTATAATCTTTGACATTTTTCCGGAGGATTCGAGGAGCATATTGCTGGTTGTCTGGATCACCTTAAGTAAATCATCCACCTCTTTGAGCCCGGTATGTTCCAGTATAATTCGCTTTCCTGTATTGGTCTCTTTTGTCTTTCTGGATACAAGAACAATCGGCTTCGTAAATCGATGGCTAACGATATAAGCAAACACGACACCGACTATTACGGATGCGATCATGGAAACCACCAGAATAGTTTTTATCGTATTCACATAATTAAGCAGATGATTTTCTCCCATGATACCGATGAGGTACCACTGGCTCTGCTGAAAAGGCGTATTGTTGTTATAAAGACCAAGGCTCTCAATGGATAGATAGAGGTTCCCTTTCAGACTGTGATTTTCCAGAGTGTAAATTGAATTTTCCGTATCCATCGCCTTATATTCCAGCGGCTGTCCATTTTGCGCCAGACGTTTTTGGATCGCTCTGGTCAGCAAGATCGGTTCAATATCAGCTTTCTGCGTTTTACCATAACCTAGCATATAGCCGTAGGAGTCTCTCATCTGTAAATCCGTTGAGGGCAGAAACTTTGATAGATACTGTTCCGATACTTCCACACCTACAATTCCGATCAGACGATTCTCACCATCAAGCAAAGGTCTGGTATAGGTAATAATGGCTCCGTCCTCAGGGGAAAGACGAAAAGGAAGGCTCCAATACCCCAGTAAATTTGCAGCTGACGTCAGGGGTGCCTTACTCAATGGTTTTTCGTAAAAGTCTGAATCCAGAATACTAAGATCCATCCGGTATTTCCACATCCGATCCAGAGGTATCTGAAGCTGGTTTGCCAGCCCGGAAGGTCCAAAAACATAGTAGAGATCTCGATTATTATAATCATTGAGTACCGGATCATAATCCCGTATGTAAACAGCGGCGTTTCCCTGATTGTCGTCATTTTGATTGAGGATGACAAACACGCCGGTAACCTGAGTCGCTCGCAGCATGGAAATCAGCGGATCACTGATTTCACTGAAAAATTCATCCGGTTCGTTTGCCTTATAGCGTTCAGACATCTGTTCCACATAAGGATCCATATTCATCCAGCGATACTTCATTTCCCGCTGCAAATAGTCCTTTCGGTTTCTTACTTTTTCAGCAAAGGAGTTATACGCGTTCTGTTCTGCTTGGCTGATGACTCCTCCGAATATGAGAAAGAAAGACAGCAGTGCTGCCTGGCCAATAATAATAACAATTGTCAGAGTTGTCAGCCGGAACGCAATTGATTTCCGATCCAATTTAAAAAGTTTCATTGCATAAGCCCTCAATTCAATGTTGTCCCGCTGATTACAGCAATCCCTGCCATCTCCTACCGATTCCTTGAAATTTCTGACTGAATTCTGCCGGTAAAATCATCATACCAACTTTTAAAATGATCCATCGTGCACAATTCATCAATAACAGCCTGGCGATCTTCGCCGGCCTGAACACGCCTTTCAAGAACTTCTAAATCATGCTTGACCTGTTCAAAAAGACTTGTTTCCAGGATAGACCGCAGTTCATAGCTCTCTTCGAAGGGCTTATTTCCATACAAAGAATAGGACTGAATCATATCGATTGCTGCCTCGATGGTTTTCTTAACCGTTCCATTTGTGATATTCTCCTTCTCCATCTCTTTCAAGACGGTATCTGCATCAAGTGCTTCCGTCTTGACGGGGAGATAGCCCGTTGCCGCTGCAAACTCGACGTTTTGGGGAACATCAATAAACCATTTCAGGAAAACTGATGCAGCGTATTCGTGTGCCGCATCGCTTTTTGAGATGCACATTCCAGCACCCTGCTGAACAGCGTATGCTTTCCCGCCTTCATAGTGGGGGTATGGCAAGGCCATTACTTCGATGGGCGTTGAAGCACCGTCACTTTCCACTTGTCCCGGGAAATAGGACGCTCCGGCAGTGGACCCTGTATAAGCCGCAATGGCGCCGGTTCTTGCATCATCTGAACTGAATCTGCCCGATTTGGCATAATAGCCGTTCACATATGGAATATAATAATTCATCCAGATTCGATAAGCAGTATCTTCACGGAAATTAAGGCTGGCCTCAAATCCGCGATACTGATATAATTCTTCTCCGAGCTGCATGGCCGAGACCAGCATAAAGTTCGCATTGGCATCAACGCTGAAAAATGGCTTCCCGGTAGACTCGTAGTATTCCTTAGCCGTCTGTGCCAGGCCCTCCCATGTAGATAGACTTGACAAATCAGCTCCCGTTTTTTTCGCAAAAACATCCCAGTACGTTTTATTCAAGTAAAGCACTTCTGTAGATTTTGCAATGGGTAGAATCTTTAAGGCATTTTCATCCCCGAACATCCCCTCAGATAAAAATTCTTCTCTGATCCCACTCAGTTCTTCTTTTGTGAAGTAGTCATTCAGATCTGCAAGTTCAGATCGTTGATCCACACGAAAAGCATTATCCGGATAAGAAGCGAAGATGTCCGGCATTGGCATTGCACCAATTTCTTCATTGGCCGATTCAAAAACCGCATCCGCAAGCTCATTGACATCACCGTAGCTCTGTGCCTCTACCACAATCCCCTGTTCTGCACCAATGGTTTCATTAAACCGAGATACAAGTTCATCAAATTTTACCTTAATGGTTCCGTTATAATAATTCCAAACGGTGATTGTAATCGGTTTTTCAGGATCAAGCAGCTTATTCTGATCGGAGAGCATGCTGCAGGACGAAGTAATCATTGCAATGCATAAGACGAGCGGGATCAAATGGGTTTTTTTAGTCATCGTGTACTCCTCAATCTAAATTTAATCATTTGCTTCGTTCTCTAATTCCTGAATCCCTGTTGTTGCCCCGGCGTTTCGACAAAAAATACGATAATAATAGTATTATTGACTTAATTCTACTACCACATGAAACTTTTTACAATATTTTATATTTGGATTCTGTTAATCTGACTACTCCGCGTAATAAAAAACCCCGAAGCAGCATGATTTTACTGTTTTCGAGGTTTCCAATTCCTATTTTGTTACTTTAAAGCAGCGCTTAGGATCTATAACAATTAATCTTCCAGATCCAGACTGCAGTTGTGATATACCTTCTGGACATCATCGTTGTCTTCCAGAATCTCGATCATCTTCTTCAGGTTCTTTATTGCGTGCTCATCCGTCGGTGCGGATTCCATAGAGGGAACATATTCAATGTCTGCCTCAACAAATTCGTATCCTGCGGCTTTTAAAGCTTCAGATACAGCATCAAAGGCATCGGGAGTGGTCTGTACTTCAAAAGAGTCCTCATGGGTGATCATATCATCAGCACCGCTTTCCAGCGAAGCCTCCATCAGTGAATCTTCATCCACACCGTCTGTCTTCTCAATCAGAATAATTCCTTTTCTTTCGAACATGTAAGAAACACAGCCTGGTACACCAAGGTTCCCGCCGTATTTGTCAAAAGCATGCTTCATTGCTGCGGTTGTCCGGTTTCTGTTGTCGGTGAGAACATCGACGATAACCGCCACACCGCCGGCACCGTAACCCTCAAAGCTGCCTGGTTCATAGGTCTCTCCGGCTAATTCTCCGGTTCCCTTTTTTATGGCTCTGGTGATATTGTCATTCGGCATGTTGATGCTCTTTGCCTTGTCGATGGCGTGCTTTAATGACATATTGTAATCAGGGTCACCACCGCCCTTAGCGGCTACCGAAATAGCTCTGGCATATTTTGTAAAAACCTGCGCCCTTTTATTATCCTGTGACGCCTTTCTGTTTGCAATTGTTCCATGTCTGCCCATCAAACAATTCCTCCTGTCTATCCATTAATATCTTGATTGAATATTTCAAACGGAATCCCGGAAAAGAGATAAGCTGAACCTTTTTCCAGCCTGCGTTTTCTGCTCTTCAGCAGTTCCGTTAAAATCAACGGAACTATTATATCACAGTAAAAATCAAATTACAATTTTTACTTCTCTTTTTCCAAATTCCGGTAAGCAGTTGCCATCATCAGCTTGATGCGGTTCAATTGATTGACATCACTTGCGCCGGGATCGTAGTCAATGGCTGCAATATTGGCCATAGGGCTGTATTGCCTTAAGGCCTTCATCATACCCTTGCCGGTTACATGGTTCGGCAGACATGCAAAGGGCTGGAGGCATACGATGTTTTCCACTCCATTGTCAATGAGCTCCACCATTTCCCCAGTGAGCAGCCAGCCTTCCCCGCACTGATTTCCGAGGGAAAGAATACGGCTTGCCTTTTTCGCCATCTCTTTAATGAAAAGAGGCGGTTCAAATCGCTTGCTGTGTTCAAGGGCTTCTCTTGCAGGTTTTCTAAAATGCTCAACAACCCGAATTGCTGCTGCATTGCCAAGCATCGTGCTGTATTTGCCGCTGAGCTTTCGGAAATTGAATTCTTTACTGTACATTCCATAGAGGAAGAAATCGATCAAATCCAGAACGACTGCTTCGCCGCCTTCCTCTTCGATAATGCCGACAATATCATTATTTGCAGTAGGATGGTATTTTACCAGGATTTCGCCTACAACACCTACCTTTGGTTTTTTTACGTCGCGAAGCGGCAGCCTGTCAAAATCTTCAACAATACCGTGAATATATTTCTTAAATTTTCGTAAGTTTCCTTTTTCAATATTACTCTTTGCCTTTTGCGACCATTTTTCATACAGTTCATCAGCAGATCCTGAGATCGCCTCGTACGGTCTCGTTGCAAAGAGTACCCGCATCAATACATCACCGTAGACCAGGGCCATAAGTGCCCGTTTGATCAACGGAAGCGTAAACCGGAACCCCGGATTCTTTTCAAGACCTGCCATATTGGCAGAAACCACCGGAATTTGTTCCATCTTAAGCTCCGACAAAGCCTTTCTCAGCAGTGCAACATAATTGCTGGCACGGCATCCGCCTCCCGTTTGAGACATTGCAATGGCAGTTCTGTCTAAATCATAATTGCCTGACTTCAGGGCAGAAATGACCTGCCCAAGGGTTACGATAGTCGGATAACAGGCATCGTTATTGATATACTTTAACCCTTCTTCCACAGCATGCTTGTCAACGGACGGCAGAAGAACCGCATGATATCCGCTGTGATGCAGCGCCGGTTCCAGGAATTGGAAATGGATCGGTGACATCTGAGGAATCAATAGCGTATAATTCTTTTTCATTCTTTTTGTAAAGAGCTTGCGTTTGTAGGGCGCATAATCCTGTATATACTTGATCTGATTCTTAGCTCTTTCTTCCATAGCTGCTTTCAGGGATCGGATTCTGATTTTTGCCGCTCCCAGATTTGAGCCTTCGTCAATCTTCAGTACCGTATAGAGCTTGTTTTTATTTTTCAGCAGTTCTTCCACCTGATCTGTGGTTACCGCATCAAGACCGCAGCCAAAGGAATTGAGCTGAATCAACTCAATATCATCATTGCGCCCTGCGACCTCTGCAGCACGGTACATTCTGGAGTGATACATCCATTGATCCAAAACACGGATTGGACGAATCAACTTTGCGAAATGAGCCACGGAATCTTCTGTAAGCACAGCCATACCAAAGGAATTGATGACCTGATCAATTCCGTGGTTGATTTCCGGATCCAGATGATATGGTCTGCCAGCTAAAATTACTGCTTTTTTGTTATTATCCTTGATATATTTGATCGCATAAGCACCGTTCTTTTTAATATCATCTTTGAATCTTTTATCCTCTTTCCTTGCAGCCTTTACCGCCTTGCTTACTTCGTTGAATCCGATGTGAAGACTTCTCAGCATCTCGTACAGCTGACGGACCAATCGGATATCATCATCATAGGGCAGGAACGGATGGCTGAACTGTACCTCGTTTTCCTTGAAGATTTCATCCATGTTATTTGAAATAACTTCTGGATAAGTGGCTACAATCGGGCAGTTATAGTGGTTGGGAGCACTGTGGTCCTCAATCATTTCATAATTGATACAAGGATAGAAAATCCATTTCACATCATGATTTACAAGCCATTTGATGTGGCCGTGGACCAATTTGGCCGGATAGCACGCCGTATCCGAAGAGATGGTTTCCATGCCCAGCTCATAAATCTCCTTGGAAGAAACCGGCGAAAGCACAACCCGGAATCCCAAGCTGGTGAAAAAGGTAAACCAGAAAGGATAATTCTCGTGCATATTCAGTACCCTGGGTATGCCAACGGTTCCCCTTGATGCATATGCTTCCTCAAGAGGTTCGTAAGAGAACAGACGTCTGTATTTATATTCAAAAAGATTGGGTAAATGTTCCCCTTTCTTTTCCAGACCGGCTCCCTTGTCACACCGGTTGCCTGTGATAAATCTGCCTCCGTCATTAAATTTATTGATGGTCAAAAGACACTTATTTTCACAGCCCTTGCAGCGTGTATGCGTATTTGTTACGGTGAAGCAGCCCATTTCCGAAGGCTTTATAATTCCGGACTCCGTTCCTTCCACATAATTTTCTTTTGCAATCAGCGCAGAACCATAGGCCCCCATGATTCCTGCAATGTCCGGCCTGACAACCTTCCTGCCCATAATCTGCTCAATACTGCGGAGTACAGAATCGTTCAGGAAGGTCCCTCCCTGAACAACGATCTTATTGCCAGCCTCTTCGGAATCTCTTAGTTTGATAACCTTATACAGGGCATTTTTTATAACAGAATGGGACAGGCCTGCGGAAATATCACCGATGGATGCCCCTTCTTTCTGGGCCTGCTTTACCTTTGAATTCATAAATACGGTACAGCGTGTTCCCAGATCAACAGGTGACTCTGCGAACAAACCTTCTTTCGCAAAGGCCTGAACGCTCATGTTTACGGATTTGGAATATGTTTCAATAAAAGATCCACAACCGGAAGAGCATGCTTCATTCAGCATGATATTATAGATCGCACCGTCCCGGATCTTCATGCACTTCATGTCCTGGCCGCCGATATCAAGGATGAAATCTACGCCGGGAAGAAACTCCTCTGCTGCTTTATAATGGGCCATGGTTTCTATTTCACCCATATCCAAATTAAAAGCAGTTTTGATCAAGCCCTCACCGTAGCCCGTTACAGTGGTATTGGCTATGTATGCGCCGTCAGGCAAGAGGGAATAAAGCTCCTTGAGCATCACCAAAGTAGCTTCCAGAGGTTTTCCTTCGTTATTCTTGTAGAATGAATATAAGAGGTACTTTTCATCATCGATGAGTGCAGCCTTTGTGGTGGTCGATCCGGCATCGATACCAAGAAAAACCTTACCCTTCGCCCGTTTAATATCTCTTCGCTTAATTTTATTCTTATCGTGTCTTCCCTTAAATTGCTGGAAATCACTAAAATCCTTAAACAGAGGCTCCATATGCTTTGTTTCTGACATTGTTGCAAGATCCGCAGAATCTATTTTGGAGAGAATGCTCTCAATATTTACAGGGGAATATTTGGCCGAAAGCATCGCTGCACCGATTGCCACATAATATTGTGAATCATCGGGAAAGATGATCTCCTCCGGCTTAAGATCAAGGGTTTCCACAAATCGCTTTCTTAATTCCGACAGAAAGGAAAGGGGTCCTCCCAAGAACGCTACGTTGCCGCGAATGGTTCTCCCGCAAGCAAGCCCGCTGATGGTTTGGTTTACCACTGCCTGAAAAATCGATGCAGACAGATCTTCAATCTTAGCGCCCTCATTAATCAGCGGCTGAATGTCTGTCTTTGCAAAAACTCCGCACCGTGCTGCGATGGGATAGATCATAGTATGGTTCTTTGCACTTTCATTCAAGCCTTGGGCATCCGTATTTAAAAGAACTGCCATTTGGTCGATAAACGCACCGGTGCCTCCTGCACAAGTTCCATTCATCCTCTGCTCAATGGTGGCACCGTAGAATGTAATTTTAGCGTCTTCACCGCCCAGTTCAATGGCAACATCTGTATTCGGAATCAGAGATTCTACAGCAGCGCTGCATGCAACAACCTCCTGCTCGAAGTGTATGCCAAGCAAAGTTGAAAGTGCAAGTCCCCCAGAGCCTGTAATTGCAACCGTAGTCTGTATATCTTTATAAGTATCATAAAGCTGAGCCATAAGCTCAGAAACTTTTTCAAAAATGTTTGACATGTGGCGCTCGTATCTGCTGAAAACAATTTTATCATGTCGGTCAAGCAAAACGAGTTTTACCGTTGTCGATCCAATATCAATTCCTAATTTCATAAAGTGTCCGTATCCTCCTGCCTGTTCTTGAACAATCGAATTGGTTTGTATCATTATTACAGCTTCAAGATATCAGCAATCATTATACCATAAAAAGTATACTTTTTATGGTATACGGCCATCTGCGATTTCGGTGCTCCAATCTCAAAACCAAAATTATCGCAGGGCACTCAATTCGTATAATAGTTGCAATACTAGGATTTTTGCAACTATTATACCATAGTGAACTGCTAAAATCAAAAAAATTAAGATTCACAACAGAAAGTAAGTCCTGCCTCTTTTCCTATACTCTGTAAAATTATATAATACCCTTATTATGAAAAGCACAATCAGAAAAAGTACCTACAAAGCAATATACAGACTGCTTGACCGCGTCAGCCCCCTTCCCGGGGACTGCGGGCAGCTTTGCGGAGCAGCCTGCTGTAATTGCGGCGGCGATGCTGCCCAGGCTGACGGTCTGGATTTTGATATGGGGATCTACCTCCTGCCCGGCGAAGAAAAGCTGTTTACAAGAAAGGAAGACTGGCTGAAATGGAGCGCCGAAGATGCAGAGGATTATGAATTTCCTTTATCGTGGTCCGGAAAAGTTTATTTCGTGAGATGCAAAACACCGCCTCACTGTCCAAGGGAGCTGCGGCCGCTTCAGTGCCGCTTTTATCCACTTTCCCCCTATTTAACTGAGGAGGGGCAGCTTGCATTAATCCTTTCCCATGCGGAACTCCCCTATCGCTGTCCTCTCATCACCGATGGTATGACATTGCAGCCTTCATTTATCAAGGCAACCCGGACCGTCTGGAACAGGTTGATTCAGGACCCGCTAATCTTTGATTTGATTAGAATGGACTCCGAAGCCTTAAGAAAGCGGTTGAAACGAAAAAAAGTCAAGATCGAATTTGTTACAGAGGAATAAACCGTTGCCCCAGTCGATTTTACCCAATGATAAAGCTATTGCAAGAAAACCACCCGGCGAGTGGACTGATGCCGGGTGGTTTTCCATCAAATTACCTGACAGGAGCCACATCCCCTGACGGGATGTGCATCTGTGTATCTCTTCTGCATTATTCAGAAGAGTCCTGTTGTTATTTAACCTGAAGCACATTATAGATGATTGTAGCGGCTTCCGCATTGGTCACCTGATTGGATCCATTGAAACGTCCGTTCTTATCCCCCTTCATAATCCCAAACCCGTAGCAGATAGCCGCGTAGCCTTTGTAAGAGTTGGAAATGCTGTCACTGAATGGGTTGATAAAGATCTCAGAATGCTCCGCCGCTTTTCCCTGACCAAGGTAGCGCACAGCAAACTTGGCTGCATCCTGTCTTGTGAGAGCTGCTCCGGGCGCTTTCTCATTTTCTTTGATGATCTTATCATTGATCAGCATCTTGTAAAATTCATCTTCGTCGTAATACGCCTGAATTGGTGAATATAAATATCTCAAAAAGTTCAACTGTGTTATTTTAGTATTCGGATTGAACTTCTCCCCTGTGAGATAGTAACCGTTATCAAGCAGCTTTTCAACAGCAGCCTCTGCCCAATGTCCCTTCATATCTGAGTATGACGGTATTGATGAATCCTTATAGGGCTTTCCGTCCCAGCCCAGTTTCGCACCGGTTGCAGGATCAATCAGGAAATTCCCTGTAGCGTTAACAAAATCGTAAACGAGAGCAGTCTCACCGTCATTTACTTTTTTATACATCAAGCCTAACTGACCTTCCTTGTTGAAAGCATAAAATGCGGCATCCGATGAAATCACCTTGTCGATGCTTGGGAATTTCACGTCGTCAAACCAGCTTAGATCATAATGCGTAATTAGTCCGCTTGCCTTGTTCACGATTATGGTAAAGCCATTCCCTACAAAATCAATGCCGTTAACCTGTCTGTAATAGTTGAAACTGAAATCAGTCACGTTATCCATTGACTTATAGAGCACGTAGTTAGGGCTTTCGTAAAATCTTGACTGAGCGAATTTCTCTGAGGCTGTCTTTTTCAGGAAAGCTTCTGCTTTTTCTTTCGCTTTCGCTTCTGTCAGGTTGGAGCTTCCCTTGGAGCTGTTTTCACCGTACAGATAGAAAGAAGTCATTTCACCGGATTTGGCGTTTACAACTCCGTAAGCCCCGTCAAAACCGATTTCCCAAAGATATTTGCCCGGTTCATTATAGCTTTTTGAAAGGGAGGCGTTTGTTACCTTCATGCTGCCTGTAATTCCGGGAGCTGACGCTCTCAGAATGCTCTCAGCTTTTTCTTTAGATATCAGTCCTGACAAGCTATCCACTGCTGCCAGTTCTTCCTTTGTCAGCTGATTGTCGTTGGCTGCAGACTCCGTTTTCGCCTTGGCGTATCCGCCGGCATCTCCGAAGATACGATATTCGTTGTAAAGTTTTACCGCTTCGCCTGTTTTTGCGTCGATTACTTTTCCGTTTTCACCATTTCCTGCATATGCAGGAAATACTGTCAGCACCTTTTTGTTGTAATCATAGTTGGAATAATAATTGAGCGGTACTTTAATCTTCTCAAGATAAGCTTTCTGTGCTTCCTCTAAGCTGATTATGCCTGCTGCAGAAGGAAGCTTTGTCAAATCTTCTCCAGAGCCCTGGAAGTTGTAGCCGATGATCTCACCGGTATACTTATCTACTTCCACCCTTGCTTCAACGTATGATACCACCGCATCGTTTTTATAAAGCCGATAGCGGAAGGAATGTCTGTCTGTGCTGGAATAGTCACTGTCCTTCGTAGCACGCATTTCTGCCGCGATATCCGGTCTCACCTTTGCAAGAAACGTATTGGCTGTCTTTTGTGCCGCTTCTTTTGTGACCGTGCCTAAACCCTCGTTCGCCTTATTGACAAACTTATTGAAATTGATCAAATACCCATTATTTTCGACGGTAGCAGAAATCCCTCCGCTGTAATCGCTTTTGTTCCAGTTCAGATACCAGACGGTTATCGTCTTTCCGTTATCCTCATACTGGCTTGATGAATACTGAAAGTCTTTGTAATCACTTGGAATTGTAACTACATTTTTTACCTGGTTAATGGCCTTTTCCAGCCCGGCACTGTTCATCTCGGCGGCGAACGCAGGAACGGCAGAGCCTAAGACTAGGCTGAACGCCAGTAACATACCGACTATTTTTTTCACTAATTCTCAACCTCCTTTGCGAATTTATAATAGTAAGACGCTTTAGAATGGCAAAAGTTCCCCGAAAATGAAAAATATTTTACTTTCCGGGGAACAATCTTTTCAATTACCGGATAAAACCGGCAGCTTATGTATTCAGGATGCTATAAATCAAGTTCCAGCATAACGGGACAGTGGTCACTTCCGATGACCTGATCAAAGATCACAACGTCTTTGATTTTATCTTTGATTCGATTGGACACAAGAAAGTAATCGATACGCCATCCTGCATTGTTGGCCCTTGCGTTGAAGCGGTAAGACCACCACGTATAGATACCCGTGGCATCAGGATAAAGATAACGGAAAGTATCTGTAAAGCCGGAGCTCAGCAGTTCAGTCATTTTCCCCCGCTCCTCATCGGAAAAACCTGCATTTTTTCTGTTGGAGGCCGGATTCTTCAAATCGATCTCCTGATGTGCCACGTTTAGGTCTCCGCAGATGATCACCGGTTTTTTTTCATCCAGTTGTTTCAGATACGTCCGGAACGCATCCTCCCATTCCATGCGGTAGTCCAAGCGGGCCAGTTTTTCCTGAGAATTAGGTGTATATACCGTAACAAGATAGAATTCGGGAAATTCAAGAGTGATTGCGCGGCCCTCCTTGTCATGTCCCTCTGTATCAATATCGTAATTGACAAAAACCGGTGTTTCTTTTGTAAAAATAGCAGTACCCGAATAACCTTTCTTTTCGGCACTGTTCCAATACTGCTCATAGCCTTCCATGCTGATTTCAATTTGTCCTTCCTGCATCTTTGTTTCCTGAACACAGATAAAATCCGGATCTTGCTCCTTGCAAAAATCCAAAAAACCTTTTCCGAGGCAGGCTCTTAATCCGTTTACATTCCAAGTAATGAGCTTCATATTATTTCCTCCGTTTTTACTTATCCTCGAGATTTCGAATCTCTTTTTGGTAGATTTTTCTTAAAAAGAACATGGACGCAGTTAAGGCGAACAATTCTGCCATTGGGAATGACAGCCAAACGTAGTCCAGCCCTGCAAAATGTGCAAGCAGCCATGCCAGCGGCAAGATCAGGATAATCTGCCTCAGCAGCGACACATAAAGGCTAAGGGTTCCGTGTCCCGTTGCCTGAAACAATGTGGAACAAATGATTCCAAAGGCGGCAAATAAAAAGCAAGTACTGATCAACCGCAATGCCCTGACACCAATATGGATCATCTCCGGTGTGGCGTGAAACAGTTTCAGCATCGGAATCGGAAAAACCTGGAACAAAATCAAGCCTGCTGCCATAATGATCAATGCGATCTTCAGTGCCGCAGCAAAGGCATCAACCAATCTCTTCTTATTTTTTGCGCCAAAATTATAGCCAAAGATTGGCATTGCCCCTTGTGTCAATCCGAATACAGGCATGAAAATAAAGGATTGCAATCTGAAGTAAATACCCAGAACCGCAACCGCCGCCTCAGAGAATGCAATAAGAATCGCATTTAATCCCACCAGCATGACAGATCCAATGGACTGCATTACAATAGAAGGCAGCCCTACACTGTAGATATTTTTCAAAATGTCCCAGTTGATTTTAAAGCTGCGAAGTTCAATGGAAACACCAAGTTTGAGAGTAAACAGGAAAATCAGACTCAGTACCATCGACAAAAACTGTCCGATGATGGTAGCTGTGGCTGAGCCTGCGACACCCATTTGCGGTGCACCGAAGAGTCCCAGGATCAGAATTGGGTTTAAAACAATATTTACAATTGCCCCCGTCAAACTTGAAACCATGGGCAGTATCATATTGCCGGTAGCTTGCAGGATCTTTTCAATATTGATCTGAATCAGCAGGAACAGCGAAAATACCGTAATAATAAAGCAGAAACTCGTTCCGTCTTTTACAATCTGTGGACTTTCCGAGAAGGCTCTGACAAATGCAGAGGAAAAAAACAGTCCAAACACTGCAAAGATGATCCAGTTAAAAAAGGATAATACAATACCATGGCTCGCAGCCTGATTTGCCTCCAGATAATTTTTCTCTCCCAGCCTTCTTGATATGAGAGAATTCAATCCGACTCCGGTTCCCACTCCTACCGAAATCATGAGCATCTGAATGGGGAAAACAAGGGTAACTGCAGCAAGGGCCGCCTCCCCGTCTCCGATCATTCCGATAAAAATACTATCGATTATATTGTACATCGCATTGATGATCATAGAAAACATTGCCGGCAGCGACATACTCATCATCAACCTGCCGACCGGCATTGTTCCCATTTTATTCAGTTCTTTGCCAGTCTGGTCTGTTGACTTCACCTCCGGGAGTTCCGTCGTGTTATTCTTATCGTATTTTGAGTTATTTTGATTCACGTTTTGCCTCACTTCTTATGCTTTTATAATTGATTTCTTTTGAGTTTTACTATGATTTTATCATAAATGACAAAAAAGGTAAAGGCAGCCTTATAAGGCTGCCTCCTGCTTGACACTATTAAGAACAGATTTATTTTCATAAATTCGAAAATACAAGTTAATACCGGTTTGTATTGTTTTTGTAGTCACTGCTGTTATTTTCGTTGTAAATTCCTTTATCCGGATGATCTCTTTTGATATTTGGGTGCAGTTCCTCTGCCGTTTCCGCATTAAAATTATAATTTGCAGGCCTGAAGATATCTGATCCCGACTTTTTCTTTTCTACAATATGAGCTTTCAGCAAATACATGTGATAGAAATATTCCACTGCGGCGATAACAGCAGTAAACACAAGAATCGGTGCCCAATAAGCATAGGTTACCGGGAAAAACAGCAGTACGATATACGCTGTTGCACCTGCGATTACACCATTCATCAAAGAAGCTGCCAAATTGCCAAACCGTGATAAAGCCCATAAATCTCCTGCTGCAAAATTCAAAATTGTGGCAATTACGGCGATGGAAATAAAAGTATAAAAAGCAATGTTTCCGAAAATAGAAAAGGCAATCCACGCCGCAGCTAAAGTGTAGATAAATTTAATGAGTAATGAAACTGCATTCTTCATATTAATTTCTCCTTTCAAAGATGAGTTTTCATTATTTTTCCCATAAAAATGTGAATCATTCCAGATATATCTTCCTTGATTGGAATCATGCAATTCGTTTTTTGGGTCAACCTAATAAATGGACTTGTCATCAAAAAGGGAGGAAAAATGAAAAGACGACTGAAACCTGCAAAACATTATAGAATCAAAAAATGCAAAAGATTAGATCGTAATATCTTTAAAATATGCAGAAAACTAGCAGCGATTACTGTTGGAGCATCCCTTGCTTCTGTAGGGCTCGAAATCTTTCTGATACCCAATCATATTATCGATGGCGGTGTTGTAGGAATCTCCATCATGGCTTCCTATTTGAGCGGACTTCCTATGGGTGTTTTTTTGATAGCGCTCAACCTGCCATTCCTCTATTTAGGCTACCGGCAAATCGGCAAGACCTTTGCCCTATTTACGCTATATGCAGTCTTCTGCCTTTCTGCAGGGGTCTCGCTCCTCAGTGCATTTCATGGCATGACCGACGACTATGTCCTGGCTGCGCTCTTTGGAGGAGTCATCCTGGGCATCGGTGTCGGTTTGATCATAAGAAACGGAGGATCTTTGGACGGAACGGAAATTGTCGCTATTATCTTTGACCGCAGAACCTCCTTTTCCGTCGGAGAAATCGTGATGTTCTTCAACCTTTTTATACTCAGCAGTGCAGGGGTTGTTTTTGGCTGGGAAAATGCCATGTATTCACTTCTGGCATATTACGTAGCGTTTAAAACCATTGATGTGACCATCGAGGGATTGAATTCCACGAAGGGTGTATTCATCGTTTCGGAACACTATATTGCAATTTCAGATGCGATAAGGGACCGCCTAGGAAGGGAATATACGATTATCAAAAGCAATGATGACAAAACGTATACCTATACCATTTTTGTCATGGTGACAAGGCTTGAAATTGCAAAGTTGAAACTGATTGTTACCGGATTTGATAAAAACGCAATGATAGCAATTTCAAGCGTGGAGATTGATGGAAAACGCTTCAGAAAAAAGCCGATTCACTGATGATGCGCTCATTTCAGACGGAGCAAAAGTATGCGCACCCCTATAAAAATATGCTCCTCCTGTGAAAAACAGTTCAAACTGTCGAAACTGCCTGCCACAAGGGAGCATATCATAGAACGGATTATGTCTTTTTGTTAGAACCTGATGGAGCCGCTCTCAAGCTGCATTTGGCGATCCGGTGTTTTGAGCAGGTCATTTCTCAGGCTGAATCGTCCAACCATTTCTTTCAGGAGTTCTGCCTGTCCGGACAGTTCTTCACTTGCTGCCGCACTTTCTTCTGCTGTAGCAGAGTTATTCTGAACGACATTTGATACCTGCTCGATCCCCTTGTTGATCTGTGAAATCCCTGTGGCCTGTTCATTGGATGCCTGTGCAATGTTTTCCACAAGAGCTGCTGCTTTTTCGATTTCTGTTACGATTTCGCTGAGTGCTGATGCTGTATTGTTCGCAATCTTGATTCCTGTTTCCACGTTACTGATGGAACCTCCGATTAAATCAGAAGTACTTCTTGCTGCTTCCGCGCTTCTGGCTGCAAGATTTCTCACCTCTTCGGCAACGACTGCAAAACCCTTGCCGTGCTGTCCTGCTCTGGCAGCTTCTACTGCGGCATTCAAAGCCAGAATATTTGTTTGGAATGCGATATCATCAATAACCTTGATAATCTTAGAAATATTAGCAGAAGAAACATTGATGTCTTCCATAGATTTGAGCATCTGACCCATTTGCCCATTTCCTTTTTCAGCACTGATCTTCGCTACGGCAGCAAGATCACTGGCCTGATTCGCATTCACTGCATTCTGCTTTGTCTGAGCGGCCAAATCCTCGATGGATGCCTTCAGCTCTTCAATGGAACTTGCCTGTTCTGTAGAACCCTGAGACAGTGCCTGGCTTCCGTTTGATACCTGACGCGAACCGGAAGACACCTGCTCCGCAGATGTATAAATATCCCCAAGGATGAGATTGAAGGAGTCAATGATTACATTGAGGGAGCCTGATATATTTCCGAAATCGCCCGCATAATCGCGGACTTTTTCCTGTGCAAGATTTCCGCTTGCAATGCTTCCGATTACCTCGGTAATTTCTCCGATGATTACATTTAGCATTCCTGCCGTCTGATCCACTGACATTGCAAGGTGATCAAACTCACCCTGATAGCTGCCCTGAACCACAGCCTGCAGATCTCCGCCTGCAATCCGCTCCATAACCTCGGATACATCTCTCAGCGGCTTCGCCACCTCTACCAGGATGCTGTTCATGCCTTCCACAAGGTTTTTCCATGCACCCTGGAAGATACCTGAATCTGTTTCGGTATCAAGCTTACCTTCCTTAACCGCAGTGGTAAGCAATAGCGCCTCATTGATTACATATTGTATGTTTTCAATGAGTCTGATAATTGACGGCATCAGCGTATCATTTTCACTTCTTCTGCCGATGGCTTTCAAATCATCCAGATCACTTAATTCTCCGTTGGAAATATTATTTACGACACGAATCACGTTTCTGACGGTATTGGAAACTGAGTTGATTGACTCAGCCATTTCTGCGTAAATACCAAGGTAAGATCCTTCGACCTGCCTTGTATAATCGTTGACACTCATATTCACAAGAACATCTCTGCCCTCAATAAGACCGCCCAGGCCATCGATACAGGCATTAATGCTGCTCATGATGTCATTGAACTCACCTTTGTACTCTTCCTGGATTTTTTCCGGAATTTCACCGTTTCCAATTTGCTTCATATATTCTCCGCAGATACGAAGCGGTCTGATAATATTAGCGAGGGAGCCGTCTATGCTGCTCATGATCTCTGCATAAATACCCTTGTGCAGTTCAATCTCAGGCTGATAGGAGAAGTCTCCGTTAAATGCTGCCTGGGTCAGTTTTTCCGTCTCTGTGGTTAGCAGTCCAATAGATTCTCTAACCATCATCAGATGACCGATAAGCTGTGCATACTGACCTTTATAATTATTCTCGAGTTCTTCCAGCTCATCCCCGTTTGCTATTTTTTCGATATAGTCCAAAGCTGTATTCAGAGGATTTACAATACCATCAAGGGTACTGTTGACCCCTTCAATGATTTCCTTGAATCCTCCTTCAAAAGCATCTGCATTCCCTCTTGTATTGAGATTGCCTTCAGCGGCAGCTTCCGTCAACGTTTGGGTTTCATTCACCAGCGCTCTCAGATTCTCTACGATGGATCTCATGCTGTGCGCCAGAACATCCTTCTCTGATCTAGGCTCGATTGCTACGGATAGGTCTCCGTTAGCGATACGCTCGCCGGCAGCTGCCTGGATCTTGATATTATCCACCATCTTCTCAAAAGATGTCATCAGGTCGCCGATTTCATCCTTTGATACGGCTTTGATTTCTACGTCCACATCTCCCAAGGAAACCTTATCAGCGACTTCTTTTAATTCTTTCAACGGTCTGCTGATATTTCTTCCGATAAACAGCCCGATGAGTATAATTGCAGCAAGTCCGAATCCGATTACCAGCATTAAGATCAGCACGCTGTTTTGGATCGTTTGCGCTGCCGCTGCTTCCTTTTGTGCATTATCATCATTTACCAGGGAACTAATGGTCTGGATTGCTCTTTTATGAATTTCGTAATTGGGTCTTAATTTTCCTGTCAGGAGCTGCTGCACCTTAACGGTATCACCCTCAAGTGCTGCAGGTATGTATTCTTTTTGGGCAACCTCAAAAAATTGTTTTGCAGGTATGTACGAATTTTCCAGGAAGGCTCGCCTTACATCAGCTTCTTTGAGATTTTCCGACCAATAATCATGTTTTGCCTGGAATTGCTCTTCCAGTACTTTTATTTTGTCAGCAAGTTCAAGGATATAAGCATGGTTTCGCGTATTGGCAACATCAAGAATCAAAGCATATGATTCGATGAGATACGCCTGGGGCGGATTAATATCAGCAATCAGGTCTTTTCCTGAAATAATCTGCAGATACAAGTCACCGTTTATTTTTATCTTATTGATCGCATAAAAGCTGAACGAACTGACAAGCAAAATACAAATAATAAACATAATAACAAGCAATGACAATTTTTTATTGATTTTCATATCTCTGATCAATAAGCCCAGCGCTGATGCAACCTTGTCGTTTTTGCCTTCTTTTTTCAACTTCAGTCCAGAACCTTTTTTGATTCCCTTTGAAACAAGTGGTATTTTTCTGCCGCCTTTTCCGGCATCAATTTCTGCAGCTTTTTTCTCGTCTGTTTGTTCTGCAATTATGGCTCCTGCATTCTCAGAC
Source organism: Bacillota bacterium (assembly GCA_029239605.1). Lineage (GTDB taxonomy): Bacteria > Bacillota > Clostridia > Peptostreptococcales > Anaerovoracaceae > Anoxybacterium. Next base: position 4,886 of record JARBUO010000019.1, on the reverse strand, counting down.
ATTCGATCTCCTGCTGCGTCATGATTTTCTGCCGTATCGATTTCCTTCTCTGCTGCTAAGTCCACCGAACTGGTATCCATTGTTCCATTCGCCGTATGCGCAATACCAGCCTCGCTTTCGGTTTCAAGAACTTCCTTCAGCTGATTCCTGTCAGCGCCGTGCTCCGGCCCGACCGCAGATCTGCCTGCCCCTTCCTCCAAATGGTTGGACTGAGCATTCTCCTTCTCTGTATGATTCTCCCCACTCATTACTTCCTTACTCTCATTTTGATTGTCTTCATTAAGATCGATCAGATTTGCATCATGCTTCATTCGTAATACTCCTTTCTGTGATTAATGCATATTCCGATATTTCCAGGTCTAATCTCTTCCCAGCGCACCTCCGCGGCATATCATCACCCCCCAAAAGCTGAGCCGCTGTTATTTCTGACTTATATTTGACATCCATTACTGCTTCCTGATTCGGCAGCAGAAATGGGTTGGTTCTTTGGAATAGGAATTTACAATGAAAACAAAACTCCTCATTAATTTATATCGGCTGTTTAGAAACAAAAATTAGATTTATCTATGGAAAATTATAAAATTTTACTAAATTAGTATCGAGAAATTGAAAATGTAATTCAGTATTTTTTCTGGTTATTCAGTTATTTACTGCAAGTTTTCAATTGTTAAAGTATTGGATGATAAGGCAGAATGGGTTATGTTTTCTGGAACACCTGAGCTTCAAAAAGATTCATGGGTAGCAGGAAACGTTCTGCTTTATTACCGAAATTCTCTTTGAAGATTCACCAACTCCGCTTCTGTATTCTCCTCCACAAACGCAATGATATGATCTATGATATGATCAGCCTGGGCCGTGCTCCCGGCTGCACAGACAACACCCAAGGAAATGCTTTGATGTAAATCCTGATCTCCTGCTTCTATCACAGAGACGTTGAAATGATTGGAAATTTTGCTTGTCAAGCTCTTTACGATCATCCGCTTTTCCTTCAGCGAGTGAACCCAGGGAGCATAGAGTTTTAATTCTAGGGATTCGATAATCATTGATCGACCTCCTTGTCTTAAAATGATTCGGCCGTTAGCTTTATTCTTTCCAATTGTATTCAGTCTACTCGAAGTTTCTGTTTTTTTCAACTAATTTCGACTTTTAATCAAGCGAAATTTAGTGTTTTTGCAATCCGAACTAAAAAAATGCCTGATGGGGAAATTATTAAAATTCCCATCAGGCATTTTTCAGTAGGATATTTGATTCTCTTAATGATCTATCAGCAGTTATTTGATTCTTTTAACGCTTGATCATTAGATCATCTCTTTTACTTTTGCAATAATACCCTCAACAGACATTCCATAATGAGCATATACTTTGTCAGGATCACCGAGAAGTGCAAATTCATCCGGCAAACCGATCTTGTGAAAATTTCCCGTAAAGCCTCTTTCGCAAAGTACATCTGCAACGGCTGATCCCAATCCACCGTTAATAGAATGTTCCTCAATGGTTACAATGTTTCCTGTCTCACGAGCACATTTCATAATCAATTCAGTATCCAGCGGCTTGATTGTATGCATGTCGACCACCCGTGCATGAATGTTATCATTTAGCAGTTGTTTTGCAGCCATCATGGCCCAATAAACGCTTGAGCCTGTTGAAATAATAGTGACATCATTCCCCGGCACAGTTTCGATGCCTTTCCCGATTTCAAATTCATAGTCTGAATCCGCATAAACATCGGGAGACCCGCCCCTGTTAATTCTGATGATCATAGGTCCCTGGCGCTCCATGGAAGCTCTGATGGCTTTGATACACTGTCCTGCATCGGCGGGAACCAAAATGGTCAGATTGGGAATCGCCCGGTACAAGGCGAGGTCGCAAACACAATTATGGGTAGGACCGCCCCCTGCCGTCAAGCCCGCATGGGTTCCAATCAGGCGAACATTTACATCGTTGTAGGCAATATCAGTGTGAATCTGATCCGCTGCCCGAAGGGGAAGAAAAGGCCCAAACACCTGAGCAAAAACCGGCGAACCGGTCAGCGCAAGTCCGCAGGATGCGCCCACCTGGTTTGCTTCTGCGATCCCAAAATTAAAGCAGCGGTCTGGATATTTTTTAATGAATTTTCCTGCTGCGGAAGAGGGTGCAATATTATCACTATATGTAAAAACAAAATCCAATCCCTCATCTGCCATCTTCATGAGTTCTTCTCCATATGCTTCCCGCGCATTGGACAGCATCTGATCAAAATCAAAGGTAGTCTGTACCGCCATCTCTATATCCTCCTTCCGTTGCTTTCAAGGCATGCAATGGCCTGATCCCTTTGCGCAATCGCGATCCCGCCGCCATGCCAGTTCACATTGTTTTCCATAAAGTCAACGCATTTTCCTTTGACTGTATTCGCAATGATGAATACAGGGCGTCGTTTGGCAGTGTAATCCCGTTCCGGCAGCGCTTCATAAGCCTTGCATACCTGGGCCATATCATTTCCATCGATTTCGATGACATTCCATCCGAATGCCTCCAGCTTTTTATCCAATGGATCGATGTCCATTCCTTCCTTTGTAGAAGTTGTCATCTGAAGGTGATTGCGGTCAACGATTCCCACCAGATTTCCGAGGCGATACTGACCGGCGGCCATCAGCGCCTCCCAATTGGTTCCCTCATTCATCTCGCCGTCTCCCACCATGACGATAGTCCTCCAGTTTTGTCCAAGCCTCCTGGCACCGAGAGCCATCCCCACTGCGATGGGCAGACCGTGGCCTAATGAACCCGCTGAAACTTCGATTGCCGGCACGTATTTTCGATTGCAGTGCATGCCAAATTTTGCGGTCTCCAGCGTTTCAAAATGCTCCACCATATAGTCCTGGGTATACATGCCGAGATCGGCGAATATGGTATAAAGCGTCTCGCTGCAATGTCCCTTACTGAGTATAAATCGATCCCGCTCTTCCCACTTCGGATTCTGGGGATCATAATTCATATATTTATAATACAGCCCTACTGCCAGTTCTACCATGGAAAGCTCCCCGCCCAGGTGCCCCATTCCGATTCGGTAGATAAAATGAATCAAGTCCTTACGGATCTTCAGGCATTTTTCCGCAAGCTGCTCCACGCTGAGCACTTCTTTGTACTTTCTTTCAATGTTCATATTGTTCCTCCTTGCTTATAACGTGTGTTTCTCTGCGATGCGATGCTCGACCTCCCGAAGCATGTCTGAATAAGTTTTCTTATCGATATTATAGAAATATAAAGCCACTGCACCGATGATAAGGATTACGCCAACAACAAGGTTCATACTGTAGTTGATCGCTGTCAAAACCCCTTCATTCTGATCTCCGTTTGCAACGTAACCATAACCCGCAAGAACCCAACCGATTACAGCGGTACATATGGCCATTCCTAACTTAAATGCAAAGTTTATAAAAGCCGAAACAAACCCGATGGCATGGGTATGATACCTGTATTGTGTCACTTCAGAACAATCGGGCACCATGCCAAACAGCGAAGCAAGGCCAAGTCCACCTCCGATTCCCGTCAGAAAGGTCATAGCATGGTAAGCAGCAAGACCACTCTCACTGTGGACGGGAAGGAAATTCATGATGATCATCAGCACACCACTGATGAGAAAAGCAACCAGCGGCAGAGTTCGCTTGTTTGATACACGCAGTACCAGATAGGACAGGGAAAAGGTTCCGATTGCCCTTCCCAGGAACATCAGGCTGGCATTCAGCATGAACAGATCCGCATTTCCCACATAATATTTGAAGTAATAAAGCCTTGTTGCCCCAATTGCCGCTTCATAAAAGCCCCAGCAAATAAATGTAATGATCAGTACGTAAACCGGACGGTTTCCCTTAAGAACTGCGAAATATTCCTTAGCGCTGATTTTCTCAGGAATCGGTACCTCAACCACCTCTTTTGTTGCTGCGAAGCAAAACAGATAGATTGGAAGGGCAATCAGCGAGAAGATGATCGCCGCTACAAAAAAGCCCTTTGCTTCGTCACCGTTTCCTGCCAGTTTCACAACCCTCAGCACTCCCTGAGACAGAATCAGTGTTGCAATGAATGCTCCCGTCATCCTCCAGCTTGCGAGCCTGGAGCGTTCTTCATCACTGCGGGTCAGCGTTGCAGGCAGTGCAGAATAGGGAATATTTACGCAAGTATATGCCAAAACCAGAATCATATAGATGATGATTGCATACGCAGCACGGGTATTTACAGAATCTGATGGAAACACCCTGAAGCTCAAAATATTAAAGATCAGCATAGGGATGCAAGCGTAGAGAATCCACGGCCTGTACCTTCCCCATTTTGATTTTGTTCTGTCTGACAATGCACCGATAATCGGATCATTGATGGCGTCCCAGCCCTTTGACACCAGCATCAGGGTACCGCATAAGGCTGCCGGAATCATTGCAACATCAGTCCAAAAATACATCAGATATCCTGAGACCAGCGCCCAGCTGAAGTTATTGGCAAAATCACCGGAAGCATAGCCAAGACGTTCCATCGCCGTCATATTTCCCCCATTATTATTTTGTTTCATACCTTTTCCTCTCCTCACTTAATAAATTAAACCTCACTGCAATCGAGCAGAATTTTGGGATAAATAGATTGGTGAAAAACTTCAAAGCTTTCCACAGCATCTCTAAGGGGCATGATTTTTCCGATAATTTTATCTGTTTGCATCCGTTCGATCATATGAATGGAACGGTGCATGATCTGTGTTGTTGTAAATACGGTCTGGAGCCTTCCCTCTTTCATATATAATTCATATAGATTGAGCGGCAATTCATACTCAGGCGGAAAGACGGCAAAGTAGACCGCAGTCCCGCATCTGGCGAGGATCTTTAAGGGGGTTTCTGCCGCTTTTGGCGAACCTGACATTTCAAATA
>JARBUO010000142.1 GCA_029239605.1 Bacillota bacterium | reverse complement strand
TTCAAAGGAAAATAACTTCCGCGGAACATTGTACTATCAAAGTTCTATGAATACCTTCGCATCTAATTTTGCCAAGGTCCTCAATGACTTAAATGCGGATTCAAGCGGTACAGCCAAACCCCTCTTTTCTGCTTCCGACGGTACTGGCAAAATCACAGCCGGAAATATTGCAATATCAGACGAGTGGCTGAAAGATGCTGCCTATATTACGACCACGACGAATACCAATACAGGAGCAAACGGCGGTGAAGGCGATAATATTGCGAGGATGATCCATGCTTTGAACAACGACATGAAGTTCTACCGCGATCCTGCCGATCCCAGTTCCGAAGTGATGTTTGAAGGAACCGTACACGAGTATGTTACCGGAACCATCGGTGAGCTTTCACTGGATGTGCAGCTTCATGAAAACTTCAATAAGACCTCGTCCAGCGTATTGAACAATTTGTACGCTACCCGAGAGTCCATTTCGGGCGTCAACCTTGATGAAGAAGGAATTCAGCTGATGGCTTTCCAGAAATCCTACAATGCCGCAGCAAGATTCTTTAATGTCCTGGATGAAGCAGTAGATAAAATTGTTAATGAAATGGGTCTTGTAGGCCGTTAACAGTACATAACCTGAAGGGAGATAACGGAATGCGTATTACCAATAAAATGATTACAACCAGATATATCCGTTCACTGAACACTTTGACATCAGACTTGAACAAATATAGCACACAGATCGAATCAGGCCGTGCTTTTTCCAAGTCATCGGAAAATACCGCAGCTGCGGTTAAAGCGTATCAGCTTCGTAAGGACCTGAGCAAGATAGAAGGCTATCAGTCAAATATTGCTCACGCCCAGTCGTCTCTGTCCAACAGCGAAACAGTTCTTATGAATATTGAAGATTTGGTTCTGGAAGCAAAGGACAAGATTCGTTCTGCAAACACTGCCAGCGCCAGTGCAGATGAAAGAAAAATCGTTGCAACAGAGCTTAAAAATCTTCAGGAACAGTTGTTGCAGGCATTGAATTCCAATTCATCGGGCTCCTACTATTTCGGAGGAACGAATACAGATACCGCACCATTCTCTGTTGGAGCTGACGGAAAGCTGGTTTATAACGGAATTTCCCTGAGTACCACCGATCCTGCTGAACAGGCAATTCTGGAAGGCTACAAAGATGATTCCTTATATGTTGACATAGGTATGGGAATTACGCTGATCGACGACCCCGAAGATACAGCAGTCCCCCCCAGGAAGATACCTGATCCAAAGTCAGTGTTTCAGTATTCGCTGGCTGGCGTTAATATCGTTGGCAGCGGAACGACGACAATCGACGGAGTTGAGGTTTCCAATAATCTGTATGACCTTCTCGGTTCAATTGCAAGTGGTCTGGAATCAAGTTCCTATACATACGGAAGTGTTGATGCTCTCTACGGGAAATTTGATGAGGCTTCCATGGAAATTGTCTACAATTTAACCGAGGTAGGTGCAAAAACTTCCTATCTAAAGTTTATGGAAGACCGGTATGATACTCAGACCCTGAGCATGCAGGAACGGCAGCTTGAGGTTGAGGGTGCAGACCCTGCTTATACCATTATTCTCTTTAAATCCCAGCAGGTAGCATATAACGCAGCACTGCAGATGGGAACAAAAATAATACAGCCATCTATCTTTGATTTTATGAGTTAATTTGATATACGTTAAAATTCATAGATATTCTTCGGGGAGGCGATCATATGAAACCGCTTATAACCATAGAAACGGTTCCAATTTCCATTGAATACGTTGAAAAGAAAGCAGCTAATACCAATAGTCAGTCTGCACACCTGAAGATCTCGCAAGAGAACAACAAGGTGATGATTCAAAGCAATCCTATCGACATTACACCGGTAGATACCTTTGAATACAGCAGTTCCATCGATTTGTCCAATCTGTCGTATACCGCAACTGCGGCGTACTCCGGTACCGGCAGCCTTAGTATGAATGTGCGAATGGAAAGTAACGCTGATCCGTTCCATTATAAACAGGTTGCCCGTGGAATCGATAATATCTTCAGCGCTCTGCCTCAGGTAATAAAGTCTTCATCTAATTCTTCTTCAGGCTTGGAAAGCATTCAAATCAATTTTGATATGAGTCAGATCAGCGGTTTACCGCCTGTAGATAATCTTGACACAAGCTTTCTACCTCCTGATTTGGAGTTGAAGGTTGTGGAGCGTCCAAAGGTCATCATTAAATACGTTGGGGGTCCGCTTTATATTCCAAGAAGTGCTGATCCCGAATTTGTACCGCCGGAGGACTTCAATCAAATATTTGACGGCAGGCCAAACATTGACATTAAAGCATAAGGAGATCAGAAGATCATGAATATCAACACAAGAGATTTCGGTATCGTTCAAGTTGAAGAGGATGCCGTATTCGTATTCGATGATGGATTATATGGCTTTGAAGAAAGTAAGCAATTTGCTGTTTTTGAAAGAGCAATTGATGATGACATCTCTTTTCTTTATCTTCAGTCAACGGATAATGAAATCCCTTGTTTTCTTGTTTTTGAGCCCTGGGATCTTCATCCTGATTATAAGCCTGTCCTTTCTCCAGAGGACTTAAGACTCTGTCAGGTTGACTGCATTGATGACCTGATTTTTCTGGTGATTGCCAATGTTTCATCAACCATCGAAAATCTCTCCATAAATATTAAAAGCCCTGTTGTTTTAAATCCAAAAACCCGAAAGGCGAGACAGGTTGTTCTGAAGAACCCCGATTATACGGTCAGATACTTCCCCTTTCAAAAGGATGGAAAGGCAGGTGCATGATGCTAGTAATCAGTAGAAAACCCGGTGAATCTCTTGTCATCTCGGAGCAGATCAAAATTACGGTGATCTCCCTTGGAAATGACAAAGTCACAATCGGTATTGATGCCCCAAGAGAAGTTAAGATCGTAAGAGAGGAACTGATTGAGACCATAGAGGCGAACAAAGCAGCCAGCAGTAGTATTGATCAGACGGAATATCAGGGGATCGCTGCACTGTTAAAAAATAGAAGAAAAAGCGAATAAGCGTCGGAAACGGCGCCATCTTTTTTTCGACATATTTTGTAGAATTATTTCTTATTTTGTCGAAAAGAAATCGAAATAAATACCTAAAGTATATCCGGTGAATGCCGATATATATATTGAAGCGAAAAAGGCTTTACAAAATGATCTTCTCAGCGTACGGGAGGGGGTCAGAAATTATATGTACTAGCCGGGAAGGATCTCGGTAAATCAGTTTCAAGGAGGAAACAAAGATGAGAATTAATCACAATATCGCTGCTCTGAATACTTACAGACAGTTATCAGGAAACACAGGTGCAACTTCCAAGTCATTAGAAAAACTTTCATCCGGTCTCAGAATCAACAGAGCTGGTGATGACGCTGCTGGTCTTGCGATCTCCGAAAAAATGAGAGGTCAGATCAGAGGACTTGATCAGGCTTCCAGAAATGCCAGTGATGGTATCTCCCTGATTCAGACCGCTGAAGGCGCACTGAACGAAACGCACAGCATTCTTCAGAGAATGAGAGAACTTGCTGTTCAGGCATCCAATGATACCAATACAACTGAAGACAGAAAAAATATTCAGGACGAAATGGATGAACTGAACAAAGAAATCGACAGAATTGCTGAGACCACTCAGTTCAACACAAAAAACCTGCTTGATGGTTCCATGGGTATCAATAAAGATGCAACAGCAAACATCAATGCAAATGATTCTGTTAAGACTCTTTCTGGTACAGTTGCAGTCTTGGCTGCTTCAGGTACAGCTCTTACCGATTTAACTGACAAAGATGGTAATAGTCTTGGAATCGCTTCCGGCGACAAGATCGAAGTATCTTACGTTGTTAACGGTGTAACAAAGACTGATACTTTGGACGTAACTGGTTCTTCTGACCTTGCTGATCTGTTGGGTAAAATTGGGGACGGTACTGCATCATATTCAGGCGGAGTCAAGATGACCGCATCTGATGAAGGTTTTGAAGCTGCAATCTACGGCATCACGATCACTGTCAAGGATGATAAGGGTGTAACGAAAGCAGGAGCAACAAACGCTCTGTCCAGCTTCTCAGAAACAGACGCTGCAGCAGATACTCGTGCTGACGGAAGAGCAACTTTCCACATTGGAGCCAATACAAACCAGAATATGCAGCTTTCCATTGAAAACATGAGTTCTTCTGCATTGGGGGTAAAAGGACTTAAGATAGGAAATCAGGGTCAGGCTAACGTTGCTATTAAGGTAATCGATGCTGCAACTCAGAAGGTTTCCGCACAGCGTTCTTCCCTTGGTGCTATCCAGAACAGACTGGAACATACAATCAACAACCTGGGAACTTCTTCCGAAAACCTGACTGCAGCAGAATCCCGTATCAGAGACGTGGATATGGCGAAGGAAATGATGGAGTTCACAAAGAACAACATTCTTTCTCAGGCTTCCCAGGCAATGCTGGCACAAGCAAACCAGCAGCCACAAGGCGTACTTCAGTTATTACAATAAATATAACAGAAGGCATAAGATCTACACATCGGCAAAAAGCCGCCATTACGGCGGCTTTTTGCTTGCTTTTGAAAGAATAAACGTAATCTTCAAATAGTGTTCAACGGATACTTAGTGAAACAGCATTTTTGCTTTTCTATTATAAGGAAAGTCTCTCCTGCTCCTTTACAATCTGCACAACTCTGGCGATATCATCAACACATAAATTAGAGGAACAAGGAAGGCAAACAATTCTATCATAATAATAAAGCGCCCGCTCAATCTTAAAGTTAGTTGAATTCAAATATGGAGTGGTCGTATGGATCAGCTGCCAAACAGGTCTAACTTGAATATTCTGTTCTGTACAATGCTGGATTAATTTGTCTCTGTTGTTTGAGAGATAGGCGTAAAACCAGTAGTTTGGTCTGATCTCTTTTCTAAAAGGAATCAGATTTATTTCATGTTCCAGATAGCAACAATAGTTTTGCTTCTTTCTATCAATAAAATCTTCTATCTGCTCCAATTGAGCAAGCCCTACTGCAGCCTGGAGATTGGTCATACGGTAATTATAACCTACCATATCATGACTGTAGTAAACATCATCCGATTTGGCCTGTGTGGACAAGTGTTTTGCATGATTTAGCAGCTCCATATCCTGCGATACAATCATACCGCCACCGCCGCTGGTAACGATCTTATTCCCATTAAAGGAATACACACCTACGTTTCCGATGGTTCCTGCGAACTTTCCGGCAAATCTACCCGACAGATAATAAGAGCCAAGCGCTTCTGTTGCATCCTCTATGACCTTTAGATGATACTGCTCTGCAATATCACAAATCATTTCAAGATCTGCTAAATTCCCAAATACATGAACAACCAGCACTGCCTTAATATGCCTGCCTGACGCATCAATTAATTTTCCGTCAAGAAATTTGCAGCAAGTCTCACAATACTCCTTTAATTTTTCTGGGTCCATGCATAGGCTTTCATCGCAATCCATAAAGATCGGTTCTGCGCCGACATAACGAACAGGATTTACAGCAGCGATAAAAGTCAGGGTCGGAACAATCACTGCATCATCAGATCCCACGCCACATAGAAGCATTGACAGATGCAGTCCCGCTGTACCGCTCTGACATGCCACTGCCCCCTCGCTTCTTACATAAGCTTTCACCGCATTTTCGAATCGATCAATAAAAGCGCCTCCTGTTGATACCCATTCCATATCAATGGCTTCGTTTACATAATTTCTTTCATTCCCTTTCAAATTAGGAACTGACAGCGGAATAAACCGATGATTCACCAAGACCCCTCCTTCATCAAAATTTCTTGCAATTGTTAAATATTATAAATATTTGTCTTGTACACGGTTAAATTGTTACGAATCCACTCAATGGTTTCACCAATTCCCTGCTCCAAATTATAAAGCGGTTCCCAGCCCGTTAGCGCTTTAATTTTTTCATTGGAACCCAGCAGCCTGTTCACCTCGCTTTTTTCCGGCCGCAGTCTCTGCTCATCACATAAGATTTTCGCATTGGGGTTGATCTGATCAATGATTACCTTTGCCAATGTTCCAATTGAGATTTCCTGCTGGGTTGCGATATTAATTTCCTCTCCGATAGTCAGGCTGGATTTCGCAATCTGATAAAATCCATTTACCGTATCCTTTACATAATTGAAATCTCTTGTAGGGGTCAAGCTTCCCATGTTGATTTCTGTACGCCCTGCCAGCAATTGCGAAATAACAGTAGGAATGACAGCTCTTGCCGACTGCCTTGGTCCATAAGTATTAAAGGGCCGCACAATGGTAATCGGCATGTCAAAGCTCCTATAGAAACTCTCTGCCAGTCTGTCTGCACCGATCTTGGTTGCTGCGTAAGGAGACTGGCCTTGAAACGGATGTTTTTCATCAATGGGCACATATTGCGCCGTACCGTATACTTCCGATGTAGATGTGATTAGAACCCTTGAAGTTTCCAAGTCTCTCGCAGCTTGCAAAACATTCAGAGTGCCTTTGATATTCGTGTCCACATAGGAGTCCGGAGAATGATAGCTAAACGGGATGGCAATTAATGCAGCCAAATGATAGATGGCATCCACACCTTTTATCGCTTCTCGAACGCCATTGGGGTCCCTTATATCTCCGGCAAAGATTTCGATTTCCTGCAGGATTTCTTTTGGAAATTGATCGAGCCATCCCCAGCTGCCGAAAGAATTGTAGTAGACAAAAGCCTTTACCTTTTCCCCTTCAGCCACTAATTTTTCTACAAGATGACTTCCGATAAAGCCGTCTGCACCGGTAACTAATACGCTCATAAGGTCTTACCCCCTTTTGTCTCTGCAATTAAAACTTCAGCCAATTTAAAATCCATTTCGTCATCAATATCCACCGAATGATCTTTTGCCATAATTGTAGCGAAAGACTTATCTCCATAGAGATTATCACTCTTCATTAAAAAGTCTGTTCTAACGATATATAGCGCCCCGTTGACACGATAGTGAACGGGTAACTTCTGCCTTGGAACCAATACATCAGGGCTTAAAAACCCACCAAGGCAAGCATCCGGAGGCAATATATTGCACCAAAGCGGTGAATGATCGACCTCACAGACAGCTACCACTGCTTCTGCATCTTTTTCCACCAGAATACGATAGCCTTCTTGAATATCCTGCGCTGTTCTCAGTGGGGACGTCGGCTGAAGTAACGCAACAGTATCAAACGTCTTGTTGCAGTTTTGATATCGTGTCACTGCTTCTCTCAATACATCCCAGGAAGATGCCGTATCGGTAGCAAGGGTGGGACCGCGCAAGAAAGGAACGCTTGCCCCCCACTCCTCCGCAATTCTGGCATACTCTATTGAATCAGTAGAGACAAAAATATCGTCGAACAACTGAGTCTTTTGAGCTACCTCTATGGAATAGGCCAATAAAGGCTTTCCATCTAATTTTTTGATATTTTTATCTTTTAACCCCTTTGAACCGCTTCTGGCGGGAATCACAGCCAAATTTCTCATCGATATTACTCCATATTCACTGAGCTGTCGCTCTCAATACACTTTAACAAGAGAAACGCTTCAGCGTACTTCACCCCGGCAATGGCTCCACGGAAGTGAGCTAATGCTTTGATATTATCTACACTTCTGGGAAAAGGATGCTCGCCCAATTCATCACGATAGATACGCATAATTTCCATTTTTTGCTCTATGAAGTCTGTGATATCAACAAAATAGTTGGGAGCAAACTTTTTATCAGGCATTGCAAATTCTGTCTCAGACAGGATTTCCATCGCCAACACCTTCTTCACGAATGGGTATCGGAAGGGCTTGGTAAAAGGCAGCATCGCCCGGAATACCACCCCGTGGTCAGAATGAATGTCAAATTCATACGGTAAGATAATTGTATGGGGTTTCACTTCGAGAACGATCGGTGCCAGCGGCTGGATCAAGTCTGAAGCTCCCATAGTATCTAAGGATGCGGGTTTTAAAGACAAATCCCACATCTTTTTGATGCCATAGGCAGCTTGCACCCGTTTTAGTTGTTGGACACGGTCAGAAACACATTCACTGTTATACCCATACTCTTCCTTGGAATTTGTAACATTAATCCAATATAAGGATTCTCCCTGCGCTGCATATCGTAACAAGGTTCCGCCTGCACCCAAGGTTTCATCATCTAAATGGGGTGATACAATTAAAATACTCAAAAGCGGCTCCTTTCTATATCGGACAGCGGATCATAGGTCTTAAAGAAATTTTCTTTCACATTTATTTGTTTCATGAGTTCATAAGCCCTTTTCGAACTGTTTCCATCACCATATTCATTTTGCAGTGAGGCGATCTCTGAAAGAAAAAATGTGTTAGTCACTTTTCTGATCGCATCATCAATATGCTGCAATTGCCCATCTACAAAGACTACATTTTTCTGTGCTCTCCTCTTGGTTTGCCTTTTTCCGACATTGATCACGGGAATAGGAATGGAGGCGGCCTCCGTTATGCCTGCGCTGGAATTTCCAATCTGGAACTTGGCATTCCGATATAGATTGATAAACAGGTTTCTGTCTAGATTATTGTAGAAGTAGAAGTTAGGATTATCTTTATATCGGTCAAAAACTCTTTTCACCGCTTCATGATTGTAGTCAGTATTCGTTCCTCCCACAACAGCTTTCACATGGTTTTGTTCCAGGGCTTTAAAGATGTTTTCAATTTCTTCATTGTCACCCACAATATCCGGCGGAGAATGATAGATCAACATTGCATAATCTTCAAAGCCCTCAATCCCCAATTGATGCAGCAAAACTTTTTTCTCTAGGACAGGCTCCCGCTTGAATTTGTCAAGACCAGGATTTCCAATCACATGAATTCGATCCGCTTCCTCCCCCATGGAAATTAACCTTG
>JARBUO010000141.1 GCA_029239605.1 Bacillota bacterium | reverse complement strand
GCGCTGTTCGGTGCAAGAAAGCTGGACTGCGGTCAGGTTGTCTTTAAAGGGGAGAAGATCAATTACAAACATATCAGCGATGTGATCCGCCGGGGTATTGGTATGGTACCGCGGAACCGAAAAGAGCGCTCCATTATAAAAGATATGTGCATTGTGAATAACATGGCCACCGCTTATTTTGTCGCCAAACATAAGAAGCTCTACATCAGCAGAAGAGATACTGACCGGATCTTTGAAGAAAATCAGAAGAAGACGGCAATTAAGGCAGGGAATCGAAATGATCTGATCACCTCCTTAAGCGGAGGGAATCAGCAAAAGGTTATCATCTCCAGGTGGCTGGAGGTAGACTCTGAACTTTACATCCTGGATAATCCGACCCAGGGAATTGATGTGGGTGCTAAATTTGAAGTCTACAAGATCATTAATAGCCTTGCAGAGCAGGGCAAGAGCATTCTGGTCTTTTCCTCAGAATTTCCAGAGATTTATAAGGTGGCAGACCGCTGCCTCGTTATGTATAAAGGAAGAGTCACTGCGGAGCTTTCCAGAGATGAACTGAATGAAGTAGATGTTATGTACTATGCTACAGGATGTAATATGGAGGGTATCAAAAATGAAAATTAAGATGTTGAAGGAACAGCCGCAGGAAGCGCCGGTCATACAGGGTCAGAGCTTCCGGGACAAATTCATCCGCTTTTATTACAACTATACATTCCTGTTTTCTTTTGCAGTTCTGGTCATTATTGCAACCTACTTCAATCCGAAATTTCTTACATACGGAAATTTGTCCCTTCTGCTGCTTCAGTCAACCATTAAGGGTATCATCGCCTGCGGCATGACGCTGGTCATTATCGCCGGCATGATTGATTTATCTGTGGGCTCCATGGCGGCACTTGTAGGGGGGCTGGGCGTTGTTGTTCTCAACAGTACCGGAAGTATCTGGATCATGTTCCTGTTCTGTGTCGCCTTTGGTACCTTTCTCGGAGCAATTAACGGTCTTCTGGTCACCAAAGCGAGAATCGCGCCATTCATTGTCACGCTGGCAACCATGGTTGCTTTCCGTTCCATCATCGTTCAGCTTGGGCAGGGCGGGCCTTTTGATGTGAAACAAGAGGTTTACGATGAGTTCAGATTAATTGCTGCAGGATACTTGTTCCGGGGAGGCGGGTTCAAAGGGATTCCTTACATGGCCATCTGGTTTATAGTCATCACGCTTATTATGATCTTCATCATGTCAAAGACAAAATTCGGAAGGTATGTCTATGCTGTGGGCTCTAATCAGGTTGCGGCAAAGCTGACAGGAATCAATGTTGACAGGGTTAAGACACTGTGCTTTGTCATAACCGGTCTTCTGGTAGGGATATCATCCTTTCTTCTGTCCTCCAGACTTACCTCCATTACAGCCCCAAATGTAGGTGTCAACTACGAGCTGGATGCCATTGCAGCCGTCGCAATCGGAGGAACGGCCATGGCGGGGGGAAGCGGTTTAATCCTTGGAACCTTTATCGGTGCAATCATGCTTCAGATGATTGAAGGAATCTTAATTGCGGCGCAGATACCGGTATTTCTGAATGGTTTGGTGAAGGGTATTATCATAATTATAGCAGTAGTATTCCAAAGCAGAAGGGAGAGAAAACTTTAATGAGAAAAGTGGCTTTAATTACAGCACAATTTGCAGATATGCCTCTGGAGGAGCTCTGTAGAAATCTCAAAGAAATTGGTTACGGCGGAATCGAGCTTGCGTGTCTGGGGGATCATTTTAATGTAAGAGAGGCAGCGGCAAGCGTGGAATACTGCGACAGAAAACGGGCGCTGCTGGATCAGTACGGTTTGGAATGCAAGGTGATCGCAGGTCACCTCATCGGACAGTGTATTGGGGATCTCTACGATCCCAGACTGGATAACTTTGCACCGCCTGCCCTTGCAGGGGACGGACCGGCAATTCGTGCGTGGGCAGCGGAGGAAATGAAGCTGCTGGCAAGGGCTGCTTCCAATATGGGCATTTCCGTAGTATCCTTTTTCACCGGATCTCCAATTTGGCGGTACATCTACTCTTTTCCTCAGGCAACACCGGAAATGATTGAAGCGGGATACGACGAGATCGTAAGACTTTGGTCACCCATTATGGATGAGTACGATAAATATAATGTCAGGCTGGCGCTGGAGGTACATCCGACCGAAATCGCCTTTGATTATTATTCTACCGAGAAGCTGTTTGAGAAGTTTCAACACAGAAAAACCCTGGGACTGACCTTTGATCCCAGCCATCTTCTGTGGCAGGGGGTCAACCCGGTTATTTTTCTGAGAGACTTTATGCCAAAGGTTTATAACGTACATATGAAAGACCTGAAGTTGAATCTGGACGGAAAGGGTGGAATCCTGGGTTCCCACATTGAATTCGGCGATACCAGAAGGGGCTGGAACTTCATCTCTCTGGGTCACGGAGATGTGGATTTTGAATCTATCATAAGAGAGCTGAACCAGGCGGGATACGACGGCAACATTTCCATCGAGTGGGAAGACAGCGGAATGGATCGGATTTACGGAGCCAGAGATGCGTTAAATTATCTGAAAAAATTTAATTTCCCTACTTCTGACTTCGCCTTTGATAAAGCATTAAGCTCGTCTGTCCAGGGCGAGAGAGAGGCTCAAAACGTGCAATTCGACAGAAGTACTTGCTAAAAATATAGTAAAAAAATCATCATAAGCAGCACAAGATACCGTATCGTTTCTACGGTATCTTTTCTTTTATGGGAGAGCTAATACCGGCGGAATATCCGACTGTGGGTGGGTGGAGAGCAAGGCGCGTTCTGCAATGATGAAATCAAGAGCATCACTGAGTTGGCTGTAGGCAAGAGAAATCACGGCTAGCTCGTCATTGTCGGGGGTTGCTTTCGCAATGGCAATGGCAAATGCTGTTATAAGTGCAGTCAATTCGTATGCATCCATAATAATCACCTCATCTAAATTTATGTCAAATCAGCGCTTTTCAACACAGTTTCCTGACTTTTGGATACACTTGATGCATAACTGCAAATGGATGTAATAAGATATTACTATCTTTTACTATTTTCAAATTATCAGGCAAACGCTGACTGGTGCAGGAAATTCAGAAACTGGTTTTGGTAACTGCATCTGGGAATTTTTAACTGGCGTATCTATAAAAGGTGGTGAATGAATGAAAAATTTGAAAGCACTCATTATCAGTATTTTGATCAGCGTTGGTGTAGGTACCTTAGCGGGGTTTCTTACCATGAACAGCATGGAAGCCTATGACGCTGTGTCAAAGCCTGATCTGGTACCCCCCAACTGGGTATTTCCCATCGTCTGGACGATTCTTTATATTTTGATGGGAATCTCTGCTTACCTGGTCTATGTATCTGAATCTCCCTATCGAAATTCGGCGCTTAGAATTTACGCCATTCAGCTGGCAATGAATTTCCTCTGGTCAATTATCTTCTTCAATCTGCAAATGTACCTGCTGGCGTTTATCTGGCTCCTGCTGCTTGTGGTGATGATCGTTTTCATGATCCTGAGCTTTTATCAGGTCAATAAGACAGCTGCGTACCTCCAGATTCCTTATTTACTTTGGGTACTATTTGCGGGATACCTCAACTTATCCATTTATTTGATGAATCGATAGAAGCTGAGCTGCAGTTTAGCAGCAAAAGAATTCCTAAGGATCTAATACAAAATAGGTCAATTGGAAATATCGAAATATTCAAAGTATTCTGCATGTTTTATTGAGTTTAGTGGTTGCATATGATATTCTGATCCTTAAGAAAAAGCTCGACTGTCGGAAGTTTTATTATTGCGCAGTCCGGGATTCAGACTGCTTCAGATAGGAAGACCGATTCTCGAACAAAATTGAAAGAAACAAACGCGCTTATATGACCGATACAGGGATCTTGTATCGGTTATTTATTTAGGGAAGCGCTGATTTATTCCAGGCACACATCTGATCGACTAATTTATCACTTGGTAGTGTCAAAAATCTGTGCAACTTATAATAAATCAGCGTTTCCACATGGAGGAGGCTACGAATATGGAGAACATGAACGGGAAAGCAGCGAAATTCATCAATGAAAACTATGATGAACTGTTGGAAATCCTAAATTGCATCAATGTTGGTATTTACATTACAGATCAAACGGGAAAAACACTGTTGGTCAATGATGAATCTGTAAAAACCGGAGGCCTGGGAAGGAATGAACTGATCGGAAAAAATATGGTGGAGCTGGTAAAGGAGGGGTATGTGACAGAATCCGCCTCTCTGAAGGCAATCGCCAGTAAAACTGAGGAAAGCATTGTTCAGCAGCTTCGGGAGGATGGACAGGTATACATAACGGGAATTCCGCTGATACGAAATAATGAACTGGAATTGGTTGTTTGTACAGAGCGTGACATCACGGAAACCATGAGACTGAAAGAAATCCTTGAAGAAAAAGATAAAATCAATAAGAAATACGAAAGAGAGCTGGAGTACCTGAGAAAACAAAGCCTTCCTGCAGACCAGGGATTGATTTACAGAAGCCAGTCCATGAGAAATCTTGTTGAGATGGCGATGCGGATTGCAAGGTGGGAGACTACGGTTCTCATCACAGGAGAGTCAGGTACCGGCAAGGAAATGATGGCGAGCTTCATTTATAGAAACAGTCATAGAAATGAGAAACCGTTTATCAAGATAAACTGTTCTGCGATACCGGAAAATCTGGTGGAATCAGAATTTTTTGGCTATGAAAAGGGAGCTTTTACAGGAGCAAGCAGTGACGGAAAGTCTGGTTTATTTGAACTTGCCAACGAAGGAACCCTTTTCTTGGACGAGATTGGCGAGCTTTCTCCCTCCATGCAGTCAAAGCTTCTGCGGGTGATACAGGAGCGTGAAATTATGCGCGTGGGGGGAACCCAGACCACTCCGGTTGATGTACGAATCATTGCCGCAACCAATGTAAACCTTAGAAAAGCCATAGCGGAAGGGAAATTCCGGGAGGATCTCTATTATCGTCTCAATATTATCCCAATTGAAATTCCGTCCCTGCGCAGTCGAAAAGAGGATATTCCACCGCTGGTCATGGATTTTATCAAGCAATTTAATGGGAAGTACGCTCAGAAAAAAAGAATCCAGAAGGATGCGGTACAGGTACTTATGGAGTATGAATGGCCAGGAAATATCAGGGAATTAAAAAATATTACAGAACGGATCATGCTCACCTCTGACGGCGAAGAAATTACAGCCGCCCAGATTCGAAAGCAGCTCTATCACGATTTGACTTCTTCCTGCGCTCCCAGAGTTGATGACAGTTTATCTCTTCACGAACAGATGGATCGGTTTGAGAAGAACCTTCTGGAAACGGTCTTGTCTCAAAGCAAATCAGCCTATGAGGCATCGAAAGTTTTAAAAGTAAATCGTGCTACAATTTCAAAGAAAATAAAAAAATTCGGGATTGATTACAATCGAGGCTAAGTTTAGGCCTTCATCTGTTTCCGAGTGGAAACAGATGGTTTCCAAAGGGAAACTATTATGAAAAATCAGCAGGCATAACCGGAAAAGGCCGTAAATGCAGATCCCCGCCCTTTCGATTAGACAGATTTTTCAGAATGTTTAAATAAAATATGTTTCCAAATAGAAACAAATATACTGACAACTCAGAACGCACCTCCTATAAAACGTTGAAATATCAACAAAATTAGTGTTGGTATGAAAGTTGCTAAATAAAAGTGTGTATTACAACATCTGAAATGGAGGAGTGATTTGAATGAAAATTGTAGTATTGGGTGGAGCCGGTCAGATGAGCAGCCTTACTGTTAGAGACCTTGCTCAGAGCGACGACGTAAAGGAAATTCTGGTAGCAGATTTTAATTTGGAAAAAGCCAGGGCTGTTGCATCAGAAAATGGACCGAAATGTAAAGCAGCCTTCTGTGACGCTTATAATACCGATCAGGTAAGAGAGATTATCAGAGGCTATGATTGCGTAATCAACGGCTGTACCTATAAAGTAAATCTCTATGTAATGGATGCCTGCCTCAAGGAGAAAATCCATTACACCGATCTCGGAGGGCTCTTCTACATAACACTTGAGCAAATGAAGCTGGATCAGGCATTTCGGGATGCGGGGATTACCGCTGTGCTGAGCATGGGCGGAACGCCGGGAACCATCAATGTACTGGCAAGATATGCTGTAGACCGGCTGGATACGGTAGAAACTGTCAATGTACTCAATGGATGCGGGGATTGGACCAAGACCACTGAGGTATTCAGCGTTCCTTATTCCATTAAAACAATTATGGAGGAATTCACTATCCGGCCTGTGGAATACATTGGCGGCAGACATGTGGATGTGGACCCCAGATCCGGACTTGAACTCATTAACTTCCCATTGCCTCTGGGCCCAGCCTATGCACATTATACCATTCATTCAGAGCCTGCCACCATGCCGGCGGCATGGAAGGATAAGGGGCTAAAAAATGTTTATTTTAAGCTTGCCCTTCCCCAGGACTTTCATGATAAGGTTGCTTTTCTTGCAGACATCGGCTTTGCTTCCCAGACGGAAATTGAAGTCAAGGCCGGGATCAAGCTCAAGCCAGCGGATATGCTGGATGCTGTCATCCGAAATATTCCCAAAGATGCTGATGCTGAGGTGAAGGACTGCGACATTCTAAGGGCAGAGGTGATCGGAACCAAGGACGGAAAGACAGTAAAATACACGGTTGATTCTATTGCCCGACAGAATGAGAGACTCAAATGCTCTTCGACAGAATTGAATACTGGAGCGCCGCCGTCGATTGTTGCCCAGATGATTGTAAGAGGAGATATCACAGAGAGGGGCGCTTTTGGAGCAGAACGGGGCGTAGATCCTGAGGTTTTCTTCTCAGAGCTTGCCAAGAGAGATATGTACGTCTATGTGAATCAGGAATACCCCGTTTCCATAGACAGCTTTGAGCCCATTAATGCCCAAAAGGAAGTCTAGTACCTTGACAGACAGACGCCCGGCAGAGTAAAAATTCATTCTGCCTAAACTTCAAAATAAGAGTGTAGGAGCAATTATTTCTTTGGAGGGAGGTTCTGTATAAAAACGGCAGTTATTATGTGAATTTTTGAAAGGAGTAAATAGATATGTCAAAGGAGAAGCTATCCGCCGGAAAAGTCTGGGGGTTCTCTGTAGGAACCCTCGGCGAATATTTCGTCTACTATCTGTTTTATACGTATTTTCTGTATTATCTAACCGATTATGTACTTATACCTGCAGCGGTCGCAGGAACCATCATGTCCATCGCAATGATATGGGATGCTTTTACAGACCCGGTTGTGGGCTATATCAATGATATCAGCAAAAACCCAAAAGGGCGCAGAAGGCCGATGATGCTCAAGTCATACATACCGTTCATAATCACTTTTGCCCTTTGCTTTATCAATCCGGGACTGGAAGGCATGAGCCTATACGTATACTTCTGCGTGGTGTGCCTTGCATTTTGGCTTTGCTTCACCATGGAGCAGGTCCCTTTCTACGGACTGCTTCCGGAAATTGCGCAGGATGATGACGACAGAATGAGGCTGAGAGCCGCAATGGGCTTCATCGGCAATGCAGGAAACCTGGCAGTCTCCATCGTCCCCATCGCATTATCAGCGGTAATTGCCATGGGTGTCAGCGAAATGGCCGCATGGTCTGCCGTCATGGGAATCCTCGGCGTCATCGGCGGCTGCGGCTTCCTGGTCACCTATTTTGTAACCAAAGGAATGGAGACCCCACTGGATAAAGTCGTCAGACCGTCAGAAAACATTTTCAAGACTTATCTCAAGATCATCAGGCTGAAAGGATATATGCCCGTGGTTGTGGTCTATATTCTATGCACCATCGATCTGTGTCTGATGTTCGCATCGATTCTCTATGTTGCTGACGGGAAACTGGGTTTGAGTGCGGGAATGCAGTCGGTGGTGGTAGCATGCTATACCTTCTCCGGGGCACTGTTTGTTCCCCTGGTTACGCCTATGAACAGAAAATGGGGTTCCTACCTGTCACTCCAGATTACCATGGGAATTGGAGCTGTTCTCTTCCTCATCTGCGGTCTGATCGGAGTCAACAGTGCTGGCGTTATGATTTTTCACGGATTGGTTACGGGCGGAACTTTTGCCCTGGCAACAGCATTTACCTACGGGCTCCTCTACCAAATCATCGATGTTGCCTGTCTGAAGACAGAGGAACAGGTGGAAGGCTCTGTCATCAGCTTTGCTACCTTGGGATATAAACTGGGCGCTGCAATCTCTGCTGCGACCCTGGGGTTGGCACTGACGATCATCGGTTACGACGGCGCTTCGGATATGAACGCAGAAGTTCTTGGCAGGATTGACAGCTTGCTGACCATTATGCCTGCAGTTCTTCTGATCCTGTGTGTTGTGATCCTGAAGTTCCTGTATCCCATCAGAGAGGCTTTATACAGAACAATTGTGGAAGCAAAAGAGAAGAAAGCGCTTGGAGAAGCATACTCGGTAGAAGGCTTCCAGCATCTTATGTAAATGTAATGAAGGAAAGGGGAATAAAAATGGCAGAAAAATTTCAGATGTATATTGATGGTGAGTGGTGTGACAGCAGCAGCGGAGAGGTGATTGAGGTCACCAATCCCGCAACAGGTGAATTGATTGGAACCGTTCCAAAGGCAGCGCCTGAGGATCTGGAACGAGCCATTAAAGCTGCTCATCGAGAAAAGGAAGCGTTCAAACACTGGGGAATCGTCGAGCGGGGAGAACTCATGTGCCGTATTGCAGATGAACTGGAAAAGGAAACGGAAAAAATAGCAAAATATATGTCTATGGAACAGGGAAAGCCCATTGCCACAGAATCCAGAGGAGAAGTGACAGAGTCCGCTGAAAATCTCAGAAATGCCAATGAAGATATCAAGCGTATGAATGG
>JARBUO010000140.1 GCA_029239605.1 Bacillota bacterium | reverse complement strand
GTAGCTGTCCAGTTCTTTTTCCAGTACGCCCTTTACGATGACCGGGTTGGTCGTAGCGCCTACAGCGCCCCTCTCGATGGCATAGGTCAGTTCCTTAATGGAACAGGAATCATTCCAGTACTTCGTCATGGGAAATTTTTGCGTCATTTCCAAAAGTTTACTCATTTTATATCCTGATTGGCTAGTACAGCGTTTTCTAAATGACTAGTATAACCAGCACTATATAACCTTACGTTTTGCTTGCCTATTTTCTCGATAGCACTATTCCACAAGCCTCGGGATATACCAGGCAGAAAGCGCTGTATTATATCCTCCAATTCTTCCTTTCTGCTTCAAATCGACATCAGTCGTAGATATCATTCATCGCTGACACGGTCAGCCAAGTGGTTTCCATCAGGAAAGAAGCTTTTCCCTCCTTTCCTGATGGATCAAAGGTTTTATATTGAGGAGAGCGTTTGTAATTTGAGGTTTACCCTTTATTTCATAACCTCGTCAAGCTTAACGATGCGTCCTTCCTTCAGAGATCGCTCCGCCGCCTTGGCGATATATACCGGCATCAGCCCGTCGATACCCGTCACGGGAGTCTCAGTTCCCGTCAAAACGGCGTCTGTAAAGGCCTGCGCTTCGGCAATGAAGGCATTATTATATCGTTCCAGGAAAAACCAGGTGGGTTTTTCGCAGAAAACACCTTCCACAGTGCTGATCATCGAGTTGTCGATGCGGTCGTTGCTCACCTGAACACAGCCCTTATCGCAGTGGACTTCCGTCCTCTGATCGTAACCGTACCGTGCGGCTCTGCTGTTTTCGATGACACCTACGGCCCCGTTCTCAAATTTCAACATTACAATGGCTGTATCCACGTCTTCAAACTGCTCGATTTCCGGATCGATAAGGATTCCGCCGAAAGCGCAGACTTCCGTTACCTCGCTGCCGGAAAGATAGCGCACCATATCGAAATCATGGATTGTCATATCCAGAAAAATTCCTCCCGAGGTTGCCACGTACTCCATGGGCTGCGGCTCCGGGTCTCTGGAAGTCACCTTTACGATGTGGGGCCTTCCCAGTCTTCCCGAGGCCACTACGTCTCTTACTTTTTTATGGTTATGGTCAAAACGCCTGACAAATCCCACTTGGAACTTTACCCCCGCTTTTTCCACTTCGGCCAGGGCTTCTTTGATAATAGCGGGATCCGTATGGATGGGTTTTTCGCAAAAGATATGTTTCCCCGCTCTCGCCGCCTGAAGGATCAGCTCCGCGTGAGAATCGGTGGAGGAGCAGATAAAAACCGCATCGACATCTTTGTCATTGATGATATCTCCGGGATCTGCACTCACTTTTTCTACGCCCAGCCCCTTGGCCCACGCTCTCATGTCATCATTCAAATAAACGTCGGCCACAGAGACAAGCCTTGCATCCGACACCGAATGGGCCAGATTATCTCCATGGAGCTTTCCGATCCTTCCTGCGCCGATCATGCCTATCTTCAATTCCTTTTTCATAATTTTGTCTCCTGTCTTCTCAAGTTCTGCCTTTTGTATCCGCTGATTTTCCTTCCGTGCCTAGTTCTTTCTTTTTTTGTTTGTACGGATATCAAACCATACGGCCGCCACCAGAATAACGCCTTTTACGATGTACTGCCACGAGGCGTCCAGATTCATCAGACTCATTCCGTTGTCGATGGTTCCCATCATCAGCGCTCCAAGAATCGCTCCCGCAACTTTTCCGATACCTCCAGACATACTGGTTCCGCCTATGACAGCCGCAGCAATGGCATCCATTTCAAGGCTCATGTTTGCTACGGTTGTGGTACTGGCATTCAGTCTTGCCGCCAGGATCAGTCCTGCAACACCGATCATGAAGCCGTGGATGGAATAGACCATCACAAGATTTTTCTTTACGTTGATGCCTGAATATCTCGCTGCGTCCAGATTGCCTCCGATGGCATAGATGCTCCGCCCGAGGGTGGTTCTTTCCGCCACCAGGGTCAGCAGGATAACCAGAACGAACATGATCAGCACCGGCACCGGCATGCCCCGATAGTTATTCATGATCAGTACGGCGATCAGGATGGACGCCGTCATCAGGACCCACTGGATCAGCATGTTTCTGGGGCTACCGGTAATCGTTCCGTTTCTTTTCTTGCTCGCACGTTTCTGAACCCCGTTGAGCAGCAGAAGGAGCGACATCACAATTCCCAAAACAAGGCTCATGGGTCTACTAATATACGCCTGGCCGAAATAGATCAGAGATTCCTGAAGGGGAGCGATGGTAGTACCTTTTGTCACGACAAGAATCAGCCCCTTGAATACCAGCATTGCTCCCAATGTGACGATAAAGGGGGCCAGATCCAGATAGGCAATCAGAGAGCCCTGGACCATATAGATTACAACGCTTAAAATCAGACAGATGAGAATGGTTTCCGTCGTTCCCATACCGCCGTAGACCTGAAGGACCGCTGCGATACAGCCGATAAAGCCCACTACCGCTCCGGCGGACAGATCAATGCCTCCGCTTACCATGACAAGCACCATGCTGATTCCCATGATACCCACCGTCGTCATTTGCCTCATAAGGTTCGATAGATTCCTGGTGGATAGGAATGATGTTTCCAGACTGCTGAATCCATTGCTGGTAAAATAAGTGAAAAAAATCCAAAGCACCACCAGCACCGCAAACATGGTGAAGGTTCGAACATCTATTTTTTTAACGCTGATGTAGCGTTGTAACTTTTCTTCTTTCTGTATCATTGCGTTACCTCCCTGGTACCGATGCCTGCAGCAGAATTTCCTGCGTTGCTTCGCTAATATCGAATTCACCTGTAATTTTTCCGTTTGCCATGGTGATGATCCTGTCGCTCATACCCAGAATCTCTTCCATTTCCGAGGAAATCATGATGATGACCACGCCCTGATCCACCAATTCGTTCATCAGTTTATAGATTTCGTATTTTGCGCCTACATCGATCCCCCGGGTGGGCTCGTCCAGTACGATGATTTTAGGATTGCACACAAGCGCTTTGGCCAGCACCACTTTCTGCTGATTCCCACCGCTCAGACAGGAAACTGCAGCATTGATATCGTGGGTCGCGATCTGCAAGCTTGCCTTATACTGGTTGGTGTAGTTCACCTCCCTGTCGTCGTTGATCACTCCATATTTGGATACCTTGTGCAACGCGGCCAAGGTAGTATTTTCTTTTACTGACATGATCAAATTCAGACCCAGCTTCTTACGGTCTTCACTGATCAGGAAAAATCCTTGTCTCAACGCATCCATTGGGTTCGTGATCTTCACCGGCTCGCCGCAGATCAGAACCTCGCCTTCTCCCTTTTCACGAAACGCGCCGTACAACGCTGTAAAAAGCTCCGTCCGTCCGGCTCCCATCAGTCCGCTGATTCCCAGGATCTCTCCGCGGCACGCCTGAAAGCTTACGTTCTCTATCAGCTTCTTCCCTTCAATATCGGGGTGCTCCACGCTGTAGCTTTTCACTTCCAGCACCAGTTCTCCCCTCGTATGGGGTACTCTCGGAAACATATTTTTCAATTCTCGCCCTACCATCAGGCTGATCATGGTTTCTTTATCAAGTTCGGAGCGTTTACGGGTCGCAATGGTCTGACCGTCGCGCAATACGGTGATTTCATCCGCAATACGCATTACTTCATCCAACCTGTGACTGATATAGATGCATGTGACCCCTTCACTCCTGAGCTTACAGACGATGTCAAGCAGAACATCCACTTCCGCCTCTGTCAGGGCGGCGGTGGGTTCATCGAGAATCAGCAGGCGCACCTCTTTGGCAAGAGCCTTTGCGATCTCTACCATCTGTTTCTGACCGATCCCCAGATTTCTCACCTTTTCATCGGGGCTGATGGCCAGATTACCCTCGCTGTTCAGTCCGATCTGCTCAAGGAGACCCATAGAATCCATATACATCTTGTCAAAATCGATAAACCCGAAACGAGTCGGTTTTTCGTTCAAAAAAATATTTTCGGCAACGCTGAGTTCCGGCACAACGTTGAGTTCCTGATGAATACAGACAATTCCTTCCTTTTCCACATCCCGGATACTCTGAAATTTCATCTCTTTTCCATCATAGAACATCTGTCCTTCATAGCTTCCGTAAGGGTAAACACCGCTGATGATTTTGATCAGGGTGGATTTGCCCGCTCCGTTTTCACCCACAAGGGCGTGTACGTGGCCCCGCGTTACTTCGAAATCGACATTTGCCAAGGCCCGTACGCCGGGGAACAGCTTGGTAATTCCCCTCATTTCCAGAATATAATCCGGTTGCACAGTCGTATCACCTCTTTATTTCGTATCAAGAGTGCCCCTCCATGGAAAGGCACTCTTATCACTAACATTCTGTCCGGCGCTTTCGCTGACTTACGCGGCAGGCCACTGATCCTTGGGAACGTTCTTATACACGTCTTCGAGCTTCTGGAACTGATCCTGCTTGATGAGGATCTCGTAAAGATTGTCTTTATCGATGGCCATAACATCTACGGAGAAGCTGTCGACGTCCTTTGCGTTATTGTTCAATTTTGTCCATGTTCCGAGCGTCGGATCGATGGCGTTTTCTGGATCTTCACCGGTAGCCAGGGCTACCGCCAGCTCCATGGCTGCGAGGTTCAGCTTGGCAAGAGGCTTATAGACGGTTCCGGTCTGTTTCCCTTCCACGATTCTCTGACAGGCTGCCAGGTCAGCGTCCTGTCCGGAAATGGGAACATTGAGTCCCTGTGCTGCCAGAGCCTGAATCGCGCCGCCGGCGGTGCCGTCGTTGGAGGCGATGACGCCTTGAATGTCGTTATTTGCTGAGGTGAGTCCGTTCTCGGTATTTTTCAGGGCTTCGTTAGGATCCCATCCCTTACACCACTGTTCCAAAACAATTTTGATGTCTCCGCTGTCGATATAGGGCTGCAGAACACTCTTCTGCCCGTCTGCCACCAGGTGTGCATTATTATCTTCCGCTGCGCCTTTCAGCCAGATGTAATTTCCTTTCGGCGCTTTTTCCGTTACGAAGGTTGCCTGTGTCACGCCTACTTTGAAAGAGTCAAAGGTTACGTAGTAATCCAGATCACAGTTCATGGCAAATCGATCGTAGGCGATGACAGGGATGCCTTCCTGATGAGCCGTATCAATGATCGGCGCCACAGCGGAAGCGTCCAGCGACTGAAGAATCAGCACGTCGATTCCCTGATTAAAGAGATTTTCGCACTGAGAAACCTGTTTCTGGGCGTTATTCTCCGCGGACTGAACCAGTAATTCAAACCCTTTTTCATCCGCATAAGCCTGGAACATGTCGATTTCGCGCTGCCAGCGTTCTTCCTGTGTATGACCTACCGAAACGCCGATTTTAATGTCCTTGATCTCCTTTTTTCCTGTCTCTTCGCCATTAGAAGAATCCGATGGGGCTGAGCCGCCTGTGCAGCCAACTGTCAGCATCAGGATCAATACGATTGATAAAAACAATCCTGTCAACTTTGAGAACTTACTCATTTTTCTCCTCCAATTATTAACATTCCTGCCGGTAATGAGAAATCATATGTCTCATTTCCGTCAATACAAAAGGTATATCTGCCTGAATAGACTGTGCTATTCTTTTACAGGAACTGTTGTGTTTTCTCCGCGGCCGTCCTTATGACATACTCCGGGTCCATGTCCCAGTATTCAGGGCGGAACAGCTCAACGGAGCAGATTTCTCCATACCCCTTTTGATGCAGCTTCCTGCTGATTTCTTTCAGCGGAATGACCCCCTCACCGGGAAGCAAACGGTGACAGTGATCAACAACGCCCAGCGGAAGATCTTCGCAGTCATCGATATGGTAAACGAAGAGCTTCTCCAGCGGGACAGTATCGATGGTATCTATGTTTTCCAGCCGGTTATACAGGAACAGGTTGAAGGAATCCAGAGCCAAACCTACATCCGGCCGGTCGACAGCCTGAACAATCTCCAGAGCCTGGTCCAGACTGCGGACACACCAACGCCTGTCACCGATGGGCTCAAAGGCCAGTTTCACACCATAAGGCCTGGCAACATCAGCAAGCTTGTCAAGAACTTCTGTGCTGTCGTCAAACACCTCCCTCTGTGTTTTTAGATGCATATCATCACCCATAGCAGGTACAACGATGAGATACGGGTTTTCAATTGCCTGTGCGACCTCGCATCCAAAGTGGAATAAATCAAGCAGCTTACGCCACTGTCGGTCATCCCGGAAATTGATATCCTCAATAGAGTTTAAGGCAAAGGGTCTTATTCTGTGAGAAGCGAAAAAGTTTTGTAAATCTTTTAAGGATTTGCTTTTGAGAAATTCCGCGATCATATCCAGACGCAATTCAATATAATCATAGCCATACTTCTCGCACAGCTCCAGATCCTGCCCGACAGAGGACCGCTTCATACAGGTTGCTTCATTAAATCCCAGCTTCATATCATACCTCCAGGGGGTAATTACTCGTCAAAAGTAAGCATAACTTTGCGCGCGTTCGCCTTATCATGACAGGCCACATCAAAGGCTTTATGTATTTCATTGAAATTAAAATGGTGCGTATTCAAAGCAGCAAAATCGTACTTATCCTTTATCGTAGACATAAATCTTATGGTTCGCGGGAACCAGCGGTCGGTTCCGCCCGAACCGGAGATCTTCAGCGTCTTCCAGATGGTTTTTCCGATCTCTACCGGAACCTTGCGGCCGATGGAGTGTCCTACCACTCCCACACGGGCACTGTGACCTGCAACGTCGAACAGGGAAGCAATTCCTGCGTCGTTGCCGGAGCATTCGATTACCACTGAGGGGCCTCGGCCGTTGGTTAGCTTCAGTATTTCGTCGAGGAAATCCGGCTTTGTTGGGTCAACCACGTAATCCGCACCATAATTTAAAGCGTTTTCACGGCGGGATTCCAGCGGATCGATAACGATGACCTTTGCGTTGGCATTCTTGCAGACCATGCTGGCGCAGAGCCCAATGGGGCCGCCTCCAATAATGACACAATCATCTGAAGAATCCGGTGCGCAGCCATTACCCCAGACGCCCCAGTAACCGACATTAAAGGTTTCCACCCAGGCACCGAGCTCATAATCCCAGTCATCGGGAATGACATGGGTATAACATTCCTCAAGAATCATATATTCGCCCATTCCTCCGGGAGAATCCGGCCTGAATCCAACTTCTCTCATGTTCAGGCACGCGGAAGGCATCTTTCCGTCCTTGCAGTTTGCGCAGTTGAAGCAAGGCAGAACGCAGTCGCCAACGACCTTATCGCCGGGTTTTACACTGGTGACCGTACTGCCGACCGCTACAGCCTGACCCGCCCATTCGTGACCGGGAGTATAAGGTGCGATATCATACCGCCCTTCAGCAGATTCGCCTTCATAGCATTCCACATCGGACCCGCATATGCCGCAGGCCTTCAGCTTGATTAGGATTTCATTGGGCTTCAGCTCGGCAAATTCAACTTCCTCAATGCGAAGATCCTCCGGGCCGTACAAAAATGCAACTTTTCCCTTTACTTTTTCCATGTTTCTTTCAGGATGTCTCAAAATATTTCATACTGTTCTCTGGAAGTCTGGCACCTCCAATGCATTAAGAAGACACCCCCCGCTCCTTTCTTTCTCACTTGTTTTTCAAAATTAGTATGCCAATGTGTAGATGTGCCGTCCGCCGGGCTCTGTGGGTCCTTTAATAACAGCCTCGATGTCTTCGCGGCTGCGCTGGGTCATCTGATCGATAGGGGGCAGGGTGCCTGCCGGATATTTCTCGAGGATATCGTTAACCAGCTTCTCAAGGTAGTCCAGGGTTCGGATTACGCCGGCCTCAGCCTTCTTGCCATCTGCCATACGGGCGTCACCGATAACGCCTTCCGGCTGGGCGACACACTCCATAGAGCAGGAGCCAAATGCGTTGTACCACTTGATGGGGCCGGAACCGTCTTCGGAGGAGGTGTTGATATGTCCGGGGGGCAGCAGGGGAGCCTTGTCGACCTTGATCGCATCAGACATGTTGATCATTTCCGGGAATAGCTCCAGGCACCAGCTCTGCTCAACTTCATCCGCATGAATGAACGGAGTATCATAGGGACCTCCCTTATCCTTTGTGAACATTTCATTGCCTGCACAGTTCCAGAAATGTGTGTAAAGGATGATGCCCGGTACTTGCCATTTCTTGCCGAAGGTGTGAATTGCAAGCGGGATTACATAGTCCTGACCATGGCCGTTGACAACGATCATCTTCCGGAATCCGGTGTTCCAGAATCCAGCGAATACATAAGAGAGGTAATCCGCCAGCACTGTCTCGGGAATCATGATGGTACCCTTCTGTCCGAGATGGTGGTAGGGGTGGGATCCGTACCAAATGGGCTGCGCAACCGTACAGCCGGTCTTTTCTGCAACCAACTCGCACAGACGGGTATCAAGATAGGTGTCCTCACCATAGGGTGCGGAAGGGCCGTGGTTCTCGGTTGAACCAACGGGGATCAGGAGTACGTCGTTCTTCTTCAGACGCTCCTCAATCTGAATGGTATTCATATTCTGATAGTAGATGCCGTCGGGCTTCTCCATGTGTCCGCCCTTTGCAGGCAAATTCCATTTTGACATAGTGTGTTCCTCCGTTTTCTGCTGGCATTGGACGTGTGCACCTCATTCGTGTACACCTCATGGTCCGATGCGAAATGCCTAAAGATGTGTTAAAGTTAAAATTCAGGTATGGCATATCTGATTATTTATAGCCTTGGATAATCCATACTTACCAGTACTTTTCCGGAAACCCGGTTGGCAGCCTGAGCCAATCCAACTTCGATATCTTCCAGATGAACGCGTCCTGTGACCATCTTGCGCATATCGATGCGCCCGCTGGCCATCAGGGCAATCACGTCAGTATAGATTCCCTGACCCGACTGTCCGTTGGAGCCGCTGATGCCTCCCGCATTGAACATATAGGGATAGAGATCAATGCTGGTCTTTCCGATGGAATGTCCGATCTGAACTGTTTTTCCGCCGATAGCAAGCGCTCCCG
>JARBUO010000018.1 GCA_029239605.1 Bacillota bacterium | reverse complement strand
CACAGCCCAACCCCCAGATTTACCATTATCAAAAGAGGCGGAAAAGATTACGGCTCTACCACGAATATGTCTTATGAACAGGGCTATGAATACAGCATAGAAGCGTACTGCAACGAGATCAGAAAGTGTAAGGAAAACCTCAGGATCAAAGTGATTGCAAGCATCGGATGCAGTACGGCAGATTACTGGGAAAAATGGGCGAAGCTGGTGGAAGCGGCCGGTGCAGACGCCATTGAAATGAATCTTTCATGTCCGCACAGTGATTACGTAATGGGATCCCTGGGCCGGATCAATCAAATGGTGGAGGACTTTGTTCCCGTTGTAAAAGGAGCAGTAAAAATTCCTGTATTCACAAAGCTGACGCCTCAGATTGAAAATCCGGTGATTACAGCAGCGATCATGGAGCGATGCGGGTCCGACGGCGTTGTTGCCTTTAGCCGATGCCTGGGGATGGACATTGACATAGAAGCACAGAATCCGGTAATGCATGGAGGTTACGGCGGACATGGAGGACCTTGGTCCATCCATTATGCACTTCGCTGGATTTCCGACATGTACCCCAAGCTGAATATGCCCATCAGCGGCTGCGGCGGTGTTGTTGAATGGCAGGATATTGTGAAATTGATTTTGGCAGGTTCCACCACAGTTCAGGTATGCTTCTTAATCTATACCTATGGTTATTCCGTAATCGAAAAGCTCAACGAAGGTCTCGTTGCCTATATGGACAAGAAGGGCTACAACTCCATTGAAGACTTCAGAGGAATTGTAACGGGAAGTAAAATCAAAACCCTTAAGACAGTATCAAGAGAAAAGACATTGATTGCAGTTATCGATGAGAGCAAATGCGTCGGATGCGGAAGATGTACGGACATTTGCATCTTTGATGGGATCAGCTATGAAAATAAAAAGGCAATTGTTAACCAAAAATGTGACGGCTGCGGTCTGTGTCCTTACTTCTGTCCGGCGAAAGCCATTACCATGATAAAAAAGTAAAGGAGACGAAAGATGCAGCTGATCAATGAGAAGGAAATGGAATGGACACAGGTTTCGGAAAAATTACGGATCAAATACCTCCTGAAGGATTATGCCGTAATGCCCAATCTGATTTCCTCCGGTGTTTCCAACTGGGCGCAGGGCAAGGCCGGAGAACCCCATGTTCATCCGGAGCATGATGAAATTTACATTGTTCTTCGGGGAAAGGGTCTGGCAAATATTCTGGGAGAAGTCAGAGAAGTGGGGCCGGGAGATATGCTCCATGCGAAAGCAGGAGAGCTCCATGGCATGGTGGAAGGCCTGTCAGAGGGCGGCATAGAAATGTTTTATGCCCTAATTCCCAGAGAAGATGCAAGGGAGAGAGAGGTACTGAAATGATCCGAAAAATGGCATGGGTTGAATCAGCCAGAAATATTGTATTTCGAGAAAGCGAACTGCCGTCGCTGAAAGAAAATGAGATTTTAATTAAAACGGAGTATTCTGCCGTATGCGGGAGCGACCTTCATCTCTATTTGGATCTGCATCCCTATGTGAAAGCCCCATCGGCCATCGGCCATGAGCTTTCGGGCTATGCGGCTGCCGTAGGAAGCGGCGTGAAAAAGATAAAAGTTGGTGATCTCATTGCGGCGGAACCGATTTTGGTTTGCGGGGATTGTGATTATTGCCTTCGTGGGGACTACCATATGTGCAATACCGTTTCGTATCAATATCGGAAAGGTCAGGGCGGGTATACCGATTACTTCATCATAGAAGAACGCTGGGCCCATCAGATGCCGAAAAACATAAGCCCAAAGGAGGCGGCGCTTATTGAACCGCTGTCTGTGGCAGTGCACGGAGTGGAAAAGGCCGGCGGTATGCTGGGCAAGACCGTAACGGTTATGGGTGCAGGCACCATCGGTGTACTGACGGCAGCCATGTGCAGAGAAAAAGGTGCTGCCAAGGTATGGATTACCGATTTGAATGACCACAGGCTGAGAATGGCGGAAACCCTTTCCGGTGCAATAGGGCTCAATGCAAAAGAGCTGGACGTGGCTGAAAAAATCAAAGAGGAAACCGGAGGCGCAGGCTGTGACATCGTCATCGAATGTACCGGAACAGAACGATGTGCCGCGCAGGCACTTGATCTGGTGAGAAAGCTTGGAATCATCGTTCAGATGGGAATCAGCGCTAAGCCCTTTAAAGACTATCCTTATTCCAGAATTCTCGCAAAGGAGATTATCTTAAAAGGGTCCCAGGGCTACTGTTTTGACTTTGAGAAATCCATTTCGTTGATACAGGCAGGAAGAATCAAGCTGGAGGAGTACATAACAGATGTCTTTCCTTATACCCGGATCAACGAAGCATTCGAAACCGTCATGGCGCCGGACACGAAATGCATGAAGGCGCTCATCACCTATTGACCCATTATCCCTATTGCAGAAAGACAGTAAAAAGAGGAAATGGTTATGAGTATAAAAGTAAATCACGTAAGTCTTAATCTTTTGAATACGAAAACAAGAATGCCTTTCCGCTTTGGTATCGCCTGTATGACCGAAGCACCTCATCTTTTTGTCTGCGCCGAACTGTCAGTAGACGGTATCCCTGTCAAGGGAATCTCTGCTGAGGGCTTGCTGCCGAAATGGTTTACAAAGGACCCGGAATCTACATACAAAGAAGAAATTGACGACCTGATAAAAGTGGTGAAAAAAGCGTGTGATTTGGCCATATCTTTCAATGAGTATGAAAGTGTTTTTGAATTGTGGCACCACATTTATGAAAAACAGAAGGAATGGGGAGATGAATTAAAGATCCCCGGGCTACTTTGGGGCTTTGGGGTCAGTATGGTTGAACGGGCCATAATTGACGGTTTTTGTAAAGCTATAAAAACACCATTAAAGAATGCTTTGAAGGAGAACCGTCTTGGGATCAGGCTGGGGGAGGTTTATCAGGAGCTTGGCGGTCTAAGTCCGGATACCCTGCTTAGCCTGGAAGGCATGGAAACAATCTTTGCAAGGCATACCGTCGGTTTGACAGATCCTCTGAGAACCGATGAGATTCTACCAAAGGATAGCGTCAGTGATGGTTTGCCTCAGGCCCTTGAAGAATGTGTCAAAGAATATGGATTAAAGAGATTTAAAATAAAGCTGAGCGGTGATATTGACCGGGATATCGCAAGATTGATCAGTATTTCCGAAATTCTTCAGGAACAGCAAATAGAAGACTATGCCTATACACTGGACGGGAATGAGAATTTCGAGAATGCGGAGGACTTTGTCTTCTTGTGGAAAGGGCTTACACAGCAGCGTACGCTGAATGAGTTTTTGAGTCGTCTGATCTTTGTGGAACAGCCTATAAAAAGAAATTATGCACTGAATGAACAAACAAAAAAAGTGTTTCACAATTGGGAGGAACGCCCCCCAATGATTATAGACGAATCTGACAGCGAGATTGGCAGTGTTGTTCAGGCTTTGGACTGCGGATACAACGGAACCAGCCATAAAAACTGCAAAGGGATTATCAAAGGAATTGCCAATGCCTGCCTACTGTCCCACAGGTCAAAGAAAGATCCCGGCAGCCGCTATCTTTTGAGCGGGGAGGATCTCGTAAACATCGGTCCGGTGGCCTTGCTGCAAGATCTTACCGTCTCAAGTCTGCTGGGAATCACGCACATTGAAAGAAACGGACATCATTACTTTAAAGGCTTGAGCATGTTTCCTCAGGATATCAACGACAGCATTCTGTCTGCTCACGGTGATTTGTATAAACGACATCAAGAAGGCTTTGCAACGCTAAATATTACTGACGGACAAATTAATGTCAAAAGCCTATTGGCTGCACCGTTCGGAGTTGGATTTGAGCTGGATTCGGCCCGATTTACCCCGGTTGATGAATGGAGCTACGAGTCGATGTGAGGGGCAGCAGCAAATTGAGAAATAGAAGAGGAACAGTAAAATGACAGAATATAATACAAAGCAATACTACGCAGGACAGCGTTCGACACACCGAAGAGCTGTTTACAAGGGAATCGGATTGACAGACCGGGATCTGGATCAGCCGCTCATTGCCGTGGTAAATACATTCAGTGAAGTTTGCCCAGGTCATTTTCATTTAAAAAATGTTGTTGAAAGTGTGAAGAATGGGATTTGGCAGGCAGGAGCGACTCCTTTAGAATTTTCCACCATATCCCAATGTGCCACACAGGTTCTTGGCCTCTCGGGAATCCGATATGACCTTCCCACAAGAGAACTAATTGCCATGGATATTGAAACCATTGCAAGGTTGCAGCTTTTCGATGGAATCGTCATTGTAACAACCTGTGACAAGACTATCCCCGGTGCATTGCTGGGTGCATCCAGACTTGATCTGCCCACCATGATTGTCCCAGGCGGACTGATGGAGACCGGATGGGTTGGAGGGAAAGAAGTGTCTCTGGCGGATCTGGATGAAAAGGTCTTCAGCGGGAAGATCTTTTCCATGGAAGAGGAACTTATCAAAGAGTGGGAGAACAATATAATTCCGGGAAGCGGCGCTTGCCCCATCATGGGAACCGCAAATACCATGCAGGTGCTGTCGGAAGCCCTGGGAATTTCTATGCCATTTTCCTCCACAAAACTTGCAGGTTCCGCAGCGCAGCTCAGGCTGGCAAAGGAGGCGGGAAACCGCATTGTAGAGCTGGTTGAACAGAATATAAAATTCTCTCAAATTGTCACGCGAGCATCATTGGCCAATATGATAAAAAGCGCAATGGCAATCGGTGCAGCTTCTAATTCGATCCTGCATATGCTTGCTTTGAGCCATGATA
Organism: Bacillota bacterium; assembly: GCA_029239605.1. Lineage (GTDB taxonomy): Bacteria > Bacillota > Clostridia > Peptostreptococcales > Anaerovoracaceae > Anoxybacterium. The sequence continues at coordinate 32,613 of JARBUO010000018.1, read as the reverse complement.
TGGAATATCACGATGAACTGAATATAGACTTTATCGCAGACACCAGCAGAAAAATTCCCTGTGTACTCAACACCAAGCCGGTAGGAGATTATTATCTAACCGAGCTGGAGCGGTCTGGTGGAATGCCGGCGGTGATGAGTGTGATCAGCAGTGAACTTGATACAGAACAGATAAGTGTTTCAGGGAAGACCTTGAGTGAAATATGCGAAAACGGGCGGCTTGCCAAAGAGGAATGGGAAAACAGTGAAGCCGCTTCCTACAGGACCGTAGCTGCTGGACCGGTAATCAGATCGATAGAGGATCCGGTGATGGATAACGGAGGAATTATTGTTCTGAAGGGGAACCTTGCGGAAAGTGCCGTAGTAAGAGCTTTCCGGCACAGCAAAAATCAATTTGCAGGCAGCGCCAAGGTATACGAATCCCAGCGTGAGGCCATGGCGGCGGTAGAGGCCGGTGAAGTGAAAAAAGGAGACGCCATCGTGCTTCGATTTATGGGGCCTAAGGGAGGACCTGGTATGCCTGATTGCTTTGGGGTTTCAGGTGCTGTTGTGGGAGCCGGGTTAGAAGAGGATGTGGCAGTTATCACCGACGGAAGATTTTCCGGTTTTGCCAAGGGCGTTGGTGTTTGTCAAATCACGCCGGAGGCTGCTTCCGGAGGTCCGCTGGCAAGAGTGCGCAACGGCGATCCCATTGTCATCGATACGGTAAAGGGACTCCTTCAAAATGAAGCTCCTGATTTCGAGGATCGTATTCCCGCAGTCTGCCCTGAGCGGCGGGAGAAGGGAATTTTAAGAATTTATTTCCTCATTGCAGGAGAAGCAAGAGAGGGGGCCAGACTATGAGCGGTAAAATCGGTGGTGAGAATGGCGGGCAGGATCTAAAGCGTAAAAACGGGGTGTTGGCTGAGCCTAACGCGTATGCCATGGTCGTGGAGGAATTCGGAAAGCCTTTGTGTTACAGAGAATTCAAGCTTCCCCAGCCGCAGAACGGCGAGGTATTGGTAAAGATCATCGCGTCTGGTATCTGCGGTTCAGACGTTCATGTGTGGAAAGGAGAAGATATGCGCAGCCGCCTTCCTATGATTCTCGGTCATGAAGGACTCGGCATTGTAGATCAAGTCAACACCGGGCGCATGGATATTTTTCAGAACGAGCTTGCAGAGGGCGACCTGATCTTATGGAACCGGGGTGTAAGCTGTAAAGCATGCTATCAGTGTCTAATCAAGAGAAAAACTTACAACTGCACCTCGAGATGGACCTATGGATTCTCAAAATCCATCAACGATTACCCCTACCTGAATGGAAGTTACTCATCCCATATGCTTCTGACACCGGAAACGGAAATCATTAGAATTCGAAAAGCTGAGGAAGTGAAGCCGGAAGAGGATTACATTCCCTATGTGTCCGCCTGCTGTGCAGGAACGACTACGGCATGCGTATTTGAGCAAATTCGAATCGATCAGGCGGATCATGTGGTGATTCAGGGGCCGGGACCTTTGGGAATCTACGCAGTTCTTTTTGCAAAGGAAGCCGGTGCTCAAAATATCATTGTCATCGGAGGCACGAAGGAGAGGCTGGACCTGTGCAGGAAAGCCGGCGCCACCCATATCATTGACCGGAGTCAGACCACTGAAGAGGAACGGCTCCGCCAGGTGATGGCCTTTACAGACGGGAGGGGCGGAGATGTGGTTTTGGAACTGGCAGGGACCAAGGAGGCCGTTGAAGAGGGAATCAAATTTACATCCGTCAATGGAACCTATGCATCTGCAGGAATCGCAGTTGATGTAGGGGATGTAAAAATCAACTGGTTCCGGGACGTGGTACGGAAAAATGTAACTGTGAAAGGAGTCTGGGTCGGTGATGTAAAAAATACATATCAGGCGTTGAAGATTTACGAGAAGCACAAGGAGCTTCTGGCAGAGATGATTTCTCATCGAATCCCGCTGAAAGAGGCGGACCAGGCCCTTCAGCTCATGGAGGAAAAGAAAACCGTCAAAGCTGTCCTCATACCATGAGGACAGGTATTGTACTTAAAATTTGGAGGGTAAAGCAATTTCTCTGGATTTTCTGGATCGTATCTGATTGCGACCTCATCGGCAGGTCAGGATTTTGACACGCTAAGCGCTTCCTTTCGCAAGGTTCAGACTGTCAAACCTAGCCGTAACTGTGTTTGACAGCCGCAGAACCTTTTGCTCAAGTTCAGCGGAGCATGGGCAAAATCATTCCAACAGCCGCTTTCGGGCCGCAATCAACAGTTCTTCGCCCTTATTGAATGGAGTAACAAAAACTATGCAACAAAAAGAAGGCTTCTGCCATAGAGTTGAATTTCTTTGGGGGAGCCTTTTTTTATGAAACAGGGTATATCATTGAGATATCAATTTTTTAAGATGATTTCAATCTAGTATCATATACTGGATTATCATATTTACGAAAAGAAAAACCGAAGTGATATTTTTCCAGAGTAATATAAAGTACCGGATTCATAATAAAGAAAGTACAAAGATATAGAATGGGCGCACGTTGAGGCAGCACTTGAAAGTACTGGGTGCCGAGGCGAAAATAGCTGCTGGGAAAACAGACAAAATTCCTAATAAATATGACATAAAATGGTTTTTTGACGCAAAGGAAAATATTTGTTATAATTGCTTAGTACTGTTTTCCAAAAAGATTGGGGAGGATGGCTATGGACACTAAAAAAGTGCTGATCATAGAAGATGAAAAATCCATATCGGATATTATAAAATTTAACCTGGTGAAGGAAGGCTTTGAGGTGGATACCGCATATGACGGGCAGGAAGGTCTTGAAAAGGCCCTTGCAGGGCAGCCCGATTTAGTCCTTCTCGATGTCATGCTGCCGCTCATGGACGGCTTTCAGGTTTGCAAAAAAGTGAGAGAGACCTGCTCGGTTCCCATTCTGATGCTTACCGCAAAAGAAGAAGAGGTAGACAAGGTTCTGGGACTGGAACTTGGAGCAGATGATTATATAACCAAACCCTTTGGTATGAGGGAGCTGATTGCAAGAATTAAAGCCAATATCAGAAGAACAGATCTTATGACAAGCTTGCAGGATGTGCCCTCTAACATTCAGGACTTTGGCAGTCTGGCAATCGATCTGAACCGATACGAGGTCAGGAAACACGGAACGGCGCTGGAACTGACACTCCGGGAATTTGAATTGCTCAAGTATCTGGCCGAACGGGAAAATAAGGTATTTTCAAGGGAACAGCTTCTTGAAGAAGTCTGGGGTTATGAATATTATGGAGACATCCGGACTGTTGACGTAACGGTTCGCCGTTTGCGGGAAAAGCTTGAGGATGACTCCAGCGATCCCAAGTACATCATGACAAAAAGAGGCATAGGGTACTACTTCAGGAGGCCGTAACGGTTATGATCGGAAAAAAAAGATGGTCCAGCATAAGGTGGAAGATTGTTTTTATCTACTTCCTACTTGTATTTATCGCAACAACAATCATCGGAGTCTTTATCATGAGCCAACTCGAGGCTTATTATAAAGATTCAATTCGTGACAATATTACCCGTATGGTTGAGGAAACTATGCTGCGTTCATCTCTGCAGGAATATGGAGATCTGGCCAGTCATCAGGCTGAGATCCAGACCAATATCAGCAGCTGGTCAAAAGGAGTTCAGCAGGAAATCTTTGTGGTAGATAATGATTTTACCATCATTGCTGCATCCAACAATGAAAATTTAATTTTAAAAAGCGCTGTAGAGTTTTTGAATCAGGATCTCATAGTGAGCGGTCTTAACGGTAAGATCGATGAAAAAGACGAGATTATTAAATCGCCTAAAAAGGAAACTCCGGTAAAAAGTCTCGTTTTTCCCATCGGTGAAGAAGATTCGATTAAAGGGGTTCTTTATATCCGCGAGGATATGACCAGCGTTTATACCACCATCGATAAATCAAAACTTATCTTTGTTCAGGCAATGGTAATCGCCTTGCTGATTACTGTAGTGCTTGGCTTTTTTATTGCCAGAAGCATCACAGTACCGATCAATGATGTAACGGAAAAGGCCGAAAAAATGGCGAAAGGCGACTTCAGCCAGGAGGTCAGTGTCAAATCAGATGATGAAATCGGCCGTCTTGCTGAGATGTTCAATCTGCTGAGACAGCAGCTGAATCTGACCCTTTCAGAAATCTCCAATGAAAAAAGCAAACTGGAAACCATCCTGAAATACATGGCGGACGGGCTCATCGCAGTAGACCTGTCGGGTCATATTATACACGCGAATCCTGCAGCTATGGCGATGCTGAGCATTACTGCCGATGATATGGTAAACCGCTACTACGATGACATCATCAAAGGCTATAACGAGGGGTTGATGTTTGACAGGCTTCGGGAAAACAGCAAAGACGGCGGAGCAACGGATGTATTTTTCTACGGGGGATCGACCTTTGCGGTACGGTATGATCGGTTCAAGGACGAGAATTCGCAGGATGTGGGCATTATCATGATCCTGCAGGACATTACCGAGCGTCAGAAGCTGGAGAATATGCAGACGGATTTTGTGGCCAATGTCTCCCATGAGTTAAAAACCCCACTTACAACCATCAAGAGCTATACCGAGACCCTCCTTAGCGGTCAGGTTGACGACAAGGAGACAGAAACGCAGTTTTTAAATATCATCGATGCAGAAGCGGACCGGATGAACCGGTTGGTAAAGGAGCTGCTGCAGCTTTCGCGACTGGATTATAAGCAGGAAAAATGGAATAAGAAAGAAAGCAATCTCATCAGTCTGCTAAAATCTGTTGTTACCAAGGTTGAAATGACTGCGAAAAATAAAAACCAGCACATGAACTGTATCTTTGATGATGGACAGAAAATCATGGCAGTTATTGACAGAGACGGAATTGAGCAGGTTCTGCTCAATGTACTGAGCAACGCCATAAAATATACACAGGAAGGCGGACGAATCGATATCGATGCGCTGCGGTTGAATAAATCAGCACAGATTATCATCACGGACAACGGAATCGGCATCCCTGAAAAAGAATTGTCTCGCGTATTTGAACGTTTCTTCCGGGTAGATAAGGCACGATCAAGAGCAATGGGAGGAACCGGTCTGGGCCTGGCCATTTCAAAGCAGATTATCGAAGAACATAAAGGAAGCATTGAAATGGAGAGTAAAGAAGGACGAGGAACAAAAGTGACGATCACCTTGCCCCTTTCCCATTCAAGGGGAATAAAGAACATAGAATAAGTCAAGGCGCTCTTATGTCTAAGAGCGCCTTGTGTATTTATAAGCATGATTTGCATTTCAAAAGCGTATTTCTGCTGAGTTTCTTTGGATAAAAAATTCTTCACATCGATTCTGGGCGAGGCTGAGTGCCTCTTGTGCGGAAAGCTGCCCGGTAACCGCATCCTTGATGCTGACACTGATTATCTGCTCCAGCATTTTCTCACTGAAATTCTTGTAGTATTTATTATCTACCCTGCGCTGACCGATGGAAAAACTTCGTTTCGCTGCTGACAGCCAGGGATAAAGCTCAAGAACATTCCTGTTGTTATATACGGTTTTACACGGTGACAGCCCCCCCAGCATGGTGAAAACAGAGGCCACTTCATCACTGTAGAGCCAGCTGATAAATTCACAGGCGGCTTCCTTTGCTTTGGAATGGGGGTGAATTCCAATGACTCCCCCGCCCACCAAAGGCTTTCCTCCGGGAACTGCGTCAAACCCAATCTTCCCTGCGATATTTGATATCTTAGTATTGATAATATCAGACGCATGATTCATGAAAACCATAGTCATTGCAGCATTTCCTTCCGCAAAACCCTCAAGGGCATTTTTCCACCACTGGTAGATTCTCTTATCGGAATACTCATAGGCTTCCTTATAGCTTTCCAGCGCTCTTAGGGCAGCTGCTGTATTCAGCGAAATCCTTCCGTCTTGATCAAAAAGGCTTCCGCCCTCTGCAAACAGCCTGGGCAGATATTCACTTGGGCTTACCCCAGAGTTTCCGATGGCAACAGTATTTCCAAATTTCAGCGGTGAACCGTGGTGGCAGCTTCGGGTGAAAAATTTTGAAATCTTATTGTACTGAGCAAAGGTCTCAGGAACAGAGAGCTCTTCTTTGCAGTACTCATAGTACATGCGCTTAATGGTGGGATCGTTGAACAGATCCGCACGATAGAACAGGATCTGCGTACTGGGATCATAGGGCAGACAAATGCGTCTGCTGTCCAGGGAAGTATAATCCTCAAGAAAAACAGGAAGCATCTGATCAAAGAGCCGGTCCCAGTCGTATGGTATGGTGTCAAGGGGAGCATAAACCTTTGGTGCAAGCTCAGAGATCCAAGCCATATCCATGCGGATCAAATCATAATCCGAGGCATTGCCCTCCTCCTTAATCTTATCATAGAGTTCATTCAGGCCCAAAACCGTCAGTTTCATATCAATTCCTGTCTTCCTTCGAAAATGGGGAAGAAGGCGTTCCAGCGCCACAGAAGAAGGGGACGCTACGGTTAGAAAATTCAGCGTTTTTGGAAGCGTTTTACTACGGGGAGAAAGATATTTAATACCGGAGTTCTCCAAAAATATCGGGGAAAAGTCCCGTGCGTCTTCTTCCAGAAGCGTAATCAGCCTTAATGCAATCCGGTATGCCAGTCTTTTATAATCCAGCTCATATAAGTAAGCGTTGCTGTCAGACAGGGCAGCTCTGCTGGTGATGGTTACAAAGGAGGGCAGGGGATGCACGCTTGAAAAGGAATGAGCGGCAATCGCTGCTTGCTGTCGCAGCATATCACTGCAGACAATATAATCATAAACACAGTCAGGCTCAAAAAGTTCAAAAGCCTGAACGGATGCGAGATAATCGTAGGATGTGACAAGTTTGCAGTCAATTCCCTCTGCTTCCAGAAGAGGCAGAAACCCCTGAAGGAACTGATCGATATGATAAGCGTGCTCACTTCCTGTAAAAGTGGCAATCTTCTTCGCATTCCGATTCAGCAGAAAGGACGCAAGCTCCCGTCCAGCTGCCGCATAATCAAATCCGGAGGAAATTGCGGAATCAATCTGGGGCATCGCATTCTGTTCGACTCCTACTGGCTTGCCGTCCACAAAGACCACCGGAACATCGCAGGCATGCTCACTATAGACTGAAGGTGCATCGGTAAAGCAGCTGGCTGAAATAATTGCAGATACTCTGGCAGACAGCGCATCTTCAATGGAGGCTGCTTCGGATACTTCCATGGAGTTTGTCGTATAAAGCTGCACCGAATAATCCCTGGACGTAAGCTCCTTCTGGAGAACTTCATACAGATCGGCATAATGTGGAAACACGATGCTTGGAACGATGACGGCGACTCCACGGGTTTTTCCCTGACGCAGGGTTTGCGCTTTTGTATTTATTTTATAGCCCAATTCAAGTGCTGCCTTTTCAACCAGTTTAATCTTTTCCACGCTGACATTCCCTCGTCCGTTCAGTACATTTGAGGCTGTTCCGTGAGATACTCCTGCGGCTTTTGCAATGTCTTTAATTGTAGGCATAAAAAGCTTCACCCCTCTGAATACGGTTTCTAAACCGACATAATTTCTGTACCTATCATAGCATCTGGGATAGGTCCGTACAAGCTAGTATAGCATTTACTAAATAAAATTCCCAGCACTTTTTGACACGTTCCAAAAAAATTAATTTGATGGATTGACACGTTCCAATTTTATCAATATAATAAACCTGTAATCAAAGAAAAGTAATTTCTGCATTTTGAGAGGAGAAGTTTTTTATGTGTAAAAAGACTAGCCTGGTAGTGTTACTGGTCCTTGCTCTTATTGCCTCGATGCTGACAGCGTGCGGCGGAGGCAGTGCCGAGCCGGCAGACGATGCCGATGCGGTACAGGGCGGGAAGCTCGTTGTCTATACTGCTTTAAATGAAGAGGATATCCTCGCAGTACAAAAGCAGTTTAAAGAAGACACGGGAATCGAAATTGAGTACATAAGGCTTGGCGGCGGAGATGCTGTTGCAAGAGTTCAGGCCGAAATGGCTTCCCCAAAGGCTGATGTGCTGGTGGGAGGCTCTGTTGACCTTTACGAGCCGCTGGCCAAAGAAGGTGCCTTTGAAAAGTATTCCTCACCGAACAATGCGGACCTGGATCCCATGTTCAATGACCCCAATGGGTATTGGCAGGGATGGTATATGGGCGTTCAGGGTATCGTAATCAACACCGAGCGGTTTGACGCCGAGCTTGCATCTCAGGGACTGGAACGGCCAAAAACATGGGATGATCTTTTGGATCCCAGGTATAAGGATGTTCTGGTAAACTCCAATCCGGCAACATCAGGAGGTGCGTATATCTTTGTGGCTGATCAGATTTTCCGTCTTGGTGAAGACAAGGCATGGGATTATCTGAAAGCTTTGGATCAGAATATTCATCATTATTACAAGGGCGCAGGAGACTGTATCAGCCCAATCGCAGCAGGAGAATTCATTGCCGGAGTATCTTGGGTACACGATATTTTCAAAGTTCAAAAGCAGGGATACCCTATCGAAATCATTATTCCAGAAAAAACTGCCTTTGAAATCGGCGGAGCTGCTGTCGTGAAAGGCGGACCCAATACAGAGAATGCAAAGATCTTTGTTGACTGGCTCCTGACCAAGGAAGCAGGCGAACTGAATACGCAGATCTCCAACCGTTACTCCGTCAGAGATGATGTGGCTGCCCCCGAAGGACTGCCGACTATGGAGGAAATCAATCTGGTGGAATATGACAGATCAAAAGCCGGAGAGATGAAGCCTGCAGTTGTAGAAAAGTTTGAAACGGAAATTATGTCTAATCGCGGATAAGCCGATGGGCGCCGGCCTGATTTTGGCAGGCGCCCTTTCCTTTGGAAACGCTGATTCATTCTAGCGGTCTTTGCACCTTCCATAAAATCAGCGCTTCCTGATATCTGAAATGGGGGGCAGTGTTTGTTTTGAATACAGGAATTTCAATTCATGAATCCTTGAAGGAAATCAAAAGGCTGAAAAATGAGCCTTTGCTGTTAATCGTTATCGTTGCAATTATTTTATTTGTTTGTTATTTTGCAGTATGGCCTGTAATTAAAGTAGTAACCGTTCCCAGCCTTTCGGATTACGGTCAGCTGTTCACCAGATCAAGATGGATCAGTGCGTTAAAAAACAGTTTGTTCATGACCTTGGTCTCAACCATTTCCTGCACAACTATTGCATTTTTGTTTGCATACACAATTGCCAGGGTAGATGTTCCGTGCAAGCGTCTTTTTCGCTTTATCACCCTTCTGCCTATTGTATCACCGCCATTTATTGTCGCCCTGAGCTATATTCTGCTCTTTGGAATTCAGGGTATCATCACCAAAGGCGTATTTGGACTCAGAGTTGACATTTACGGCCGATTCGGGCTTTGGATCGTTCAGACGGTCACATTCTTTCCCTATGCATATTCCGTCATTTATGGCGTAATCAATTCCATTTCCACCAACCTGGAATACGCAGCCTACAATGTGGGCGCATCTCGCTGGCAGGTATTCCGTGATGTATTCTTTCCCCTTTGCAGACCTGGAATTGCGGGCGGTGCACTCATTGCCGCAATCAACGTTCTGACTGACTTTGGTAACCCGATGATGATCGGCGGTGACCTGGCGCTGCTTCCCACAGAAGCATATATGCAGATCTCCGGCTGGTATGACATGAAGACCGCTGCGGTACTGGCCACGGCTTTACTGGTTCCGGCACTGGGTATCTTCGTCATCAACAGATTCTGGGTGGGCCAGCGTTCCTATGTGACCGTTACCGGCAAGGAAATTTCCCTTCACCCCTTTGAATTGCCAAAGGCTGTGAAATGGGGTCTGTTTTCAGGGTGTATGGCTTTTTCTCTCTTTGTACTGCTGGTTTACGGAACGCTGCTCTACGGTGCGTTTACAAAGACCTGGGGATACGACTGGAGCCTAACCCTGGATAATATGAAGTACGTATTCTTCAAAGGAGAACAAATACTCAACAGTATTAAATTTGCTTTCCTGTCATCCATTCTCGCTGCATTGCTGGCAATGGTACTGGCATACATCGTCCAGAAAAAGCAGGTAGGCGTTAATAAGTTTCTTGATTTCATCGCAATTCTTCCCGGTGCCATTCCCGGTCTGTTTTTAGGAATCGGATTTGTAATGGCCTTTAACACAAAACCTGTGGAGCTTACCGGAACTTCTGCAATTATGGTTCTGGCTCTGCTGTTTTGGAATATTCCCACCTGTTACAGCGCAAGTACGGCAGGCTTGCAGCAGATTGGAAATTCCGTGGAGGATGCTGCGCTTAATCTGGGGGCGAACAGTTTCAGAGGCTTTAAGGATATTATTCTGCCGCTGCTGAAGGCTCCGTTTCTCTCTGGATTTGTACTCTCATTTTTACGCTCCGTCACCTGCCTGAGCGTGGTGATCTTTATTTACTCCCCCCATACCATCGTCGGTACCGTGTCTATCATGGGTCTTGTGGAGACAGGACAGTGGGGAAGCGCTGCCGCCTTTACTGTGGTTTTGATTGCAGTTGCATTTGGGGTGCTGAAAGTCGCACGGTATTTGCTTGGCAAACAGGGAATCAAGCTGGAGCTGTAAACTAAGAAGAATTAGGAGGATTGACTGATGGAACATCAAGATCAGAAATTCATAGAATTTAAAAATATTGTGAAACGCTTTGACAGCTTTACCGCGTTGGATCACGTTTCTCTTACAATCCCAAAGGGCAAGTTTGTAACGCTGCTGGGTCCCAGCGGATGCGGAAAAACAACTCTGATGCGCCAATTGGCTGGCTTTGCAGAGCCGGAAGAGGGTGATATCTATATCAAAGGCAAGCGCGTGAACGGCCTGCCCCCATATAAGAGAAATACACCTCTCGTCTTTCAGGAGTATGCGCTGTTTCCTCATATGACCGTATATGAGAATATCTCTTACGGACTGAAGCTGCAGAAGATTCCCAAATCAGTCATTGACAGCAAGGTTGCTGAGATGCTGGAAATGTTTAATCTGCTCAATCTCGAGAAACGCTTTCCCAAGCAGCTTTCGGGCGGACAGCAGCAAAGGGTTGCCTTTGCCAGAGCGCTGATCATGGGCCAGGAAATCCTGCTTCTGGATGAGCCTCTTTCCAACCTGGATGCAAAGCTCAGGGTAGAGGTCAGAACAGAGCTGCGGATGATCCAGCAAAAATTTAATATTACCACCATCTATGTAACCCATGACCAAGATGAGGCACTCTCCATGTCCGACATGATTGCGGTCATGAGAAACGGAAGAATTGAACAAATAGGATCCCCTTGGGAGATTTATTTTAGACCGGCAAATCCATTCGTGGCCAACTTCGTAGGAGTTGTTAATTTCCTGAAAGCTAAGGCCCTAAAGCAGGAAAATGGCATCTTGGCAGTCGACTACTGTGGCAAGCGAATCGGGCTGCACTCTAACCTTGAAGCCACGCAGGGAGCTAACGTGCTGCTGGTGATCAGGCCGGAGTGTATGAGGATTGCAGGCCCTGAAGAGGATTGCAACAATGAGGTTTTCTTAGAAGGAACCATTGAAAACTATAGCTTCTTAGGAAGAGTAATCCGGTATTGGATTCGAGTCGATGAGGAAACCTTGATCCTGGACGATTCCAACCCTGATCTGTCCGGCAGCCGTAATGGTAAGGTCCGATTGATTTTGGATCAAAAGAAAATTCATGTTCTCGACTGCGAGGACGCAACATGCTGAAATTGGACTTTATAAACGTCGGATATGGAGATTCCATTCTCATTCGGCTTATGAAGACGGATCGAACGGTATTCTCAATTCTGGTTGACTGCGGTGATCTGACGCTGGGGAAAACCGAGGAAGGCTCAAAACGAATCAGAGCAGTTGAGCTTCTCAAAAAAGAGGGTGTTTCAAGGCTTGATGTGCTGGCTCTATCCCATCTTCATCTGGATCACACTGGCGGACTTCCTGATCTGGCGGATGAAATAGAAATCAAAGAACTGTGGGTCAACTATCTGCCTCCCCAGCAATACTGGGGGAAGACCGTTGGGTGCAGTGAAGAATTGTCTCCTGGGGCGAACTGTCTTCTGACGTCGTTAAACCTTTACCTACAGGCATTGAATACCCTGAGGGAAAAAGGAACCCGGATTGTGCTTCATCGGAATAACAAACAAAGAATTGATCTGGAGGGAGAGCTTCGGGTGCACCTCTTTATGGAAGAGGAACTGCTGGAACTGCAAGACGGCATCTGGGCGGAGACTCTGGAGGAACGAGGTTCCAATGCCATGCTAACAAGGCTGGATCGGTTCATTAACAATACCAGCCTTCGGATAAGGCTTCAGTACGCAGATCGGACTATATCCCTTCCGGGAGATATTTATGCTGCAAAGTGGGATCAAAAGCAGCTACCGTCAATGGATATTGTCAAGATTCCCCATCACGGCCATAAGGATTCCATGACGCAGAAGCTGTCGGATATGCTACGGCCGGAATATGCGGTGATCTCGGTGTCAAACAGCAGAAGTGACTGCCCCGACCCGGGTGTTATCAAGCTCTTACAACGCCATGCCAAGGAAGTGCTTTTTACAGATGCAGTAAAGGCTGAGGCCTGCAAACAGGCCACTCATGAAACCGTAAGCTTCTGTATTGATCCAGATGGATCCATTAAGATCGATACAAAAGAGGAAATCATCAGTGACAGGAGATGCAGCTATGAAAGATAGAACAGCAGTAACAGAAAAAACAGCGGTGACAGAAGCAGTTACAGATAAAGAAGCCGTGGCAGATCATACAGCAAAGAAACACTATGATACATTTTTGATCGGTCACATCACTGTGGATGAAGTTCAGGAAGTTGACGGAACGCGGTACGGCTTCTTTGGAGGAGCAGAACTATTCAGCTCCTATGCGGCATATTTCTCGGGCGCCTCGGTAGGGATTCTTACAAAGATGACGGCAGAGCAGCGGATGCTTATGGATCTTCTTCCTTTTGACCGGAATGATATTTATTTTATGGAAAGTAAATGGAATACCTCCATGCTGAACCGGTATCTTTCCGAGGACCGGGAGCGGCGGGATTTGGTGGTGGCCTCCGTTGCAGAGCCATTTCGCATGGATGACATTCCCGGCGGGGTTTCCAGCAGCATCTACCACCTTGCGGGGCTCGTCCGGGGCGACTTTGAGGATGGCATGATCGAACACCTGGCCAAACGAGGTATGGTGGCAGTGGATATGCAGGGATATCTAAGGTGCCTTGATGAAGAGACAAAACTCCTTTCCTTCCAGGATTACGAGCATAAAAAAAGGGATTTTCCATTTATCCACTTTTTAAAGACTGATGCGGCTGAGGCCGAGATTCTTACAGGCACAAGCGACAGGGAAAAGGCAGCTGAAGTCATGTATGGCTGGGGTGCCAAAGAAGTTATGATCACCCATAACAGCGAGGTAATGGTCTACAGTGGTCAGGAAATTTATACGGCACCACTTACGCCGAGAAATCTAAGCGGCAGAGCAGGCAGAGGGGATACGGTATTCAGCGTATACATAACAGAGCGCCTTAACCGAAATATCAGGGATGCCCTTGACTTTGCAGCGGCAGCAGTATCCCTGAAAATGGAGCAGCCAGGACCGCTGAAAAAGGGCAGAGAAGAAATAGAGCAGTATCGATGCTGCTTAGTACCAGCTGAAGCAGCATTGTTTCATTTTTGAAAGGCGGAGGGATCCGCCTTTCCTCCTTAGATGCGGAGGCTAACTGAAAAAATGGCATTTCAGCACTGAAGGGCGGGACATTGGACATTGAAATGCCAGGCGCTTGGCAGCATTGAATGGAGGGCGGTCTGGCGGCATGGAATGGAGAGCCGTCTGGCAGCGCTGAACGGTGAGACGTCTGACAGCATTGAATGGAGCGCCGTCTGGCAGCATTGAACGGTGAGACATCTGACATACAAAGGAGGTGAGAAGATGCCGCCATTGGAATTGAGCTTTAGAATTCTCCTTGCTATGATGATCGGCGGTGTCATCGGCTGGGAAAGAGAGACCAGCAACCGGCCGGCAGGCCTTAGAACTCATATGCTGGTTGCCATCGGCTCGGCGGTGATTATGCTTATGGGGGAACTGTCCCTCCACCGGTATGAAGATATTACTACAATGGATCCCACACGACTGGGGGCCCAGGTCATCTCGGGAATCGGGTTTCTGGGTGCGGGAACCATCCTGAGGGATGGTGTTACAATCAGAGGCTTGACTACTGCAGCAAGCGTCTGGTCCGTAGCATGTCTTGGCCTGGCAGCTGGCGGCGGCTTTTACGAGGCTGCCGTTGCTGGCACTGTTGCAATTCTTCTGACCCTCACCATCTTTGAGTACCTGGAAAAATCCTTTCGCAAGCTCAAATCAAAGGGCCTGCTTCTGGAAGTGGAGTGCAGTAACTTAAGTCAATTCCTGATCAGCTTGAACCGAACAGCTCCAAAGTATGATACTACTCTAAAGGATTGGGAGATCGTGGAAGAGCTTTGCGACGAGGAAAAGAAGTACATTCTCACAGCTAGACTGGTATTTAATAAGCATAGAAAAAAAATAGACCGGGAAGGCTTCCTCTCAGAGATGAGAGGGTGGAAGGGGGTGTCATCCTTAAACGCCGAGGAATATCAAAAGTAACGTATCACTGGACAAATGATTACGGACAGCAAGTACGGACAAAAGCAGCAAAGGGATAACAAAAGGAGTTAAATTTCTAAAGATCAGAAATGATTTCTAAGGAAGGATGGAATCACCTATGAAAAAGAAAACCTTGTGTATCATGATTTATTTTATGCTTTTGCTTTTGGTGCAGCCCACTGCCTGGGCGCTGGAGAATGAATCGGGAGAAACGAATTCATTCTATGAGGAACTGGCAGCTTATTGGGCCCCCACCATTTATCAGGATGTCAATGAAACCTATCATGTCCGAGCAGATTTTATGACTCGATTTGATTATGATGGAGACTGGAGGGGCGACAATAATTGGGAGAACCTGATGAACTATCCCCAGAATCCATCAGTGTATTATTCCGTGAGAGAAACCCTGACCCACTACTTTATCGAATACGACTTCTATTATCCTCGGGATGACGGTCCCATCAATCTTGAGCGGCATGAGCATGACCTTGAAGGATGTATTGTTGTGATTCGCAAGGACGGTACTGAATTCGGAAGTTTTCAGCTGATGGAGACACAAGCCCATAATCACTGGTATCAATATACCAATGATCCTTCCATTGCAAGTGGAAGTGATAATATTGATGGTCCTGTGCGACTTGACCGGCACAGACCTGAAATTTATCTCTCGGCCAACGGCATTGGAACCGATGCGGGACATGGAGTCAAAGCATACGATGGCGGTGCTGCTAATGGAGGGGATGGCATTGTATTTCGGTATAGTTCTGGTAATTCGGTAATGCCTGATAATACTGCGGGCAGCTACGTACAGAGTTACGATTATGCCCTGGTTTCCATGGATGAATTGTGGGACAGGAGATATGATACGGGAGGAGCAGGGCACGTGTACAATACCTTCGGGTATTTCCACGGAGATACGTATTCAAACAGCTCCTGCACCCTTCCCTGGACAAAGGATGATTCCGATGACGGCCCGCTGTACGAAGGCATCTACTGGTCGGATCCTGCATTCTTTATTGACACCCATTTGAATGAACTGGGAACCTTTTCCCATGAATACGTCTATAACCCTTATTACTCTCATAAGATTACGGTATTGAACATTACAAGCTGCGCAAACAAGGATACCTTCAACGATGAAAGTGATGTATTTATGAAAATATCGGTGGATGGATACACCCACATCAATCAAAATCATTGGAAGGATAATCAGGCACCAAAGAACGTGACGAAAAATGTATACTGGGGTAAAGAGCAAGCCGAATTCGGAGATCAGTACACTGAAGAGTTTTCCACCATCTATATTGCCCGTCCTTCCGGAACACAGGTTAAAATTGAAGTGTTGGATAAGGACGGCACTTCAGGTGATGATACCATGGGAGTTTTGGTCTGTAGCCCTGCACCAGGAGAGACTGTAACCTGGACCAATGCGTATACCTCAACTGGTGAAGCCAAAGTGTCTGCAGTGGTTTATGCCAATGAGGAGTAGTGTTTTACCAGGCTTCTGTTGGGATCAGTAGTCTGCTTCCGCTTATTTTCGGTATGATCAGTCACCCTGACAGCTCAGCCAATTGGTGTGAGGATTCATGGATTGAAAAGAACGGCATAAACAGCAACCCCTTTTCATATATTGAAAAGGGGTGTTTTTTATGGATACGCACGTAGTGAATATAGACAATAGAGAAAGAGTTTCCGTTACGGAAGTTACGGATGTAGAAAGCTTTAATGAGGAAATCATACTGCTGAGCCTGAAGAATGGAGGATTGATTATTAAAGGAGAGAACCTACATATTCAGAAGCTGGATCTGGAAGAAGGCAGGGTTTTAATTACCGGATCGATCAGCTCCGCGGTGTATACAGCAAAAAAAGACCGACAGGAAAAGGGCTTCCTGAAAAAGATTCTGAAATGAGTGCAGCGATCAATCCACTGATCCTGGATCAATCCTTTGAATTTGTCATTATGCTTGCTGCCGGCATGACAATTATGATTTTCCATGATTTGTATTCTAAGCTAAAAATTAAATTTCAGCCGGGGAATAAGATGTCTTTTATTCAGGATGTCTTATTCTGGCTGTTTGCTGCGCTTTTGACCTGCTCCTTTCTTTATTATTGCAGCTTTGGAAGGCTTAGTTTTCATGCTTTGCTAGCATTTGGAGCCGGCGCTGTCTTGTGGAAAAAATTTTTTTGTGCTACAATAAACAGCAGGTGATCTTATGTTGAAAAGAAAGAAGCGCCGCAGCAGAGAATTTAAGAGCAGCAGTCAGGTTATCGACATTGAAGAAGCAAGACGGGAACGAAAAAAGAAACGGAAAGACGCTGCGGAGAAAAGGGGCAAGACCCCAAAAACAAAACAGGTTGTAACGGAACGCCAGGCCGGGAGAAAAGCCCGTCGCCGAATGGTGTATTTTTTCGTTTTTCTGTTCATCCTTTGTATCATAGGAGTATCTGCATTTAATATTGTCAGCCTGAAGCTTACGGAAGCTAAAACCATGAAAGAACAACAAGCGCTTTTAGAACAGAAGGACAAGCTGGAGAAAGTTTATTCTCAGGTCAACAGTCCGGAATATATTGAACAACAGGCGAGGCAGCAGCTTAGGATGATCAAACCGGGAGAAATATTATATGTGCTTCCTGATGAGGATGGAAAGAAGGACAAGGGAGGAATTATTCCTCAGTAGATTCGGGGAAGGAATTAAGGAGTTTCCATGATAAGAGAGGTCATCGTAGTAGAGGGAAGAGACGATGAAGCGGCTGTAAAGCGTGCTGTAGATGCAGAAACCATAGCAACACACGGCTACGGAATCAGCCGGAAAACCTTCGACTTAATAGCAAAGGCATATACCGAAAGAGGAATTATTATATTTACTGATCCGGATTTCGCCGGAGATCAAATTCGAAAAAGGCTTTCCGCGCGCTTTCCTGATGGAAAGCATGCTTTTTTACCGCGGGAGGAGGCAACGAAGGACGGCGATATCGGAATCGAAAACGCAGCACCGGAAGATATCAGAGCAGCATTGGAAAAGATAAGACTTTCTATTGCAGATAGACGATGCGAGTTTGTGTTGCAGGATTTATTTGAGCTGGGCCTTGCCGGCGCTTCCGGCAGTGCAGAGCGCCGGGACAGACTGGGGAAACTGCTGGGAATCGGTTATGGCAATACCAAGGTCTTTCTTAACAGGTTGAACCAGTATGGGGTGGAGAGAAACGAACTCCTTGAAGCGGTACTTCAGCTTTCGGATCAAGATAGATAAAAGAACCGGGAATTAGCTAAAATATACAAAAGAGGATAATGGGGAAGAGCATGAAATTATATTCACCAGCTACGATTAGTGAAGTAAGACGAAAACACGGCTTTCAATTTTCGAAAAGCCTTGGCCAAAATTTTTTAACAGATAAAAATATTATCGACAAGATTATTGAAAAATCAATGATAGGAAAAGGGGATCTGGTGATTGAAATCGGACCGGGCATCGGCGTTCTTACCGCAGCAGCTGCTGAGGCTGCCGGGAAGGTAATCGCTGTTGAAATCGACAGAAATCTGATACCAATCTTGAAAGATACACTTAGCGACTATGACAATATCGAAATTATAAACAGTGACATATTGAAAATTGATCTTCCAGCTTTACTGGAACAAAATGAACTGATCAATGGTCAAAAAAGAGAGGGCGTCAGAATTCTGGGGAATCTTCCCTATTATATTACGACGCCAATTATCATGAAGATTCTGGAGGATCGGGTACAGACAGACAGCATCACCATCATGTTGCAGAAAGAAGTGGCCGACAGGATCAAGGCGCAGCCGGGGTCAAGGACCTATGGGGCTCTTTCGGTGGCAGTTCAGTATTATTGCACCGTGGCTCATGTGGCCAATGCGCCGAAAGAAATTTTCGTTCCGCAGCCCAAGGTTGACTCCACAGTGATCCGCCTGGATGTGCGGAAAGAAAAACCGGTGCTTTTATCCAGCGAAGAAACCTTCTTTGCTGTGGTCAAGGCCGGATTCGGACAAAGAAGAAAGACGCTCCTGAACTCACTGACCGGCATTTACGGTTTGACGAAGGATGAAATCGCAGTGGTTATGGCTGCCGCCGGGATCGATCCTGTACGCAGAGCCGAAACCCTGAGTCTGGAGGAGTTCGCTGCCCTGGCTAATGCAATCAGAGCAGAGCGGTAGCTGAAGGAGCGGAGCGATAACGAACCTGGAGGAAATAGCGGAAACATGAAAGCTTTTTTTAATAAATATTTGCACAACTCAATCTCGTTGTGCGTTGTGCTTTCTTTTATGATCAATTTCATAATCGAAGCAGTCAGCAGAAGGTCGGTTCTGCTATGTCTGGATTACATTGCAGATTCTCCCATGACCTTCCTTTACAACACATTTTTAATCTTCTTTACCTTCTCCATTGCGTATCTGGTAAAGAGGCGAATTTTTGTTTATGTGATCGTATCAATTTTTTGGTTGTCCATCGGAATCACAAATGGCGTGATTCTCAGCTACAGAACGACGCCGTTTACGGTGACAGATCTGGCCCTGCTTGAGTCGGTAATGTCCATTATTCCTAACTATCTGAACACGGTTCAAATGATTTTGGTTGGTGCTGCGGGTCTGCTTGTTGTCATTGCGCTTGTTCTGGTGTTCATTTTTATGCCAAAGCATAAACAAAAAATTGATTACAAAAAAAGTGTTCTGGGTGTCCTGCTGCTTGGCCTTGTAATGTATGGGTCTACAACCCTTGCGGTCAATCAGAATTGGGTTTCAACCTATTTTGGAAATCTGGGTTACGCTTACAGGGATTACGGGTTTCCTTACTGCTTTGTGAATACATGGCTCAATACCGGAATCTCTACTCCAAGTGGGTATTCCGAAGCGCAAATCAAGAGCATCTTTACGGAAGAAGAGCTGGAGCAGCTGACTACGATTCCTGTATCTACAGGAGAGAGTGGAAGAAAACCCAATATTATCATGCTGCAGCTGGAGTCCTTTTTTGATCCGACGCTGATGGAATCTCTCTCCTTTTCACAAGATCCCGTTCCAAATTTCAGAAAGCTCAAAGAGAATTATTCTTCCGGATTTCTGACGGTTCCTTCCATAGGGGCCGGAACGGCCAATACGGAATTTGAAGTTCTTTCTGGTATGCGGGTGAGATTTTTCGGACCGGGAGAATATCCTTATAAATCGGTGCTTAAGGATAAAACCTGCGAGAGCATCGCATATGACCTGAAACGACTGGGATACGGAACCCATGCAATCCATAATCACAGAGGTGCTTTTTACGGGAGAAACAAGGTATTCCCTAACATGGGATTTGATACTTTTACCTCTCTGGAATATATGAATAATGTGACAAAGACACCGAAGAACTGGGCAAAAGACCGGGTTCTCACCGATGAGATCCTGGCAGCCCTGGAATCGACGAAAAGCGAAGATCTGGTATACACCATATCCGTTCAGGGGCACGGTCAGTATCCCGATATGAGACTGATACAAAATCCTAAGGTCACCATGTCGGGAATCCAGGTGGAAAGTGATGCATATGCCTTTGAATATTATGTGCAGCAGATTCATGAAATGGATGAGTTTATCGGAAATCTTACAGAAGCATTGAAGAATTTTGATGAGGATACCGTACTCGTCATGTACGGAGACCATTTGCCGAGCTTAAACATTCAAGACAGTGATCTGGTGAACAAGACTGTTTATCAGACACAGTATGTTATTTGGGATAACTTTGGATTAAAAAAGGAAGATAAGAACCTCTATGCATACCAGCTGAGTGCAGAAGTGCTGAATCGGATTGACATTCATGAAGGCGTACTGACCAAGTATCACCAGCAGCATAGAGAAGATTCCATGTATCTTTCCAATCTCAAAGCGCTCCAGTATGACATGCTTTACGGCAAAGAATATATTTACGGAGGCATTAATCCCTTCTCAACCACAGATATGAAGATGGGTGTGAAGGAAATCAAGGTAGAGCGCGTGGTTGAAGTCGGTAAGAAATACTATATCAAGGGACAAAACTTTACACCATTCAGTAAAATCTCCATCGGTGATAAAGTGCTTGATACCATCTTCCTGGGTCCCACGGTTCTTGGACTTCTGGAGGAGGTCAAGCCGGAAGATGTAGCCAAAATGAAGGTAAGCCAGGTGGAAAAGAATAATGAAATCCTGAGCACAACGGAATAAGAGACTAAAAAGACGAAGACATGACGAAATAAACGGCTGAAAAGACTAAAGCATGAGTCATCGACAATGGTCTGAGACGATACTGGCATGAACGAATAAGGGACTGCGAAACAGGCAGCGCGGCTTGCGGAGAAGTTCCGTAGATCCGATGCTGCCGTTTTCCTATCTTTGGAGGATTATTATTAAGGAGGGGATCGTGATGAAGTATACCTGGATGGATGAATATTTACTTGCAAAGCCCGGTGTTGAGAAGGACTATAAGCCAGAGTGGGATGCAGTGCGGTATATGATCCGCGGCAAAATGTTCGGTATGCAGGGCGGTGATAAGGTGGGGAAACCTATTTTTACGATGAAACTGGCACCGATGGACGGACAGCTGCTTCGGAGCACGTATAAGGATATCGTCCCGGGTTACTACATGAATAAGGAGCATTGGAACTCTCTGTATCTTGAGGGCGATGTTCCGGATGACGTAGTTAGAGATATGCTGGACCAATCCTATGAAGTCCTGCTGAAATCACTGACCAGAAAGGTGCAGCAGGAAATCCAGGATCAGAGATAAACGGCAATAATGATCAGCAGCCTTCATGCCGAAGCTTTTGTCCGGGTTTGCCGGGATGGGGAAAGCGAAGGAGCTTTTTCGGCCTTTGGAAAATCTGTGTAAGGAGGAATCTTTATGAAACAGTACGAAGGGCAGGGGCTAACGCTCAGACCTGCCAATGAAAACGATTTGGAGGTGATCCTGGGCTTTATCTATGAACTTGCGCGGTTTGAGGGCGCCGAGGAGGAGATTCAAAGTACGGAGGCCGGCCTGAGGGACGTTTTGTTTGACCGCGGAGGTGCTGATGCGATGATTGCCGAGCTGGAACGGGAGCCTGTGGGCTTCGCCATCTGGGCATACAGTTTCTCGACCTTTACCGGAAAGCGTACGCTTTATATCGATGATATCTACGTGAGAGAGCATCACCGGGGAAAGGGGATCGGCAGCAGAATGTTCCGTGCTTTGGCAGAAGTGGCTTGCCAAAAGGACTGTGGCAGGATGGACTGGTATTGTATGGAGACAAATCTAACCGGTAAGGAATACTACCGCAGCATGGGAGCTGAGGAAATCAACTGGTTCAAAGTTTTCAGACTGAACAGACAACAGATTGAGGAGATGAAACAATCATGAAAACCATCGAGACAGAACGTTTGCTGCTGAGAGACTGGTCCATTGAGGATGTTGACGATCTTTATGATTACGCGAAAAATCCCAATGTGGGTCCCCATGGCGGCTGGAAACCACATGAAAGCAAAGTGGAATCACTGGAAATCATGCAGTCATTGTTCCTTGATAAGTATGACAGCTGGGCCATTGTACATAAGGAAACAGGAAAGGTAATCGGCTCCATCGGATATGAGCATGATGTGCGAAGACCCGAAGTTAACTGCAAAGAGCTGGGGTACGCCCTTCATGAGGATTTTTGGGGAAGGGGCATCATGACCGAGGCGGCAAAAGCTGTACTTCGGTACGGATTTCAGGAGTTGAAACTTCTGATGGTATCCATTTACCGAAGCCCTCTGAATCAACGTTCAGGAAGAGTTATTGAGAAGTGCGGTTTTCAATTTGAGGGAACACTGAGGAAGGCGTATAAGATTTATGACGGCACCCTTCGGGATGTGAACTGCTATTCCATGCTGGCAGAAGAGTTTGAAGCCCTTCAGAAAACCAATGCATGAGCAAAAGCAGGGAAGACTGAAAAAGGGAGGCCAATGCATGAAAGATACCGATGGGCAGCAGCGAGATTTTGTTTACATCGTGGAGTGTGCTGACGGGACCCTTTATACGGGGTGGACCACCGACCTTGGGGCCAGAATCGCCGCCCATAACAGCGGCGGAGGTGCCAAGTACACAAGAGGACGAGGCCCTGTAAGGCTTCTCTACAGCGAATGCTGCGAAGACAAAAGTACTGCCTTAAGAAGAGAACACCAGATCAAAAAACTGGTGAGAGCAGATAAATTCAGACTGATTAACGGGGAAAGAGAGGTTCTTGATGGAAGAAAGGCAAAACGGGGGAATGATAAAGGAAGCGGTGCAAAGAGAACTCGCGGACCGATATGATATGAGCGGATTGAAACTTGTTTTCTGGGGGCTGATTCTCACCGCCATCAATATTCGAATTCAGGGTTTTGACATCGTCCCGGATCCCATCGGCTATATCATGGTTATCGTAGGTCTTGGAAGAATTAAGGCGTATGGAAGTCATTTTGAAACTACAAAGAAATACGCTATCATTTTGCTGGTGCTTTCACTGGTTAATGTCTATCAGGCTCCTGCATCCGGGTCTGTCGACGGTGCTTTTGGCGAAAGTTCTTCTTCTGTGCTCTTCAGCGCAGGAATCTTCGGCGCAGTGCCCCTGCTGGCCATGGTGTTTATGCTGCTGGGATTTGCGGCAAGTATCTTCTTTGCGTATTATCTGTGTATGGGATTGAAGCGTCTGCTTGTATCCGTGGGAGACCTTACTCTGGCCAGAATCTGTGATGAACGCTGGAAATTGATTATGGCTTCCGAGCTTGGGCTTATGGTGTCACTGCTGCTTACTCTGATGACGGTTCCCTTTGGAGTTGTCATGGTTATGCTGTTCGGTGCCCTTGCATTGATTGCTATGGTACTATTGATTCTGTTAATCCATCACAGTAATACAAGTATTCACGGAAAGGAAGTTTCATGAAAGAGATTACAATAAAGATCAGTACCACTGCCCAGGATTTTAAATCGCTGACCTTTTTTAATACCTACAAAAAAAAGCGGGGTTTTCTGGTATTTCTGATTTTGGCAGCCATATGCTCCGGGGGAGCAATCTTCGGCCGGATCAGCGGAGCCGCTGAGGTTTCAGATTGGTATTACTATGTCTGCATTGCGTTTTTTGGTTTGATCATTTTTCAGTATTTTGTTTTTCAGGCCAGCGTTAAAAAGTTCTTGCGCTCAGATCATCTGGTAGTTGGAAACGAGCGGTCTATGACCATTTCTGATTCAGGTATTCAGGAAGAAGGCGGGAGGGAAAACAGCTCGGGGTTCTACCAATGGGAAATGTTCTATTGTGCCTACGAGACGAAAAAATACTTTTACCTCTATCTCAATACCATGCAGGCGATTATCCTTCCGAAGAGATGTTTTGGTCCGGAAGAAATAGAATTTACCCGGAAAGTGATCAGTGAAAAAATGGTCAAACGATACTTTAAACGATAATTGCTGATTGCCTAAAGGCATGTAATTAAAACTGCTATATTATTTCTTTTAACAGGAGGATTCTATGAGAAAAATTGTTTCAACAAAAGCTGCACCGGCAGCCATCGGTCCCTATTCCCAGGGCAATATCTTTGGAAACCTGCTCTTTACTTCAGGTCAGGTACCGCTGGATCCTGAAACCGGAGCCATCGTAGGGACAACGATAGAAGAACAGACGGAACAGGTATTAAAAAATGTCAAGGCAATCCTGGAAGAAGCGGGAAGTTCCCTTGATAAGGTCCTGAAAACAACAGTTTTTATAAAGGATATGAATGACTTCGCAGCGATGAACTCCATCTACGCAAAGTATTTTACAGAAGGGTCTTATCCTTCCCGTTCTGCCGTAGAGGTTGCACGCCTGCCGAAAGATGTACTGGTAGAAATCGAGACCATTGCATACCTGTAAGATTCCCCAATTTTGATCGCATATGGGCTTGCTACCGCATACAATATAGGGGTGGCCCGCCACGTTCCATCGTAAGAGAGCCCGGACCAGCCCAGTGCTAAGAAAAGGAGATGCTCCGGAGATGGATTCTATTTGTTATCAGCAAGTACCGGTTATATCTTACGGACACATGAATTTACAGAATGATATGCGTCTGTTAATGACACAGCTTGCATATTTGTCCCAAGCTTACATGGTTTCTTCATTCTCGGGATACGGAAACAGTGAGGCAGTGGCAAGAAAGCTGTATGCACTCCCACTGAAGTTTAAAGCAAAGGCGGAGCTGATTTTCGGAATTCCCCTGGGTGAAGAGCTGGTTACACTCCTCTCCATGCATGTTGTCTATCTGCAGTCTCTTGTAAATGCGTTGAAGCAAAATGACTTGGCTGCAGCCGAACGCAGTGCACAGCAGCTTTGCCAAAATGGAAATGATATTTCTGCTTACTATGCAAGGATCAATCCCTTCTGGGATGAAGACCAGTGGCGAAGCCTGCAAAATACGTATTGTCAAACATTGGTGGAGGATGCGTATGCATTAAAGAGTGAGGATTTTGAACGAGAGCTTGATATCTTTGACAGGCTTTTGTTCCATGCACTGCAAATGGGTGACTATCTGGCGGATGGGATCATACAGTATCTAACTGTATCGCGAGGAGACGTAAGCAGTTTCTAAAGAAGGTTTTGTAAATTTACCCCAAAATACTCCAGATGAGGTGATAAAAGAAATGTCAAACTCAATGAAATTAATCGCCAGAACATTGATTATCCTTGTACTGATGGCAGCAGGGTCATGGCTGAATAACCAGCTTGATCAATTTAACAGCAGCACAGGGCAGCTTGGATTTTTGTCCTTTGCCGCAATGTATGCAGTGTATTTCTTAATCGGCATTGCCCTTGGGAGTACTGCAAATCCCAGATTCACGAAGGCAAAAAATAAATGGGTCTATTTTATACCGATGATCTTATTTGCATTGATCGGAACACAATGGTTTTTCAGTCCTCTCTTCAATGTTTCTTCTCTTCCCTTTGGAATCGGTGCCCATCTGCTGCAATTCTCCTACCTTTCATGGGGACTTGTGGGTTACTTTCTGAATTTATCACTTCGATAGCCTGGTACGTTGGCAGACTTAAACTTCAAATAGAAATCTAACATGGCACTAGTCTACAAGGGAATACACGCCGAAAAGAAATACATATCTACATGTTGGTGAAACCTGTCGAATAGATTCTGGGCATACGCTATATATAGCTGGGCCCGGAGTCTTTTTTCATGGATTCATGTCGAAAATTGATGTAAAAAAAGGGCGCAACAGACACGGATTTTAAGGTATTCTGTAATCAATGGAGGAAACATATATAAAATTGACTAAAAGGGGACGCCCGGCGAATTTTGGCGAAAGAAACCGGGTATTCAAATGAGGGGATAGAAATGATAAAAAGAGGGAAATTGAAGATCTACTTTGGATATTCACCCGGAGTGGGGAAAACCTACAGAATGCTGAAAGATGCGCATCAGGAGCTGAGAAGAGGAATCGACGTGATGATCGGATACATAAACCCAAATTCGGGAGCCGAGACAATGGAGCTGACCGAGGGCCTGGAGATTCTGCCATTCAAGTTGATTGCAAGCAGCAAGGGGATGCTGACTGAATTCAATCTGGAGGGAGCCCTGTTCAGAAAACCTAAGATTATTCTGGTGGACGAAATGGCGCATACCAACGCACCAGGTTCAAAACATGACAAAAGGTTTCAGGACATCGAAGAGCTGCTGTCTGCAGGCATTAATGTATATACCACCGTCAACGCACAACAGATAGAAAGCCTGAATAAAACCGTGACGGAAGCACTGCAGATACAAAGCGGCGATCAGATTCCTGATTTTATTTTTGACTGTGCCGAGCGAGTGGAACTCATCGATCTTGAGCCTGAAGAGCTGATTCGAAGATATCAGGAAGGTAAGTTCTTCACCATAGAGAAAAAAAGCAGGTCTGTAAAAGCAGCCTTGAAGAAGAAAAATTTGGATATGCTTAGAGAGCTGTCACTGAAAAGAACCACAGAAAGAATTAATCAGGTCTGCAACTGGGGTTAGGTCAAAAAATGATTTTCACGACATGTTAAGTATTTCTTAAAGGGATCAAAAGCCGTTCAAAAACCTGTCACAAAAGAAGAGTACAATAGCACATATCAACTTAATGTGCTGTTGCGCTCTTTTTTATTATATAGAGAACAGACAGATAAAAGCTTAAGAGATGAGAGCAAAAAGTGCAGCAAAGAAGTAATGAAAGCAAAAGCGAGAAAGGAGATGGATCTTTGATTACAAAAGAAGCGCCCATCGATTTCAGACATGAATTAAAACACTATATTAATCTGAATGACTATTATCAAATCCGCCAGAGGCTTATGGCTGTCGCCAGCCTCGACAGCCATGCCGGAGAGAAGGGGTACTACCACATACGAAGCCTTTACTTTGATACTCCTGACGATAAAGCACTGCGGGAAAAACTGGACGGAATCAATCCCAGGGAGAAATTTCGGCTGCGCTATTATAACGACGAGTATGATCGCGTGAAACTGGAGAAAAAATCAAAAGTAAACAATCTGTGCAATAAACAGTCTGCACCCTTGAGCAGAGCGGAGTGCGAACGGCTGCTTGCCGGAGATACAGAGTGGATGCGAAGTTCGAAGCACCCGCTGGTATTGGAACTTTATGCAAAGATGCAATATCAGCTGCTGAGGCCCAAAACCGTTGTTGACTATGTCCGGGAAGCCTATCTTTACCAGCCAGGCAATGTGAGAGTAACCATTGACAGTGAGATCAGAACAGGAATTCATTCCTGGGATTTCTTTCATCGGGAACTCCCGACAATCCGAAGCGGCGCAGAGAAGATTATTGTTTTGGAAGTGAAATATGACGCCTTCCTCCCGGATCTTATGCGCAATGCAATCCAATTAAACAACAGAAGAGCAGCGGCCTGTTCCAAGTATGCATTAAGCAGGATATTCGGCTAGCTATCTGATGCTGCAAAAGTGGGTAACAACCATACCACATGTAACTGCAGTTAAAAATTGAGGAGAGAAATTATGACTTTTAATGATATTTTTAAATCGAGCTTTGTGGAAAAGGTAACCTCCTTTTCCGCTGCTGACACCGCCATTTCCCTTGGTCTGGCCTTTGTGCTCGGCTTGTTTATCTTCTTTGTATATAAGAAGACCTTTAGCGGAGTAATGTATTCATCAGGATTCGGTGTATCCCTGATTGGAATGTCCCTGATCACCACACTGATTATATTGGCCATCAGTTCCAACGTAGTACTATCGTTAGGTATGGTTGGTGCTCTGTCAATTGTGAGATTCCGCGCAGCTGTCAAGGACCCCATGGACATCGTGTATCTATTCTGGTCCATCTCGGTGGGTATTGTTCTTGGCGCGGGGATGATCCCTCTGGCGTTTTTCGGTTCCCTTTTTATCGGAATCATTCTCATGGCCTTTGCAAACAGAAAGCCCAGCGACAATGCGTACATTCTGGTTGCCCACTGCGCAGATGATGCAGCTGAAAAAACTGTGGTGGACACCGTAAAAGGCAGTGTGCGGAAGCACCTGATCAAATCCAAATCGGTATCTTCAAGAGGGATTGAGCTTACTTTGGAAGTGCGCCTGAAGGAGATGTCCACTGAATTCATCAATAAAATCTCGGCGGTTGAAGGTGTGAGCAATGCCGTGCTTGTGAGCTATAACGGAGAGTACCTCTCATAGGACAGGAGGCGCCTCATGATTGAAAATAAATATATCAACAAAATTATCATCGCCCTTGTAGCCGCAGCCCTTGTTTTCACCAGTCTTTTCATCTGGAATCCCGATCTGCTAAAGATTCAGGCCCAGACTGCGGTACCTGAATATGCATCCCTGCTGTTTCCGGAGGATGAGGTGATCACAATCAATATCACCGCAGACACTGATGCGTGGAGTGAGATGCTGGAAAACGCCATGGATGAAGAATATATCTCCTGCGATATCACCATCAATGGGGAAACATATTATTCCGTGGGAATCCGGCCGAAAGGCAATTCGAGTCTGCAAACCATTGCCAGAGACGATACAACAGATCGCTACAGCTTTAAAATCAAAATGGACGAGTACGTAGACGGCCAAACCTACCATGGTCTGAGCAAATTCGTGGTTAACAATATGCAGGCGGATGCCACCTATATGAAGGAGTATCTGTCCTACGATATGATGAACTATCTGGGCGTCAGCACACCCCTTTATGCCTTTGCCGATCTGTCTCTCAATGGTGAGCCCTGGGGGTTCTACCTTGCCATAGAGGCAGTGGAAGATGAGTTTGCCCAGCGTAACTTCGGATCAGACTTTGGTGTGCTCTATAAACCGGAGAGCGTAGAAATGGGCGGCGGACAAGAGCAGGGCGGCGGCGCAGGCGGCCAGGACCAGAACGTAGTATCAAACAGAGGGCCGGATCAAATTGCCGGCCAAGGGCAGAACGGAGAGCCGAATCAAACTGAGGGCCAGGGTCAAAACGGAAGGCCGGGGCGCCCTGACGGTCAGGAAGCTCAGCAAGGCAATGGCAGGCCAGGCGGAGGATTTGGAGGGCCAGGTGGCGGGTTTGGCGGAGTACAGGGCGGCGGTTTCGGCGGCGGATCTGGCGGAGGTACGGATCTCGTCTACACCGACGATGAAATCGATAGTTACTCCAATATCTTTGACAATGCAGTATCTAAGGTAAGCGAGACGGATAAGCAGAGGGTCATCAAGGCGCTGAAGGCACTTTCAGAAGGAGAGAATCTGGAGCAGTATGTCGATGTGGACGGAGCAGCCCGCTACTTTGCGGCAAACACGGCGCTGGTGAATCTGGACAGTTATGTCAGCAGTCTGAAGCATAATTACTATCTCTATGAAAATGACGGCAAGCTTTCTATTCTTCCATGGGATTTCAATCTCTCCTTTGGCGCATTTCAGGGGGGGACCGCGGATGCTGCAGTGAACTTCCCCATTGATACACCAGTTTCAGGTGTTTCCCTTGAGGAGCGGCCACTTTTGAATCTGCTGTTTGAAAACGAGGAATATACAGCGCTATATCACAGCTATCTTCAGAAAATCGTTGACGAATACTTCGGCAGCGGTCATTTTGAGGAAACGATCAACCGTCTGGAGGCATTGATCAGCGAGCACGTAAAGAATGACGTCTCAGCATTTAACACGTATGATCAATATCAAGAAGCGGTTGAAACTCTAAGAGAATTCGGAAAGCTGAGAGCTGAGAGCATCAAGGGACAGCTGGAGGGCACGATTCCATCCACATCAGAAGGCCAGTCCACGGACTCCAGTAAGCTCATCGACGCATCAGGGATCATCATGTCGACCATGGGATCTCAGGGAGGCGGAAATGGCGGCCCCGGTGGAAATAGAGGAAATAGCGGCCCCGGCGAAAACGGAGGCGTCGGAGGGAATCGTGGCCCGGGGGAAGTTCAGGAGTCTCCTGACGGCAATGAGGAAAGCCCAGCCGCGAACCAGACTGCGCCTTCCCAATCCGGAGGCTGAGGGAGCTGCAGGCAGAGTGGTTGCAAACAGAAAGGCTGCGGTATATAATGGAATAATAATAAAAGTACCAGGCAATAGACAGGTGGTGCTGACGCTTAAGTCGTATCCGCACTGTCAGAAACATTGCAGCGACATAGGAGCAAGGAGCAGTCTCAATGGAGTTAAAAATCATCGATGCAGACTTTTCTGTCTGCCAAATCAACGATATTAAAGAAGTGGATTTTTCGAGGGAGTATGTTTTCGTTGGAAAGACGGACGAAGAGCTGTCCCTCGTATGCAGTACGGATTCGGTTCCCAAGGATTACATTACCGCTGAGCATGGATGGAAGGGTTTTCGGGTACAGGGTGTACTGGACTTTTCCCTGGTGGGGATTCTGTCCAAATTATCCGCAGTTCTGGCGGACAGCGGAATCAGCATCTTTGCAGTTTCAACCTACAATACCGATTATATTCTTGTGAAAGAGGATCGGTTGGAAGAAGCCGCTAAGATTCTTGAGAGAAATGGTTTTGAAGTCCTCTTATAGAAAAAAGAGAAACATGTAACAATTATTCAGGGTGCTGGCGCGTTGTAAGAGACAATCTGCGCCATCGCCCTGATTTTTTTTCGTTTGATTTGATTTGATTTGATTTCTAAAATCGTACTAGTATGCAGTCCAGCCCGCATCGGCAGTAATAACGGTGCCGTTTACAAAGCTTGCATCATCGGAAGCGAGAAATAATGCAACCTTGGCAATTTCATCCGGATCTCCTGACCGGGGGCTCAAGCTCATGCCCGCCATTGCTCGTTCCATTCCGAAGCTGTGGGGAGTGAACAGCGTATTTCCAATATTGGTATTTACCGATCCTGGGGCGATTGCATTGCAGCGGATTCCTGACTGGGCATACTGGAAGCCGACATTTTTCGTAAGCCCCACAACAGCATGCTTGGATGCGGTATATGCTGCACCGGCTCTTGAACCCAGGAGACCGCCGGCAGAAGCAATATTCACGATGATGCCTGCTCCTTTCTCCGTAAAGATCGGAAGAACTTTCCGAATGGTTCTCATTGCACCGGTAACGTTAATCTGAAACACCTTCTCCCAGAGATCATCCGTCACAGCACCGGCAGGTACGAAATTATCCATGACGCCGGCGTTGTTGACCAGAATATCCAGGGTGCCGTATTTATGAACGGCGGTATCAATGAGGTTCTGCACCTCTTCCTCTCTGGAAACATCTGCCTTAACAGCAATTGCCGTACCTCCCGAGAAAGAAATCTCTTCTACCGCTTCCTCGGCCTGAGCCAGATCAATATCGGATACGATCACCTTTGCACCCTCCCTGGCATACAGGGAAGCAATTGCTTTGCCTATGCCCGAACCGGCCCCGGTAACAACTGCAACTTTATTTTGAAGCTTCATTTCACAAACCTCCTTATAAATAAATCAGGAAAACAAGGGAAAAATTTTTTACAATCTTATCACATGTGTTTTTGACCTGCAACCATAGTTTTTTAATTATCATAGAAATCCCCACGGGATTAATAGGAAAAGAAAAGGGAAGCTTTATCAGCCTTTGCAATGCATGGATTCTGATAGAATTCCCCTTCCGATCAATGACGAAAAAAATTTTTGCCAGAGCTTGTTTTCATGCTGATCTGGATTATTTTTTAATTAACGAAAAAAACCGATGCCAGTGACATTGACACCATGTTTCATTTGGATTATATTTAATAGACCGGGTGGTATAGACTGTATGGTCTACGACCGTTAAAAGAGATAGCAGAAAACAAACGGAGTGAAGACGCATGAAAGAAAAATCCTTTGACAGAAAACAGGAATTGATGGATGCTGCCCTTGCGGAATTTATAGAGCACAGCTACACAGAGGCCTCCCTCAACAATATAATTAAAAACGCAGGAATCAGCAAGGGAACTTTCTATTACCACTTTTCGGATAAACAGGCCCTTTACTTATCATTGATTCAGGGAGCGGTTGATGCAAAAATGAATTTTTTGGAGAGAAGGATGCAGGACTATGTTCATGATGACGATCGGAACATCTTTGAGATTCTGAAGCTCCAGGCACGGTTTGGCATTGAA
This sequence comes from Bacillota bacterium, assembly GCA_029239605.1. Classification (GTDB taxonomy): domain Bacteria; phylum Bacillota; class Clostridia; order Peptostreptococcales; family Anaerovoracaceae; genus Anoxybacterium. Next base: position 461 of record JARBUO010000018.1, on the reverse strand, counting down.
TTTGCCATTGAACATCCGAAGTTCTATTTACTGGGCATGATGTTTCTCAAGGAAAAAGGGAATAAAATATATGATACGGTAATGGCAATGCTTGGTAGTACCACAGAGAGTTACTATGATACTCTCATTGAAAAAGCTATGCAGAGAGGCGATCTCAGAGCCGGATTATCAGCACCCTATATTAGGCGGATGATTACCTATCTGCTGGTGCATTATGATGAAATTTTTGATATCAAACGAGAAGAACTTGACTTTAACAAGATGATTAAGAACTTTAATCAATTGATTGATTTTATGAGCCATGGGCTCGGGGCTGGCTGCCGCGCGGCGGAAGTGCCCTGTGAGGGTCGTAGTAAGACTGTGGCTGAAGGCGAAGGCCAGAGCCAAACTGTGGAGCCGGATTACAGGCTGTAAATAGAAAGGGTGATTGGGCATGAACGTTCTTCGTGCAGAAAATATCT
>JARBUO010000139.1 GCA_029239605.1 Bacillota bacterium | reverse complement strand
CCGCCGGAACCTTCCGCGGCAGTTTTGCACCGGAGCTCAAAGAGCGGGGAGGGGGCTGAAATTGGACTCAAAGGATACTGACTTTAAAAATTGCAGCTGGATCCTGGAAGGGATATCACCTCAGTGTGGGGTGATGTTCATACCAATTGTTGCTATTATTTTGTCTGATGGCTTGGATATTGATCAAATCACTTTGCTCAGTGCATTCCTGACTGCAGTGGCAGACTCCATGGCATACATCGCTGCACAAATGCAAGTAAATGATGATTCCCGCTCCGAGTCTGAGACAACCGTAATTCCGGCGATTCCATAATCTGCCCAGGGGGTAAGGCGCTGCAATGGCATACAGGCGGGAGTAAATAAGCCCGGTAATGCAGGAGGAGCTTAACATACCTAAAGCTTTGAATAAAAACTGCTCGTAAAGACGCAGGAAAAATGGTAATATTATATGGTACAACAGGTTTGACCGTTTTACATGATTTAGATAAAGGAGATCGACATGCTGTATATCATATTAGGTATTATCATGGTTTTTTTGGCTTGGATGCAGGCGGCCTACGGGAAGATGCAAAAGTTTAAAAATGAAGCCAGGACCCAATGGGTGAGAATTGATTCCCTGCTGCAGACCCGGTCGCGGTACGTGCTCCAATTGCTTGAAACTGCAGGCGATTATGGGTTGGATGCAGCGGATCTGCTGGCGGAGCTCTTTGATCTTGGCGGCGGGTATTGCAAATCCGATGACCGTGAAGTGATAAGCGCTCAGGCTGAGGCGGCAACTCCTTTGATTGATAAGCTGCTGGCACTGGCTGGCAGAAGCTTGGATATTAAGGATGATCCTGCATATCTGGAAATAAAAAATACGCTGCAGGAGGTGGAAGAGGAGATTGAACTCCAAAGCGAAAGGTATAATCATTCCATTGATTTATACAACCGCCACATTGAAACCCCCAGCCTGCGGCTGCAGTTTTCACTCCTGGGTGCACCTCATCTAAAAGGAATCCATATCAGATAATCAAAAAAACTGCCAGATCCCAGTCTATAAAGGCTGCCGGATGAGGCAGTTTTTCAATTGGAAGCGTAGAGCGGCAGTAAAAAGGACCCGAAAGGCATCCATTGCATCGGGGTGAAGCAAGCCGGAGCAGCGGCTTGCACTTCGGAACAAAATACCGAATAGACCCGTCATATAATAGAGCTGAAATCGGCTTGCAAGTTCATAAAGGCATTGGGTATTAGGGGGTAAGACATGAAAAAATCCATGAAAGCTGCAATTGTACTGGGCGTGGTTGCAATCGTATCAGCAGGAATCCTGATCGCATATCAATCAGCCAACGCATCTTATGCAGAATCACGAGAAGAGGAAGCCCGGCTTGAGCGGGAGCAGATACTGGAACAGAAAAAAACGGAGCTTATGGAAAAAGCGGAGAAGCTTTATCAAGGATATTATTACGATGAGGCAATTTCTTTGCTCCAATCAGATCCCGCTTTGATTACGACAGCAACGGATGATGCCATAACACTGAAGGTCAATGAAATTCAGCAGGCCAAAAGTTCTTTGGTAAAGTATGAAGGTCCTGTGGAGCATGTGTTTTTTCACAGCCTGATTATCTACCCTGAACAGGCTTTTGACAACAAGGGGCATCCTGCTCAGGGCTATAATATGTGGATGACAACGGTCAGTGAATTTAAAAAGATGCTGCCGGAGTTGGAAAAAAGGGGTTATGTACTGTATCCTCTTTCTGAATACATAGAAGCAGATACTGAAAATCCGGGAAAGATAAAATTAAAGGACATCTATCTGCCTCCGGGAAAAATCCCGCTTGTAATTTCCATTGATGATGTCAATTACTATGACTATATGAAACCCGACGGCTTTGCCAACCGCCTTGTCCTTGGAGACGACGGAAGGGTTTGGACCGAAGTGATTACGCCGGAAGGTAAAACAACCCTGACCAGAGATGGCGATGTCATGCCGATTCTTGATGATTACGTCGATGACCATCCGGGATTTTCCTGGAAGGGTGCCAAGGGTACCATGGCGCTGACAGGGTATCAGGGTGCACTGGGGTATCGTATCACCGATGGGCTGCCTCAGGAAGCGGAATGGAAACAGATCGTCATGAAAATCGCTGATACTATGAAAGCCAACGGATGGAGCTTTGCCTGCCACAGCTATACGCATAACGGTTATTTCAGGGATGGGACGCTGACCATGAAGCAGATCAAATACGACACTGACCGCTGGATAGAGAAGATCGCACCGTATGTTGGCAAAACCAACATTTACATATCTCCCTTTGGTGTGAATTTTAAAAAGGATGATCCCAGATACCGGTACCTGATCGATAAAGGATACCAGATCTACTGCCCAGTTGGAAACGGAAGAAGGATCGCTGTGAATGGAGACAATATCGTAATGCCCAGGGTCAATCTGGATGGCTATTCCATGAATCGAAGAGCCACTGAGCTTGAGACGCACTATTTCAATGTATCGGAGATTCTTGATCCCAAACGGCCTGCCTTGGTTATCAATTAACAAGCTCGCATGGAAAAAAACTGCAGATGTTGTCTGGAGTAAGACTGCAAACACCGTCTAAGTCTGCAGATACCGTCTGGAATAAGTCGGCAGATATCGCCTGGAATAAGTTCTCAGATACAGGGTATAAAAAATAATAGAGACAATACTCGAGCATCGTATCAACCCGATCGATGTAAATTCATACAATTGGAAAATTAACAGAAATGAGTACGACAGGAGGAACGAAAAATGAAGAACAAAAGAATTTCAATCATATTACTATGTACGGTATTGATCCTTGGAACTGCGCTTTTTGGTTTAACAGGTTGTTTAAAAAAACCTGTCACGGAAGATCCCGGAAAGGAAACTCCTTCGAAACAAACCTATCGCGTTGCACTGTTCTTTGCTAATGATGAGTATGTGGCATCCGGAGATGAATCCATAGAAAAATTTCTGGTTTATGAACAGGAACTGACCTCAACCCCGGAATCTGTTTACGGCGATGCGCTGGAACTGCTTAGAACTTCTCCGGAGGAAGGCTACGATACGATGCTGGGAGACCAGATCAAATTAAACCGGGTCTATGCGGAAGGAGATACTGCTTTTGTGGACTTCAAAGCAGATGGTCTTACCGGCGGTTCTCTGGAAGAGCTTTATCTGATCAGTCAGGTTGTGGATACTCTGTTGAATTCTTTTGAAGAAATCAAGCAGGTTCAGTTCCTTGTTGACGGGCAGGTTCCCGAAACCCTAATGGGCCATGTTGGTACGGAAGAGCCTTTTACAAAGGATGCCTTCACTGAGTAGCATGGATAAGGTGATGGAATATAAACTGGTCCGTTCAAAGCGGAAAACACTGGCGTTATATGTACGTCAGGACGGGAGCCTGGAAGTCCGTGCGCCTTTGAAAACAACGAAAAACTATATTGAAGATTTTATCCTGCAAAAGCAGGATTGGATTACTGCTACAAGAAGCAAACTCTCAGAGCGGCAGGAAGCGAAGAAAACGATCCGGATTTCTGCTGCCGATGCAACAAAATATAAGAAACAGGCGAAAGAATATCTTCAGCAAAGATGCAGGTATTATTCAGAGCTGATGGGACTCAGTCCCACAGCTATCAGGATCAACAGTGCGAAAACCCGTTGGGGTTCCTGCAATGGAAGCGGGGAGATCAATTTTACCTTCCGGCTTCTGTTTGCACCGGAAGATCTGATTGATTACGTGGTTGTCCATGAACTTGCCCACTTGAAAGAATTGAATCATTCCCCTGCCTTCTGGGCAGTAGTCGGGCATACAATGCCAGACTACGGAGCCAGGAGAAAACGGTTGAGAGAATATCAGCATCAGGTGGAACTCATCATTACATAGCTCTGAGTGCCCGTTTCATGCAGTAAAGCAAAAAGGCGCTAAGCGGATGCGGATGTTATGATAATAATGCGCGGAAGCGGAAAGAATACCTCCTATCATTGTTATGGAGGTATTTTTTATGAGGTTTACAATTCCAAGGGATATTTATTTTGGGAGAGGCTCCATTGAAGCACTTAGGGGGCTTAAGGGAAAACGGGCGGTAATTGTTACCGGTGGTTCTTCCATGCAGAAATCCGGGTTTTTGGATAAAACGAAAGCGCTTTTGGAGCAAGGCGGATTTGAGACCTTTCTCTTTGCAGGAGTCGAGCCGGACCCCAGCATTGAAACAGTAATGAAAGGTGCGGCGTTCATGCAGGAGCATAAGCCTGATGTCATCGTTGCCATCGGCGGCGGATCTCCTATCGACGCGGCAAAGGCAATGTGGATATTTTACGAACATCCGGAAACCACATTTGAGGACATCAAGAACCCGTTTACGGTACCGGAGCTGAGGAAAAAGGCAATCTTTGCCGCAATTCCTTCCACCTCGGGAACCGCGACCGAGGTAACGGCGTTCTCTGTGATTACGGATTATGAGACAAAGATCAAATATCCTCTTGCTGACTACGACTTAACTCCGGATGTGGCCATCGTTGATCCGGATCTGGCAGATACGATGCCACCCCAGCTGGTCGCACATACAGGAATGGATGCACTGACCCACGCCATCGAAGCATATACTGCAACAGCCTCATCTGAATTCAGTGATCCTCTTGCCCTTCATGCAATCAAGCTGATTATCACCAATCTGGTGATGTCCTATGAGGGCAAGAAAGAAGCTGCGGAGAAGATGCATTATGCCCAGTGTATGGCGGGTATGGCCTTCAGCAATGCACTCCTTGGCATAACCCACAGCCTGGCGCATAAAACCGGCGCTTCCCTGGGGATTCCTCACGGGCTTGCAAATGCTATCTATCTTCCCTATGTCATCCGTTACAATGCAAATAAAGGGGCAGAGAACTACCGGCAGAACGGAGTTTACTCCGGACGAAGCAGATATGCGGAGATTGCGAAATATATTGGTGTACTGGAAGAGGACCCGGCTGTTCTGACACAGAAACTCATCGGATTTGTAGAATCCATCAATAATGCACTTCATATTCCGGCCTCGCTGAGAGAAGCGGGGGTTGATGAGATGAAGTTTCGAACGATGGTAGACAGTATTGCGGAAAACGCAGAACAGGATCCCTGCACCGGCTCCAATCCAAGGCATGCGGAGAAGGAAGACCTGAAAAAACTGCTCCACTGCATTTATGAGGGAAAAGCTGTGAACTTTTAAGCGCCGGCCAAGCGCCGGACAGCCCTCAAATGGTGTGTGTCGTTTTGCTCCTACTCTGCTTGCAGGTGAGCAAGCGTCGTGCTGCCCCTTTCTTTGCAGGCGGGGAAGCGCACTGGCAGGCTTCTTTACTTTATCCATAAATTATGATATATATAAAGCAGAGAATTTGAAGTTAACACCATATAATAGGGGGATTATTAGAAATGAAGCAATCCGAAATCAGAGATATCAGCCTGGCACCATCTGGTCGGCAAAAAATAGAGTGGGTACGAAACAATATGCCAATTCTCAACGGACTGGAGAAACAGTTTTCGGAAGAAAAACCGTTTCAGGGAGTGAAAATCTCTCTTTCCGTTCATCTCGAAGCCAAAACCGCGTATCTTTGCGAAGTCCTGGCTGCAGGAGGAGCCGACATGTCGGTTACCGGAAGCAATGTTCTGTCAACCCAGGATGATGTTGCTGCGACACTTGCAGCCACTGGCATGAAGGTTTTTGCTTATCACGGTGCTACCGCCGAAGAATATAACAGACACATCGAAATGGCCCTAACCAACAAGCCGAATATTATCATCGACGACGGCGGGGATCTGGTAGGGTTGATTCACAGCAACCGTCCGGATTTGGGAGAAGAAGTCTGGGGAGGCTGTGAAGAGACAACAACGGGAGTAATCCGTCTGAAGGCAATGGAACGGGAAGGAATTCTGAAATTCCCCATGGTCGCTGTCAATGATGCTCAGTGCAAGCATCTCTTTGACAACCGTTACGGCACGGGTCAGTCTGTTTGGGACAGCATCATGAGAAATACAAACCTTATTGTAGCGGGCAAGACGGTTGTGGTTGCAGGCTACGGATGGTGCAGCAAGGGAATTGCCATGAGAGCGGCTGCCCTTGGAGCAAAAGTTATCGTAACGGAAATCGACCCGGTGAAAGCCATTGAAGCAAGAATGGACGGCTACGATGTGATGACCATGAAGGAAGCGGCTCCTCACGGAGATCTTTTTGTTGCGGCGACCGGCTGCAGCCAGGTAATCACAGTTGAGCATATGCTGACCATGAAGGATCGGGCAATTCTGACCAATGCAGGCCATTTTAATGTGGAGGTCGATATGGAGGCCCTTGAAAAGGCAGCAGTAGAAAAGAAAGAAACCAGAAAAAATGTCATGGGTTATAAGCTTGAAAATGGAAAATGGGTTAATGTCATCGCAGAAGGACGGCTTGTCAATATTGCCGCTGCCGACGGACATCCTGCGGAAATCATGGATATGAGCTTTGCAGTGCAAGCACTTTCTGCCCTCTATATCCTGAAAAACAAAGGGACGCTTGAAAATAAGGTCGTGGATGTTTCTGCTGAAATCGATGATGTGGTTGCCAGAAGAAAGCTTGAGGCATGGGGCATTGAAATCGATCAGCTGACACCGGAGCAGGAAAAATATCTGAACAGCTGGAACGTATAAATGGTCAAATCACTGAAATTTCAGAACGAACCCGATGGACTTTTTTATCAAAACACTGCATCATTTTCAGAAAGGTATATAGGATATGAAATTTGCTAGCAGAATGGAGTGCCTGCAGGATAAAGCACTGTTAAATGCAATGGAACTGACGGAAACCGAGGATATGATTTCGTTTTCTGCCGGCTTCCCTTCTTCTGAAACCTACCCGGTTGAAGATATTAAGGAAGCCTTTATCCAGGTGCTGGACCATGAAGGGGAGGAAGCGCTGAGTTACTGCTCCACCAGTGGTTTTGGCAAGCTGAGAGAACTCATCGCAAAGCGAATGTATGATAAATTCGGGCTTGATTACAAGACCGGTGAAGTGGTCATTACCAGCGGTTCTCAGCAGGCATTGGATATGAGCAGCATGTTGTTTATCAACAAGGGAGATGTTGTTCTCTTTGAAACGCCTTCTTATTTGGGCGCTGTCAATGCATTGAAGGCATACGAAGCAGAGCTGGTGGCCCTGCCTACCGACCGGGAAGGGTTGATTCTGGATTCACTGAAACAAGCTTTGGACCAGTATGGTGAACGGGTAAAGCTGGTTTATGTGATTCCGGATTTTCAGAATCCTACGGGAAGAAGCTGGTCTGCAGAGCGCAGACAGCAGTTTGTGGATTTTATCTCGGATTACGATATCCCCGTGATAGAGGATGCAGCCTACTCGGAGCTTTCCTTTGAGGATAAGCTCGAGAAGCCTCTCAGTTATTACGATAAAAAAGGACAGGTGGTCTATGTAGGTACCTTCTCCAAGACGTTCTGCCCCGGACTTCGGGTTGCATGGCTGTGCGCGAGGGAACAGCTGATGGAAAAGTATCTGATTTTGAAGAACGCTGCAGATTTGTCTTCCTCTGCAATCGCCCAGAGACAGATGGCATATTATCTGAGCCATTATGATCTGGATGCCCATATCAAAAAAATAACCAGCCTCTATCTGGAACGCAGGAACCTGATGATGGAGGTTATCGACTGCGAATTTCCAAAAGAGGTCGGTTATGTGATCCCTAAAGGAGGATTGTTTATCTGGCTTGAGCTCCCGGAGGGAAAAGACTCCAGAGAGCTTCTGAAAAGAGCTATGGCTGAAAAAGTTGCCTTTATTCCCGGAGGATCCTTTTATCCCAGCGGTGTGAAAAATAACGAGCTGAGATTGAACTTCTCCAATATGAAGGGGGAAGAGATCAAAAAAGGTATGACGATTCTGGGTCGTCTGACCAGGGAATATCTGGCTGAATAAATGCGGCCGTCAATGCGAAGGCTCCCTCCGCATTGAAACGGCAATGAAATCATCGTCTGAAATAAAGCTGCCCAATCTTTTTAAAAAAGAAAGGGCAGCTTCGTCTCCCCGAAAGGGGCGAGAAAAAGTTTGCCCGCGGGCAAACTTTTCTATCTTGTGTAACAGTTACAGAATATGATTACCAGCAGTAAGAAGAAAAACAGTAAGCTGGTATCAATTCCCTCTCCACCAAGGAGTCCACAACATCCGTCTGACATTTTTTTAATCACCTGCTTCTATAAAAATTATTGATTTGTAGTATAATTTATGAAGCTGCGGTGAAATGTGTTACAAAACTTTTGAACAAATAAATAATGTTCTTTTTAAATTTTATTGCCAGCGGTTGTTCGTAAAATATTCCCTTTTGGGGAAAACATTTTGATGAAAAAAGGCCTAAATCATCCTTTGAATTCTTTCTCTTGTCTTATCCTCGCCGAGAATCTGTTGAATCTCCCAGAGGTCAGGTGACATCGATCTGCCCATCAAAGCGATTCGGATGACAGTGCTCACATCTCCTACATGACCTTTATACTGAACCGGGTTCTTTTTATAGTCTTTTGGCTTCGCGGCATATCCGTTTGCCTGTGCAATCCCACGAATCTTATCAAACCACTGGGCCTGGTCATCCTGGTGATCGTAGCTTTCCAGGTAGGACGACAGAATGACCGATGCGTCCGCGGCTGTGACATTATCAGGATATGCATCTTCCTGCTGAAAGTAGTCATCATAGAAGTAACTGATGAAATCAAACATTTGACGTGCGTAGATAAAATCTTTTCTGGGCTTATCGCCGGATCTGCCCAGATCAAGAATCTTGATCAAATAATCCTGGTTTTCCAAAAGCAGTGCCAGAATCTCTGGCTTGTATGCTCTTGCCCATTCAATTAAGAAGCTGGCGAGTTCAGTTGCCGGAATTTTAACCAGCACGTCTTTGCTGATATCATTCAGCTTATCCAAATCGAAAAGCGTACCGGAATTGCTCATCTTTTCTACAGTAAACGGAAACGCTTCCTGGGGTGCATCGGGATGCTCCATTCTCCATTCCTCATAATTGGAGTTGAGAATGGTCAGGAGATATTCTCTTACCGCCTTTGGATGGTAACCTTCGCTGCGGTAATAATCCAGTGATAATTCTGGATCTTTTCTCTTAGAAAGCTTTCTCTTATTGCCGTCTTCCATTTTCATAAGCTGTGCTGTATGGCAGTAGATCGGCAGATCCCATCCCATGGTTTGGAACAGTTCCACATGAATGGGCAGGGACGGAAGCCATTCTGCACCTCTTACCACATGGGTTGTACGCATTAAGTGGTCGTCCACCACGTGGGCAAAATGATAGGTTGGGATTCCTGTTGCCTTGAGCAGCACTACGTCCTGCTCGTTTTCCGGCATGGTGAGGGTGCCTCTGATACCGTCTTCCACTGAGATTGTTCTAGCTTCTCCGGAACCGCCGGGAATGCCCTTGGAACGAAGCCTTACGACAAAGGCCTGTCCGGCCTCGATTCTGCTCTGAATCTCATCAAAAGACAGATCTCTGTGCTTTGCCCATTTTCCGTAATAACCGGGATTTTCCTTCAGACTTTCCTGCTCTTCGCGGATGGCGCTGAGCTCTTCCTCTGTGCAGAAACAGGGATAGGCCGCGCCACGCTGTACCAGCTGTTTCACATAGGTCTGGTAGATTTCTGCCCTTTGGCTCTGATGGTAGGGGCCATATTCACCCTTATCGCCATCCATTGTTGCACCTTCATCGAAGCTTACGCCGAAGAACTCGAGCGATGAAATAATGGCTTCCACAGCACCGTCTACCTGACGTTTGTCGTCGGTATCCTCAATGCGCAGATAAAAGAGACCGCCGCTCTGATGTGCCAGCCGTTCATCAACAAATGCACCATAGAGATTGCCCAGATGAATAAACCCTGTGGGGCTTGGTCCCAGACGGGTTACCTTGGCTCCCATGGGAAGCTCACGCTGCGGATAGAGGGCCTCATACTCTGCCGGGTCTTTCGTAATATGCGGAAAAAGCAGTTCCGCCAGCTTGTTATAATCCATAATATCTTATCCTCCAAATTGGTTTTAAACTTTGATCATCGGTTGCCTCGGAGCCGTTCGCAGTGCAACGGCGGAGAGGATACCGTTTCTATTATATACTGTGCC
>JARBUO010000138.1 GCA_029239605.1 Bacillota bacterium | reverse complement strand
ACAACAGAAATCTTCGAGTATGTCCGCATGCTTTTCGATGAAAGCTGGAAGGGAGAAGCAATCCGAAAGCTGGGCGTTCACGTTTCGGATTTTTATTCCGCAGATGCCCGCCAGTTTTCACTGTTTGACAAAGGGGATACGGAGAAACTGCAGGCTCTGGACCGGGCAGTGGACCAAATCCGGGAAAAGTATGGGACTCGTTCGATTATAAGGGGAAGCTTTGCAAACGGAAATATTAACGCAGTGCAAGGCGGAACCAATGACAGTGACTTTATTATGATGGGAGGTTACAGGCAATGAAAATTTTAGCGGAACCCATTGAAGCCGCGGTGTGGTTTAAGGCAAAGGAAAAGCCCTGGCCTGTAAAATTTCGTTACAGTGACAGGGAAGGAATGCTCCGCAGAGTGAATGTAGATAAAATTATCAGTGTGGATGAAATCAAAACCGCTGGAATCCGTGCCTTTGTTTACCGCTGCCAGAGCGAGATCGATGGAGTGATGAAGGCCTATGAACTGAAATATCTGGTCAGCGACTGCAGGTGGGAGCTGTATAAGATGTGAGGTGGGAAACGGATTCCGGGACAAAGTTCGGCTACACGTAATACCACCACATGCGCTCCTCCTCGGAACTTTCGCAGCTGTTGCCTTCCTCTTCTGAAAGCCTGCTTTCGATATACTTCACAACATCGCACACGGAGCGGAATGTATGAACGTCTTCGTCATGGATGGTTATTTTGAATTTTTTCTCACATTCAATGATGAACTTGGCGATATGAAGCTTTTCAATCTCAAACTCCGGGGTCAGTTCCATTTCGGGGGTGATTTCTCCCTCGTCCAGTCCTAAAATATCAGCCAGAATTTCGGCTGCTTTTTTAAAAGTCAAAAGAATCTCCTCCTATCGATTTGCAGAAATATGCAATACGCTCACAAATATGCAATACAGAAATACGGATATACAAATACAGAATATACAAATACAGAATATACAAATACAGAATATACCAATACAGAAATACGTAAGAGGTACTTAATCCAGCAGCGGGCTCTTTTCTCCCGTATAAAACAGACTGAGTCTATGAAGCGCTCTGGTGCAGCCGATGTATAAAAGCTTCCGGTCGTCTTCTGAGATATAGTGATCCTTGTCGATATCACAGAGCAGGACCGCATCAAACTCCAGGCCCTTTGCCATATATAGGGGAAGAACAAACACCCCTCTGATGTCCGTAATGGTATCGCTGCCAATAAAGCGAAGCTCTGATTGCAACCCTTGCTGGTCCCGCTCCGGTGATTGCGCCTGATGCTCAGATGGCTGCATCTGCTGTTCCGATGGATGCTCCAACTGAGGAGGCGGAGTCTGCCTTTGATTCGGAAGCCCTTCCGATGGATACTTTAAACGCTGATAGAGGCAACGGGCATCCGCTTCTGTCTTGCAGAGCAGCCCGATTGACTGATATTGCTGATCCCGGCAAAACCTGATTTCTTCTTGGATTCGTTCGTCGAGGGCTTTCTGGTTTTGTGCTTCATAAACCCCAGGAACTTCACCGCTTCGACTGAAACTTTCCATTTCGGAGTTTTGCCGGAGAAATCTTTTGCTGAAACTCAGAATTTCACTGGTGCAGCGGAAACTTTTATTCATGGACACCAATGAGGACTTCTTCTTGTCTAAAATTTTACTGATACGGTCAAAGAAGGTCAGCTCCTCGGGCTTTTCGATCGTCTGATAGATATCTCCCAAAACCGTGTATCTTGCATTGGGAAACAAAATCTTTAAAATCATAAAGTGAAGCGGGTAATAATCCTGTGCTTCGTCAATTACTACCTGTTTAATGGATTTTCCATACCGAAACCCGTTTAGTTTTAGCTGCAGCAGGGCCAAAGGCAGGCCATCTTCGAAAGCCAGCTGCTCCTTTTGCAGATTTTCTCGGGTATATTCTAAAATAGGGTCAATATCATCGGGAAGAGCGATTCCCTCTGTCAGGCTGTCAAAATAGTTTGAATCATGAAAGAGTGTTTTGTAAAGAGTAAGGACATCCAGCCTGGTAAACCGTCCAATGTTCCGGCTCAATGCTGTGCTTTCCGATATGGAAAGCAGCCGTGCAAATTCTTCTGTTTCAAAAACATGCTCCGGATATTTTCTCACGAAGTTTCTTAATTTCTTCATGCGGGTTTTTCTCATTTGATGGACTTTTTGGAAGATGGCATCCTCCTGATGCTTGAGCCGCAGCCCCAGTGGGATATCCCTCTTTCTGTCAAGAATTTCTGCCTTGAGCAAGTGGCGGCTGGCAATGCATTTTCCATCATAATCAATATCGCTGAACCCAATCCATTTCCTGGGAATATCCGCGATAAAGCGATCAAGAATTTCATTGAATTCCAACGATGTTTTGAATGCCAGACTTCTTTTCGTCAAATTGATGTTGCTGCCATCATCGGCGACCAGAGGAGTCTCTTTGATGTTGCTGCCATCATTGGCGACCGGAGGAGTCTCTTTGCTGCCCTCTTTGGAGGTCAGAAGGGTCTCTAAAAGTTGGTTTTTTGTTTGAACCCGTGCGGTGGGCAAGATCAGCTTCAGCAGGTCGTCAAAGTGAATCGAGATCACGTTATCCTCTCCCAGCTCCGGCAGCACATTGGAAATATATCGTTCAAACAGAGTATTAGGTGAGAGAATCATAATATTATGGGCAGAAAGCTTGGAAGAGAGCCCCTGATACATCAGGTAGGCCACGCGGTGAAGGGCTACAGAAGTTTTGCCGCTTCCTGCAACGCCCTGCACCATCATCAGGTCGTTTTCAAGATCCCGAATGACAAGGTCCTGATCTTTCTGTATGGTTTCAACGATTGCCTTCATCTTTGAAGAGGCATTCTGGGATAGAAGTTTTCTTAGGAATTCATCCATGATCTGGACATCGGCATCAAAAAAATAATCAAGCTGTCCATGACGAATCTCAAATTGACGTTTCAAGCTGACCTTGCCTGAAATTCTGCCATTGGGCGCATCATAGAATGCGTTTCCAACCCCAAAGCGGTAGAAAACGCTGGCAAGCGGAGAGCGCCAGTCGTAGACCTGAATTTCCACCTCTCTTTCGTCAATGAGAGAGGAACGTCCGATATAGATTTGCTCAGCCTCAGCCTCATCTTCAAATTGAAAATCGATCCGGGCGAAATAAGGTGATTGAATCATCCGCTCCAAAGCAGCTATTTTACCTGCGGCTAATTCCAGTGCTGACAATTTTCCGGATACGACATTTTCGTATTGGCTCAAAGCAACCAACTCATAAAATCGGTCACTGGACCAAAGATTTGATACGGAATGTCTTGAATTCTCCCATAAATCCTGCTTTGCTTCGATTAAATCTGATTGCTGTTTGCTGCTGCTATGACGAACGTCTGCTAATTGTTTTTCTGCGATTGAGATAATATGGTTTAAATGTTTTGCTTCAAAGTCAAATTCCATTTCATAGTGTTCCATAGGATACCTCCTTTGCTAACATAACCAACGGTACCTATCAAAGTAACATGATTGGTTTGCGGAAACAAGACTTATTATTTCCTCCAGAATGTGATATAATTAATATAGAATCTGAAAGCGCAGACGGAGAGGAGGCTGGCGAAATGATCACCATCTTCAACCGAAAAGAAATCTACCATGGGTTTTCTATGGAAGACTGCTATAATATACGTTCGATGCTAAGTGGAAATAGGATTGACTATTCTACCAGAACCATGAGTCCTTTTGACAGCTCCAGCAGATCATCGGGCAGGGGACTTGGTATTAACATGGACTACGCGTATGAATACTATGTTTATGTCCATAAAAAGGACTATGATCAGGCCGTATTTCTACTGAATCAGAAATGACTATGATTGAGCCGTTTCTTCTCAATCAGAAATGATTATGATTCAGCTGTGTTTCTACTCAATTAGAAATGACTGACTGGCGCTTTACAACATTTGAAACGACAAGCATGAAGGGGATTTCCAGGAGAGAAAGCCCCTTTTTTATAGCTGTCATGTTGCCTAACGGTTGATTTTAACACTCGTAAGTTAACTTCGAATCCATTGTTTTTCATCAGGCAGGACGTATAATAAAACTTGAAAGGAAGAACTGCAGCGTTATTACTAAAAATAGACTGCAGAAGGTGATTGTGATGAAGGAAATCAATATTTCAAGAATTATTACCGATAACCGACGGGCAAAAGGTATTACACAGGAGCAGCTGGCAGTCTATATGGGTGTTTCGAAGGCTTCTGTTTCAAAGTGGGAGACGGGACAAAGTTATCCCGATATTACCTTTCTGCCTCAGCTTGCTGCATATTTCAATATTACCATCGACGAACTGATGGGCTATGAGCCGCAAATGACGAAAGAAGATATCAAAGCGCTGTACCACAGATTATCAGCAGATTTTGCAAACAAACCTTTTTCAGGAGTCTTAGACGAGTGCCGCAAAATCATCAGGAAATATTATTCATGTTTTCCGCTGCTCATGCAGATGGCGGTTTTGCTCTGCAATCATCATACTCTGGCAGAAGAAGCGGAGGAAAAGAAAAGGATTCTGGAAGAAACGGCAGAGCTTTGCGAGAGGATCAAAACCGAGAGTGGGGATCCTTGGCTTACGAGAGATGCCGCCTCTCTTGAGGGAGTTTGCTGCCTCATGATGAACAAGCCGCAGGAGGTATTGGACCTGCTGGGAGAAACCATCAGGCCAATATCCAATGATGAGGCAGGCATCGCACAGGCATATCTTATGCTGGGAAATTTGTCTGGAGCAAATCGGGTCTTGCAGATCAGCATGTATCAGCATTTGCTGGTTCTCGCAGCTTCCGGCTGCAGTATGCTGCAGCTTCAAAATGAACAGTTTGAGGAAACGCTCCGGCGGTTGCTTTCCCTTGCGGAGATATTTGATCTGGAACGCCTTCATCCAAACACCATGGCGTTGATCTATCTGAACGGGGCACAGGGTTTCTGCATGAAGGGTGATCATGAAAAGGCCCTCGACATGCTCCAGCGGTATGCGGTTCTTTGTACCACGGTCTTCTTTCCTTGCACCTTGCATGGTGATGTGTTCTTTTATGAACTGGATGGCTGGTTTGAAGAATTTGATCTGGGGAAAGAAGCGGTTCGAAGTGACGAGTTGATAAAGAAAAGCATGATTGAGAGTATTGCACTGAATCCGGCATTTGAGGGCCTAAAGCAGGATCCGAAGTATAAAAATATTATTGCGATTTTGGAAACGGGTCTGGAACAAACTAGTACATCGTAAAATAAATAGCTGGTTACAAAACGCAGGAATGAAATATAGTTATTCAGGTTCAGATCCGTCCAAGGTTTCTTAGTATTTCCTGATAGCGAAGCGTTCCCAAGGTGCTGGGCAGGCCCTTTTTACAAAAGGTCAGCCCGGCCAGCTTTGGAACGATTCGTTCAACGACGATCTGACCGTCTTTTGTTTTTGATTCTAAGGCTTCAAAGGCTTCTATAAACCGGCTGTCCGTTTTCGACTGGGCATAAAAGGACAATACGTAAACGTAATGGAAGAGGTTGTAGCTTCGGAACGGATATTCCAACTGCATGAACAGAGTCCCAATTCCGTAATGGCAGGGACCGATGGGTGCTTTGATCGTCCAATGATTCAGAAGAAAATCAACCGCGCTGTTAAGGGCCGGCGCTTCATTGAAATAGCTGCTGAAGCGAAATGCGTCCAATGCCAGCAGTGTCGGAAAGGGGTTGGAATATTCGGTTTCCGGTCCGCGGCCAAAGCTGAACTTGTTGCATCGCCAGCCTCCGTCGGCGTATTGGGTCGCAAGAAGATGTCGGAAAGTTTTTTGGAGCCTTGTATCAGATGCGTATCCCATGTGACAGAGCACGTTAGCAGCATGAATGGTATGGCATGGATAAACGGCTCCCTGAGGGTATAACTTGAAGCTTCCATTTTCTCGCCATGCACCGAATATCAGGTCTGCGCAGTCTTTCAGCAAGGGGGCATCCGGTTCCAAGCCAAGTTCCAATAGATAGCGTACCGACTCAAGAGTGGAAAAGGGAGCTCCTTTGATCAGGCGCTTGTCCGGTGTCGTCCAATAATCTGAGCCGTTATCGTATCGATGGGAAAGGATTTCTTCAAGATCCGGAATATATTGCGTTTCAACCATTCTTTCTCACTCCATTTCGTGAGTTATTACGATCTGATTTTGACAAGATGAAAATGATGATAGGATAAGTATAATCTAAAAATAAGACAACAGCGAGTCATATTTTAACGTCGTTTGCCCCTATCTTCCCGCTGATTACACAGAGGACTGGGGACTTGGTGAACCGACAGGACAACGCGATAAGGAATTTGAAATGATAATCAGTACAATCAAGTTAAAAATAAACGAGCTGAAGCAAAGGATACAAGAAAACAAGAGATGACTTGCTCAGTCGATGATGTACAGTTTTTTACCATAGGAATGGCATTGCAAATTATGGATATAGCGCATGGGTGTCTCGCCGGAAAACTTCCTGAAATCCTTGATAAAGTGTGACTGGTCATAGTATCCGGATTCGAGGGCCGTATCCACACCGCTTAAATGGTCCAGCGTGCTGGTTAAGTTCCCTACTGCTTTCTGAAAACGGATAAAGCGAATCAGATGGTTTGGATTCAGGCCAAAGTCTTCATGAATTTTCTTGTTCAAATATCGCTCTGAATAACCGGATAGAGCGCTCAATTCCGAGATCTTCATATCACCGTTTGCCTTTATGATTTCAGTCTGAAGGAAATATTTCAGACTGTGGGTGTCCTCAAGCGGATCGTTGTAATGCTGACGGTAATAATTCATAAACGCCCCGATCCGTTCTTCAAAGGTATCCGCAAGATAGAGCTGCTCCAAAAGCTGATCTTTCTCATTGCAGGAAGGAATCATATCTTTAAAATTCATTTCGCTGTTTACAATTTCATGTAAAGCGACGGTTTCCTTTGCCGGATTGACTCCGGGCATGAAGCGAACGCCAAAATATTCGCAGTTCAGATCATTGTCAACCTCGCCTTTTGAAAGGCGGGAGCCGGCTATTCTCGATTCCAGTCTGCCGTCCTTTTTACAAAACAGAATGTCGATGCATGCATCGGGAATTACTCCCATTTTTGTCGCTTCGGAAGTGAACTGATAAAAATGCGAAATGCCGTACTGCATATACAATTTTTTTGTATATTTTGATGTAGACAGCACGAACTCCGGCTGCTTCGGAATGATTCCGGATACATGAAACATCCTATTTGCGTTCAACTCTGTCATCTCCTTTACTACAAAAAAGCACAGAACGCCTACACGCCTCTGTGCTTTTGCTACATTGTAGCATCATGTTTCTACTGCGTCAATAGCTGCAAACTTGTTAATTTTTGGTGATGCTTAGGAAACCGCTGATTCATTCCTTTGGTTCCGATTTTTACAATTCTGCGCCAGTTTAGGCGGTTAAAATAACAACCAAGACAAAGAGGTCATGTGATATCAGCAATTCACGGGCCTCTTTTTTCGTAGGATTTTATAAAGAAGAAGGAGGACGGACACCGATGAAGCGAATCAACTCAACTCTTCATCAGGCGCACCGCTTGAGGAAGCCGGAGAGAGTCAGCTGGTGGAACTTGAACTGGAGGCTTTTGCCGGATGTGAGGTTTGAGGAAACCTGAAAGGAGGAATGGAAAATGAAGCAACCCAATATTGATTTTATTTACCTGAATGAAGAGGATATGATGAAGGCCGGTGTCGGTGACATGGCAGGCTGTGTCGACGCAATAGAGGAAATGTTTATGCTCCTGAAAGCGGGAGATTACAGGATGGGAGGGCCTAATGGAAATTCCCACGGCGTCATGATGACGTTTCCACTGGAATCTCCGTTTCCCAATATGCCCACTGACGGGCCGGACAGACGATTTATGGCAATGCCGGCTTACCTTGGCGGGAAATTTGATATGGCCGGGATGAAGTGGTACGGCTCCAACGTGGATAATAAACAGAAAGGTCTGCCCAGATCTATATTGATGCTTACCTTGAATGACAAGGATACGGGAGCACCGCTGGCTTACATGTCGGCAAATATCCTCAGCGCCTTCCGAACCGGAGCAGTGCCGGGAGTCGGTGTAAAATACCTTGCTAGAGAGGATGCCAGGGTTGTGGGAATCATCGGGCCGGGCGTCATGAGCAAAACTGCATTTGATGCAACTATGGCGGTAAGAAGTCAAATAGAGACAGTGAAAATCAAAGGAAGAAGCAAGGAATCCATCGACAGCTTCATTACATATATCCGGAAAAAGTATCCTAAGGTCGAAGACATCCGCATCTCGGAAACGGATGAAGAAGCGGTCAGGGATGCGGACGTTGTTCACATTGCAGCTTCAGTTCCTACAGGAGATGCCTCCCTGTATCCCTACATCAAGGAGGAATGGATCAAACCTGGTGCGATCCTCTGCTGTCCGGCAGCGGCCCGGTTTGATGACGATTTTATTTTGAACAGGGCGAGAAACGTCGCAGATAACGTGCAGCTTTATGAAGCGTGGGAAGAGGAGATGGGATTTCCTGCTTATAACTCCATTCCCATACCGGCGGTGCGCTGCATGGATCTGATGGCTGAGGGCAGGATGCAGAAGGGCCAGCTCGATGATCTGGGGGATATTCTGACCGGAAAAGTTCCAGCCCATAAAAAGAAGGATGAAATCATCATTTACTCCGTGGGAGGAATGCCCATTGAAGACATTGCCTGGGGCACCATCGTATACCGCAACGCATTGGAAAAGGGAATCGGAACAAAGCTGAACTTATGGAGCGTTCCCTATCTGGCATAAAGAATTTGGAAATCAGCACGGCATTGAAAAGAAGCGTATAAGAGGGGAGTAGTTGTTATGAGAATCAGTGAACACCCGATTTTGGGAATCCCTGAACAAAAAAAGGAAGTGGAATTTACTTATGACGGAAAAATCATAAAAGGACTTGAGGGAGAGCCTGTTGCTGCGGCATTGAAAGCCGCGGGCATAATCATACACCGTTATACCTCCAGGCACCATTCGCCCCG
>JARBUO010000137.1 GCA_029239605.1 Bacillota bacterium | reverse complement strand
CCAGTCGGCTGATGCTATAAAAAAGGAGGTTGTTTTGCGTGCCTAAAATTTACTTAAGTCCGTCCGTTCAGGACAATCATCCATACATTATCGGCGGCAATGAAGAATATTATATGAACCTGATTACTGATGCCATGGTACCCTATCTTCGCGCTGAGGGCTTTGGATTTGAAAGATGCAATCCTGGCAGCACGCTGTCTCAAATTATACAGCAGTCCAACAACGGAAATTTTGACCTGCATCTTTCACTTCATTCAAACGCATCTCCAGAAGATTTGCGTGGTATTCTTCGCGGGCCTGATGTCTATTATCATGCAACAAGTTCTCAAGGGCGCAAAGCTGCCAACGTTATTGCCGAAAATTTAAGGGAAATATATCCGGTACGCAAACTGATTGCAACCATTCCCACAACAACCTATGCAGAATTAAGAAAAACATTATCTCCGGCAGTTTTGATCGAATTAGCATATCATGATAATTTTGAAGATGCGCAGTGGATTAGAAACAATATCAGCAGTATCGCGGAAAACATCGTGAAATCACTTGCTGAACTATTCAATACAGACCCAGAATAAATTCCAGATTCATGAATAAATTTATTATAGAAATGGCAGCAATCTTCCACTGCTGCCGGTTCCAAGGAAACGGAGGTAGGAGCACTTGGCAAGTGTGTATTTAAGTCCGTCTGTGGATGATCAGCAAGTGGTGATAACGGGAGGGAATGAAGAAGAGTACATGAACATGGTGGCAGACGCCATGATTCCCTATCTGAAAGCCAGTGGGATTTCCTTTGACAGGAATGATCCAAATATGACAGTCTCCCAGATTATCGAACAGTCTAATTCAAAATATCATGACCTTCATTTGATTCTCAATATGGAATCTGGTGTTGGCAATCTGGCTGGATTAATGAGAGGAATTAATGTGATTCATTACACCGGCAGTCCTGGCGGTTCCGTTGCCGCAAGAGTTTTTTACGATAACCTTAAAACTATTTATCCAGACCCGAATTTGGTAACCCTCTCATCTGACCGACTGAACCCACAGCTGAGAGATACCGACGCTGCTGCTTTGATGGTTGATCTCGGATACCGCGACAACTATACGGATGTCATTTGGCTTCAGAATAATCTGGACACAATAGCAAAAACTTTGGTGATGTCCATTGCCGAATTTCTCGGAGTACCCTTTGTAAACGTGCAGACCCCAACTGCCGGTGCCCAAGCTTATTCTTATTCTGGGATAAAGCAGGCAAGAACATGGTAACCGTATTTCTGAACCCATCCAATCAGGAATATAACGAGTACATCGGCGGCGGTAATGAAGAAGAATACATGAATCTCATTGTTGATGCGATGATACCCTATCTCAGAGCCAGCGGAATTCAGTTTGAGAGGAGCAATCCATGGGACTCTCTTTCCGAGGTAATTGAACAAACCAATGAACAGCCTTTCGATTACGTCCTTACGCTGCAGTCATCCTCCGCACCTCATGAGCTCTCAGGCAGTCTGCGGGGTCCAGAGGTATATTATTATGCATTCAGCCATAGAGGAAGATCAGCCGCCCAGCTGGTGGAAAGCAATCTGAAGGCAATTTATCCCCATCCCAACCTGGTGACAAGTGTCCCAAATAAAACCTCCAGAATTCTCAGAGATACGCCTCGTCCCTCTGTTCTTGTCAACCTTGGGTATCATGACAACGAGACGGACGCACAATGGATCAGAGAAAATGTGGATACAATCGCGCGTCAGCTGGTACTATCCATTGCCGAATATCTTGGCACCCCTTTTGTTGATGTTGGGGGCACAAACCTCTTCAAAAGCGGCAGCCAATATAAAATGGGAATGTTATAAACTCGAAGACAGCAGGAGGTAATGTCTATGCCCACGATTTATTTAAACCCTTCCAATCAGAAAAATGAATTTGTAACCGGAGGTTATGAGGAATACTACATGAACTTGATCGCAGATGCTATGGTTCCGTATCTGGAGGGAAGCGGAATCGAGGTAACTCGGAGCAAACCCGGAGAGGATCTTGCTGCCAGTATCGAAGCGTCCAATGCAGGAAATTATGATCTTCATCTGGGTCTCCAGACCACCACTTCACCGGAATATCTGACAGGAACCCTTCAGGGCCCCAGTTTTATTTACTATGCAGATAATCCAAAAGGCCAGGAGGCTGCCTATATCATTGCAGAAAATCTCAGAGCAATCTATCCCCGGCCAAATCTGGTTACGACAATGCCAAGCCGTACGATGCAGGAACTGCGGGATACGAAAGCAACTTCAGTGGTTGCAGAACTTGGGTATCATGACAATACACTGGACGCAATGTGGATTCAGGACAATATTAAATCCATCGGAAGAATTCTGGCCCTCGGCGTTTCCCAGTATTTCGGAATTCCTTTCTTAAAACGCGCTTAGCACTGAATGAAAAAAATCTGTTTATTTCCACTGAAAACTGTTACAATGAAGATATGGACAAGATAAATGCATTATTAAGCGAAACAATAGAAAATGGCAGCCTGATTAAAATCATATTCAGCGGGCTGCGCAAGAAAACCATACCCTATCAACGGGTAATGGTTCGTCCTGTGCTGATGCAAGACGAAGTCTTCTACCAAGCAGAATTCCAATACAGCGGAAAGGTCACCCACGAAAATCTGAAGCAGGAGCAGCTGATTCCATTCTGTGATCATTTGATTGCAGGAGAATTTAAACAGGTAAATCTGTTCAGTAATGAAGGTGATTATCAGATCCTTGCAGCCAGGCCAGACAAGCCGCGCATTCTGAAAAAGCCTCCCACAAAGGAACTTTCTTCTCTGGAACATAATAAAAAAAAGCAATATCTGCTTCCGGACCATACGCCCTGTGATTTTTTAATTCGGCTTGGAGTTATGGATCAAGCCGGAAATGTGATTCAGAAACATTATGCGAAGTTCCGCCAAATCAACCGATTTTTGGAAATCGTTTCAGATGCTTTGGACAGCCTCCCAAAGAAGCAGGAGCCGCTTCGCATCATCGATTTTGGCTGCGGAAAAGCATATCTTACCTTTGCGCTCTACTATTATCTCAGGAAGCAGCTTGGAAGAAACGTTGAAATCATTGGCCTTGATCTGAAAAAAGACGTGATAGAATTTTGCGCAACCATCGCCAGGGATTTGAATTACAAAGGCCTTCAGTTTCAAATAGGTGATATCGCAGATTATACCGATGGCGAAAAGGCGGACATGGTTGTCACGCTTCATGCCTGTGATACCGCAACGGACTATGCACTAATCAAAGCAGTGGGTTGGGATGCATCCGTAATCCTTTCCGTTCCCTGCTGCCAGCACGAACTCTTTGATCAGATGAGCAGCGAGCTTCACGCTCCCATCATGAAACATGGAATTTTGAAAGAACGATTTTGCGCAATCCTCACAGATGGTCTGCGCAGCTTGAAACTGGAACAGCGGGGGTATCAGGTTTCGCTGATCGAGTTTACCAGTCTGGAACACACATCCAAAAATATCATGATCCGCGCTGTAAAAACCGGCAAATCCAAATCGGATGCCGGGGAAGAGTACAATCGTCTGAAAGAATACTGGGGTGTGAGTCCTACCATTGAACAGCTATAATCTGATTCAATGGAAAAGGGTTGAACAGCAAATAAATCTGATTTAAAAGAAGAACGTTTTGAACAGCAAATGAATCTGATTCAAAGAAAAACGGCGCGATGCGCCGTTTTGTTGTTGGATCAGTAAATCTTACCAGGAACCGCCGCCTCCGCCGCCCATTCCGCCGCCGGAAAAACCACCGCCTCCTGAAAAGCCTCCGCCTCCCACACCACTTCCTCCTGTTGGAGCAGGCGGAATGGAAATATTCTGCTGTATAGCATGGGTATAGTGATTGAAAGAATTCATGAAGATCCACGTGTTGAACACAGGGCTTCCGTAGCCTGCTGAATACCAGTCAGGAGGTGGAACCGCTATCGTTTCGAACTTCTTTGCCCATTTTTCCGTTAGCCCGAAAACGTAAGCATACGGAAGCACATGATAAAAATAATCAGGCCGCTCATCCACGAGCCTTTTAATACGATCAAGTTCAGCAATTCTGATGAATTCCCGCAGACCCAGAAGACGGCCCAGAAGCTGGCTGCTTTTCTTTGTTCTCTGTTTCATTCTCATGGTGAACGTGAGCGAAATCAAAGAGGCAAGGATAACCGATAAACCGGGCAGCAGATTCCCGAGTGTGATGAAACTGTAAGCCAAAGCACTGATTCCGAAAATCACCAGACAGACCGTACCTCCAAGATTCATGCCTGTCAGCCTGGCCTTGGAATAGCTGTCCTTTCTGTCATAGGCGGTCAGGAACAGACTGAACCCGGCAACAGCAAACAGCACAGCTGGTACAGCGGTAATTGTCAAATAATCCTCGGAGCGGTTGAGAAAAATTCCGAAAATCGTCATAGCAAGCAATGGCAGCACCATCAATAGAATGCCGATAGCCCTTGCTCCCAGTGAACTTTGTGTAAAGACACGGTTCTCCTTATTGATTGTAAAATAAGCTTTCAGCTGTCCCTTCGTCGCTTCAAAGGTTCCATAGAATTCTTCTTTCAAATCCTCAGGGGTTACCCTTTCCCGCCCGTCAAACAACCCCTGGAACATGGTATGCTCGTAGGTCCTGGCTGTATCGGGAAGCTCCTTCAGCTTAATCAGCGTAAAATGATTTTTCTCTCCTTCCTCGATTTTCAGGAACCCTCCATTGGCCCAGTAGATGATCAGAGAAACGATGTCCCTGGTGTCCACCGCACCATCGATGATATAGCCCGTTTCAGCAGGTGTAATTCCATCAGGCGGATAAAACTCCACCGTTCGGATGATTTGCGGATCTCTGCCGAACCGAAGCCATAACAGAAAGCTCAGCAAAGGTGAAATGATAATAAGCGCCATCATGACCCATTTCATCCAGTCTAATGACAGTTCATCTGTAAAGTACCCCTCTGGAAGAAGTATGTTAAGAGTCACTCCCTCTCCGGTTTCAAGAACCCTGGCTGTATATGCGGTGATCTCCGTTTGCTCAGCAACCCAAAGTACCGCTTCCATATCCGTCCCGCCGTAAGAACCTGCTATAAACTCTGCCTTTCCGGCGTCAAAAGGTTTTGGCATCGAGACGGACATACTGGAAGCTTCAATGGGTGTGGTCCATCCCTGGGGGAGTATATTCCAGTAAAAGCTGTCAAATGCGGTATTTTCGTCATCATAAAGGGTGCAGCGATAGGAAATCCGATACTCCTGATCTCCGCTGACATAGACGTCACCGCTGCCGATTTGAATGACAAGATTCCCATTTTCCCGAAAGGTCTCAAAGGGGTATCCCTCTACCTTTACGTCCGATATTTTGAGTCGGTATTTCTCCTGTATCTCTGTTCCGTTCATTTCCCTTGTGGTAATTCCCCGATACGGTATATAGCGATAGATCCCATGTCTTGCTTCATTGAAATGAACTTTTATGGTCTCCGTTACCGCAAAGGAATTGTTTTCATCCAGAATCAGACTGACATCAAACCGATTTGTATCAAAGGCTTCGGCCTCGGCGAAGACCGTGCTGCAGAAGAATATTGCTGTGACCAGCAACAGTGCGGCAATGATTTTGCCCTGTTTCGCAGCAATAAACTTACCCCCTTTCAGTGAAGTAACAGTATACATCAGAATTGAACCTTCACATTTTCCCGCTCAGCCTGATCTGTCACTTCAAACATGGTTTTTCTCCCAAATTGGAAGATGCCAGCTATGATATTGCTCGGGAAAGATTCTACCTTGGTATTCAATTCTTTCACCACAGCATTGTAGTACTTTCTGGAGTTGGCAATTTCATCCTCAATCCTTTGCAGCTGAGATTGAAGATCGATAAAATTAGTATTTGCTTTCAGATCCGGATAAGCTTCTGCAATGGCAAAGAGGCTTTTCAGCGTACCCTGCAGCATGTCTTCTCCCTGAATTTTGCCCTCAATTGTATTTGCACCAGCAGCCATATTTCTCGCCTGCACAACTTTCTCAAGTGTGGCGGACTCGTGTTTGGCATAGCCTTTCACTGTTTCAACCAGATTCGGTATCAGGTCATACCTTTTTTTCAGATAGACATCCATGGTAGAAAAGGCTTCTTCCACCATATTGCGCAAGCGGATAAATCCGTTGTACACTGAAATTCCCCAGATTGCTATCAATGCGATAACAGCAAGGATAACGATAAGCATTACTGTTCCAGTTCCCATTTTTTATACCCTCCTATTTGATCTTTTTATTGTACCCAGAAAAATCGAAATCACGAAGTTTAATCATCGGTTGCTTAATGCAAGCACAATTCCGATCACAACTACCACCACCAGGGCACCCCCGATTCCCAGTAAAAACATCATTGACATTATCCCATACTCCTTCCTTTTTATTATGTAATTATTTTATTATGCCTCAATCTTCCAACGGATGGCATCTTCTGTACCGGACAAAAACGCATTGGCCTTTGAAAAATGCCTGCATCCAAAAAATCCGTTATGTGCTGAGAGCGGACTGGGATGAGCTGCGGTAAGAATCAGATGCTGTTTTCCTGTGATCAGTTCTGCCTTTGATTTGGCATTGGCCCCCCACAGAAGGAATACCATTGGTTTTTCCCTTTGGTTCAGCAGCTCGATCACCCGGTCTGTAAAACGCTCCCATCCTTTTCCTTTATGAGAGTTTGCCTGCCCCATCCGAACGGTAAGAACGGTATTGAGCAGCAAAACACCCTGTTTTGCCCAATCTTCCAGATAACCGTGATCCGGTGGTTTTATGCCCAGATCACTTTCAAGTTCCTTAAAAATATTGACCAGCGACGGGGGTTTTGGAACCCCTTTTTTCACGGAAAAGCATAATCCGTGGGCTTGATTCGGTTCATGGTAGGGATCCTGTCCCAGAATCACCGCTTTCACATCTCCGTATGCTGTATATTTTAATGCGTTGAAAATATCATACATCGATGGAAATATCGTCTTTGACTTATATTCGCTGACCAAAAACTTTCTTAGTTCCTGATAGTATTCTTTTTCAAATTCATCTTCCAGGACATTGTCCCAATCATTTCCTATTGTAACCATTGTACGTTTCCTCCTATGCTTCGCCGGATGCCTTTCCATATATATAGTATAACAAAATCAGTCTTCAAACAAGCGGCAACCCATATCCAGACAGAATATGGCATCAAAGCCGCAGTATATTGAGAACGCGAACAAGATACAACCGGTGCCGTGCCAGAATTTTGCCTCTGGCGAAAAGCCGCATGGCCATATACCATAAAATCAGGTTTCTATGGTATAATAAAAGTATGAGTATGATTTGTCTTTCGGAAAACACACATGATCCATTAAAGAATTATCTTCGGCAGAAAGGGCACCGAATTGCTGAAATCAAGAAAACCGCATCGGTTTATGACGCAGTTTCTGATCACACCGATCTCTACCTTTGCCGGATCAAAAAAGAAGTGATTCTTTCCCCGGAGCAGGCTGTCCATATAGACAGCACTCTGGAGGAAAGCGGTATTTCCTATATCCTGGGCAGCCCTCTGAAAGGCAGCAGCTATCCGTACAACATCGCCTACAATGCAGCCTGGGTGGGTTCATATCTGATCCACAATTTGCAATATACGGATTCATCCATTCTGAAAATGGCAGAACAATACGAACTTCAGACAGTTCATGTAAAACAGGGCTACACAAAATGCAATCTCGTTGTGGTTGACGAACGCTCCCTGATTACCTCCGATCAGGGCATTGCGGCCAGTTTAGCAAAGTATCCTCTGGATATCCTGCTCATATCAAAAGGTCACGTCTGCCTCAAAGGTTTTGCTTACGGCTTTCTTGGCGGCGCATCCGGCAGAGTCGACGACGAAATGATATTTAACGGGGATCTTTCCGCTCACCCTGACTTTAAGCGTATCACGGACTTCATTGAGAACAAAGGCTTGAATACGGTATATTTCAGGGAATCCCCGTTGGAGGACATCGGATCGATCTTCCAATTATAAGCAAATCGATTAGGAATGAGGAAATTCTATGAAGACCCACGCCATCATCCCCATATTTATCCCACATCTGGGCTGTCCCAATGATTGTGTCTTCTGCAATCAGAAGAAGATCACCGCCAAAACTTCTCCAGTAACCATTGAGGACATGAAAGCCACTGCCGAGCGTTATCTTTCCACCTTGTCTTCCCGCGGAGTTGAAACAGTAGAGATGGCATTCTACGGAGGAAGCTTTACGGGCATTCCCATGGAGCTTCAGCGGGAATATCTGTCCGTTGCAAAGGAATATAAGGATCGGGGCCTCATCCGGAAAATTCATCTATCCACCCGCCCGGATTATATCAATGAAGAAATTCTGGACAACCTGAAGAACTTTGGAACAGATATCATCGAACTTGGTGTTCAGTCTCTTGACGAAGAAGTTCTAAGTCTCTCAAACCGGGGTCATGACAGAGACTGCGTTTTCGAGGCCTCTGAACTGATTAAGGCCTATGGATTTACCCTTGGGCTCCAGCTTATGATCGGTCTTCCGGGAGACACCCATGAAAAGTCAGTGAATTCGGCCATAGAAGCAGTCAAAATCGGTCCGTCCATTGCCAGACTTTATCCCACAGTAATCATTCAGGATACAGCATTATACGATTTGTACAAAAGCGGTCAATACATTCCGCTGACCACTGAAGCTGCAATCCGAACCGCTAAGGAAATGTATTGTATTCTCACGAAAGCCGATATTAATGTGATCCGAATCGGTTTGAAAAGTACGGATCTCATTCATGAAAACGGAGCAATCGCAGGTGGCTATCATCCAGCATTCCGCCAGCTGGTGGAGTCGGAAATTGCAAAAGAGCAGATGGAGGCACAGCTGATTGCACAGCTTTCGGCGCATTCGGGCGCCGTCGATGGCTCCCGGGTTTCTCCGCATTCAAATGCTAACGATGACTCCGGGGTTTCTCCGCATTCAGATGCTAACGATGACCCCCGGGTTTCTCCGCATTCAGATGCTAACGATGACCCCCGGGTTTCTCCGCATTCGGAGCAATGGAATCCTAACAAAGTACAGCGTAGCTATCGGTTTTTCAGCAGCGGACCATCCTTTTCCAATATGGTGGGGAACGGAAAGTCCAATCGGCT